>PMQB01000174.1 GCA_003169195.1 Bryobacterales bacterium
AGGGCAGGAGCCGCGCTGCCATTTATTTAAGAACAATCGGGACGGCACGTTTACGGATGTAACGAAGGGATCGGGGTTAGAGCATCGCACAGGTTGGGGGCAGGCTTGCTGCGTCGGCGATTACAACAACGACGGGCATGATGATTTATTTGTGAGTTACTACGGGCAGAATGCGCTCTATAAGAACAACGGCGACGGCACCTTTACCGATGTCACGGAGAAGGCGGGGTTGTGGCAGCCGGGACCAAAGACGCGATGGAACACGGGCTGCACGTTTGTGGATTATGACAAGGATGGCCACCTGGATTTGTTTGTGGCGAATTATGTGGACTTTGATTTGAAGACTGCGCCACCGCCGGAAGCGGGGCCGTGTACTTACAAAGGATTGTTAGTGGCTTGCGGGCCGCCGGGATTGCCGGGCGGGAAGAACATTCTGTATCACAACAATGGCGATGGCACGTTTACGGATGTGAGTGAGAAGGCCGGGATCTGGAATACGGCGGGCACTTATGGTTTGAGTGTGGCGGCGTCAGATTTAGATAACGATGGCTGGCCGGATATCTATGTAGCGAACGATTCGAGTACGGCGACGTTGTATCAGAACCAGAAGGATGGCACGTTCAAGGATATTGCGATTGAGTCGGGCGCGGCGTTGTCTCCAGAAGGCAAGCCCCAGGCGGGGATGGGTGTTTCGATTGGAGACTATAACCGCGACGGCAATCTGGATGTGGTGAAGACGAATTTCGCGGGAGATACGGACTCGCTTTATACGAACTTGGGGGATGCGACGTTTGAGGATCGCACGTATCCGAGTGGCATTGGTGTGAACACGCGGCTGCTGGGTTGGGGCGTGGGTTTCTTCGATATGGATAACGATGGCTGGTTGGATGTGTTGATGTCGAACGGGCATGTTTATCCGGAGGTGGATAAGTCGAAGACGGATTTGAAGTATGCCGAACATAAGTATCTGTATCGGAATCTCCAGAATGGGAGGTTCGAGGAAGTGACGGAGAAGGGCGGCCCCGGGATTATGGAGAATGCTCCGGCGCGGGGTTGTGCGTTTGGCGATTACAACAATGACGGGGCGATGGATATTGCGGTGAATTGCATGAATGCGATGCCACAGTTATTGCGGTGCGATTCGACGCTGACTCGGAAGTGGATCAAGATCAAGCTGGTGGGAGTGAAGTCGAACCGGACAGGGATTGGGTCGCGGGTGATTGTGACGGCGAAGACGAAGCCGCATGCGGCGAAACCGCTGGTGCAGATGGATGAGTTGCGCAGCGGCGGGAGTTATTTTTCACAGAATGATTTGCGAATGCATTTTGGTTTGGACGAGGCAGCGAAGGTGGACATGGTGGAGATTCGCTGGCTGAGTGGGAAGGTGGATCAGTTGAAGGACTTGGATGTGAACCGGCTCTATGTGATTCAAGAGGGCGGGAAGGTTTTGAAAAGCGAAGAATTGAAGCCGGCAAAGAAGGTGTAGCTTGATTTACGCGCTGTTGTTGTTTGCGGGAGGGATGAGTTGCCCGGTGTTGACGACGCCGTCGGTGCGCGGGGCGATGGGCGAGGTGACGGTCACGCGTGTGGCGAAGGAGGCGGGATACGAGTGCCAGTTCAAAAGTGCGGAGATTGAACTGATGGTGGCGGTCAGTAAGTTGGCCGGGCCGGAGCGGTTTGGGAAGTTGGCGGATGATGAGTGCGCGGGTGGACGGGATGTTGCGAAGTTGAAGGCGATTGGGAATGAGGCGCGGGCTTGTAGCTCAGGAACGAATGGAGCAATGGCTGAGAAAGTTGTGGGGCGCGTGCGGAATCAGGCGTTTGTTATTCGGTTGACGAGTTCGGACAAACTGGCGAGCGCGAAAGACTTACGGAGTAAGGTAACCGGGCTAGCGGAGCAGGTGGCGGGGAATTTGTTTTAGGAGTGCATGTGCTTCGACTCGTTGCAGCAATGATGTTGTTTACCGTGGTGTGCTGTCCGGGACAGGAGCTTAATAATTCCCGTAAGGTTCAACTCCGTCTCCATCCGAAATCGATCGTTCGGGGAATGCCCCAAGCGTTTGAGTTTGAGATCGTCAATACTCAAAACGGCGATATTCGGATACCGACTCCGGCAATTTTTTGTTTCTCAGCAAGACAGGGGTACATAGCTTTTTATCGCCAATTTACTCCTCGTTCAGTAGTCTATGGACCAAGTAGCGGTTATGGGTGCGGAAGTGGCGTCTATGACGGGCCGACAGTACTCGAACGAGCAAAGACTTGGAAAATTCTTCAGCGGGGTCAAAGCCTTAGGATCGTGGCCCGCAGAGATGCTCTCTTCTATGAAGACAAGGAGCCTGGGACATATGAATTTTGGGCGACGTATTTCCCACCGATTCTTAGCATAAGCGAACAGAAACTGTTGCGAGATGCGGGCATCACCACGGCCGAGGGCGAGACGGCGAGCGCGCATGTCACGTTCGTGAAGAGTCGATAGGACTGAGCACGTCATTGCTGAAAATGGAGATATGATTGGGTCGGCAGGAGTTTATATTTTATATGGCGAACAGGCTGACTCGAAACGGGTGGCTTTTGGCGTTGGCCGGCGCTTTGGAAGCTGTGTATGCGGTGCTGATGGTGGCGGCGCTAGATCAGGAAGGTTTGTTGACGTTGCGAACCGGGATTTCAAGGACCACGATTTTATCGCTGGGCAAACTGGTTATCGCTGCGGGGATTTGCACCGTGGCAGCCGGTATGTGGAGGACGACAAAGGGCAGGGGTTGGTGGCTCGCGCTGAACGGGTTCGGGCTTTGCTCATTAGGAGCGATTGAATGGATTGTTGCTCATTGGTCGCTTAGAATGTCGTTCCGGCCGTTTACGGCTTTGTTCGTATTGATTGCGGTTACCCTCGGCGTGTTCGCGTTCAGGGAGTCGGCGAAGATGGCAGGCGCGATTTCCATGATTTTTGCGTTGGTGTTTTTGGTATTGACGATGGGAGCGATCAATCTGCGGCAACATGCGCCGGAATTCCTGAACATTTGCATGAGCGCTTATTTTGCGTTCAGTGCAATTTTCTTGCTGACGTTCACTTGGCGTGCGCAGGGGCCAAGGCACGCTATTGACTCTTTGCTGGGTTCAGGTTCGCCGCACCCTGCTTGAGCTTGTTTTGCTTCTCTTGATTCTCAGTTAGACGTAGGGTGGCGGCGCGGGCAAAGGCTTCTTTGGCTCCGGCTTCGTCGCCCTTACGCTTGAGTAACAGGCCGAGCGTATTGAAGGCGCCAGCGTCTTTATCATCTAGCGCGACGGAATGCTTGAGAGCGTCAATGGCACCGTCCACGTCTCCTTGTTGCTTGAGGATGGTTGAGAGTTCGAACCAGGCTTCGGCGTAGGTGGGACGCTCGGCGACGGCGGCGCGAAGCTGTTCAATTCCCTTCTCCGTTTCCCCGGAACCTTCGTAAGTGATGCCGAGCAGGTAGTGCGCCTCGACAAGCGACGGATCGAGCTCGATCGTTTTTTCGAATTCGACTTTGGCGTGCGGGAGATCGTCACTTTGCTTGTAGGCGACGCCGAGATCATAATGAGCGCCGGCGTTGTCGGGGTGCGAGCTGGTGATGTGGGAAAGCTGGTCGATGGCTGCTTTGTAATTGCCAGCACCAATGTAGGCGTAGCCGATGTTCACTTGGACGGTTTGGTTATCGGGTTCCTGTTGGAGAATTCGGAGGTATTCGCGGAGACCACCGGCGGTATCACCCGAATTGACCAGGGCATAACCATAACTATTACGAACCTTGTTGTCATTGGGATTCAAGGTAAGGGCTTGGCGAAAAGCGTCGCAGGCTTCGGTGAAGCGGCGCTGCTTATCGAGAGCGAGACCGAGTGCGATCCAGGCCTCACGGTTCCGGGTTAGGAAATTAGCTGCTTTCTGCAATTCAGGAACGGCTTCAGCGAAGCGATTCAGTTCGCTGAACGCCGAGCCGAGGCGGAGGCGGTAATCGCCGTTGAGTGGAGAGAGAGCCGCCGCTTTTTGCAGACTGGCCAGACAGGATTCGGTCTGCTGTGTGAGGCACTGGGCGACGCCTAAGTGATACCAAGCGACCGACAGTTTCTGATCGAGTTCGGTCGCACGCTGCAGATGTGGAATGCCTTCGGTTACGCGGTTGGTGGCAGCCAGCAGGAAACCGATTTGATCCTCGTAAATGGCGGATTTCGGATTCAGAGCGGCCAGTTGTTGATAATCAGCTAACGCGGCATTGGCGTTGCGTGCGGCCAAATGTGCTCGGGCATCGGCTTCTATCTTGGCAATGCTACCCCCGCCCGGTTGTGAGAGCGAGCAGACCGCCGTCAAAAGGAAAGCGATGCCAAAGCGCCAGGGTGAAAGAGCCGAGTGCAAGATAACGATTCTAGTGTATTGCGAAAGATGCGTGATAATAATTGTTCGAAAGGGTTTTTGAAAACCATGAAACAAATATTTAAAGCTGGATTGGTAATGTTGGCGCTTTTTGGATTGAGCGCTATGGCACAGGACTGGTATCACGACCGTTTGGAACGGTTTCGCGGGGAAGAATGGCGTGGCCACATTTTCGAACACGTGCGCACGGATTTGGAGCACATCTGGAGCGCAGGGAACGCGGCTCCGCGTGAGCGCAAGCGCCTGGACAACACTAAACGGGAACTCACCGATTTGCAGGCGCAGTTGCAGAGTGGCGGGCGATACAACGAAGGTGAACTGAACGATGTGATTGATTCGCTGGTGAAGAGCGCGAATGATCAGCGGTTGGCACCCCGGGACCGCGACGTGATTGGAGACGATTTAAACCGTCTGCGCGATTACCGTGCACACCACGACACCTGGAGACACTAAAAAGCCATCGGGTTTGCAGCATGAAGACGGGGACCGCCGAAGGGTGAGTCCCCATTTTGTTTGGGGCGGGGCGCTATACTAAAGGTTTAGGTTCAGTGGATCAGTAGTAGTGCGTCTCCGCAAGTCCGTTTCGGCAGGCGTTCTCTTCCGTACCGTCCCAGACCATATTCATTCAAAGGAACTGTAATGCCAAAACGTACTTTTCAGCCGAACAATCGCAAGCGCGCGAAAACACACGGCTTCCGCAAGCGTATGAAGACGGCGGACGGGCGCGCGGTGTTGTCGCGCCGCCGAGCCAAGGGGCGCCATAAGCTGACCGTGAGCGACGAGCGCGCCGTGCGCGAGTCACACTAAACGTTCATCCAGCAAAGGCGAAGTTTTCGCTGTCACTTCCAAAAACAAGGCGCCTCTTAAGGCCAGCGGAGTTCCGTACGACGTACCAAGCTGGCATACGTATGACCAGTCGGTATTTTGCCGCATTCTGTTTGCGTTCGGCTGACGGTGCGGTGGCAATGCCAACGCGTTTTGGTCTAACGACTCCGCGTGCGCTCGGCAAAGCGGTGATCAGAAACCGACTGAAGCGGCGTATGCGCGAGGCGATTGGGAAGCAGATTGCCGGGGCACCCGACCAATGGTCGATTGTGTTTAATCCGCGCCGCACGGTAGCGGACGCCCCTTTTGATGATTTGTGCCGCGAGATTGGGCGGATTTTGGAGCGATGCAAACAATCCTAATCACGCTGCTAAAGGGCTACAAGTTATGGATTTCACCGTGGTTGCCATCGGCGTGTCGCTACCGGCCCACCTGTTCGGAGTACATGATGGACGCGATTGCGGCCCATGGTCCGCTACGGGGCGTCTGGATGGGTTTAAAGCGGTTAGGGCGCTGTCATCCATTTCATGAAGGCGGGTATGACCCGGTCCGCTAAAGAATTTATTGTGAGAACTATTTATGTCTACTAGTCCGGGTTCCGTTCCACCCGAACCGCCTTCTTTTGAAAAGCGCTTGCCGCTGGCTTTGGCGTTGATGATGCTGGTGCTATTGGGTTGGCAGTATTTCTTTAAGCCCGCGCCTGCACCGAAGCCGGTGACAGTGCCGGTTGCGACGGGGAATAACAGCGCACCTCCCCCACAAGCCGTGGGAGGAAATGGGACGAACGTTGCAGCCCCGCCCGTGAATGAATCGTCGCAAGCGGCGGCATTGGCCCCAGTCCAGGGCAACACAGAGACTACGACGGAGATTGATTCCGATCTTTATAAGATCGTTTTCACAAATCGCGGCGCGGTAGCGAAGAGTTGGGTGCTGAAGAAGTATAAGGACGATGCGGGCAAGCCGTTGCAGTTGATCAACCCGGATTCGAAAGTGCCGCTGCCGTTTGCGTTGGATTTCGCTGGTCAGCGACCGGCCTTCGATGCGAACGCGGTGCTGTATGAGACGCAGGTTTCGAATGGCGGCGAGACGATCGAGTTTTCGTATTCGGATGGCCGGACGAGCATCCACAAAACTTTTGAATTCAAGAAAGATAACTATCTTTCGATGGCAAAGTCTACGGTGGTGGACGGCAGCCTGAATGTGCCGCATTTTTTGACATGGCGCGGCGGCTTTGGCGACAGCAAAGCGTTTAAGGAATACACCAAGATCAGCACGCTCCATTATGATGCGAGCGACAGCAAGCTGGTTAAAAAGGTAGCCAAGGATGCCAAGAACGGGCCCATTTCCGAGACAGGCAACTACACCTTCGGCGGCATCGAAGACGAGTTCTTCGCAGCCGTAGCACTGCCTTCAGACAATACTCAACTGGATGTCCGGACTTATTCAGACAATGTGAAGATCGCCGGCGAAAGTGATCCGGTGCAATTTGCGGGTGTAGGTCTATCGACCGGACCGCAGAATTCGTTTTCGTTTTTTGTCGGGCCGAAAGATACGCATCTGCTTGAGGGTGTGAATCCTAAGCTCGGCACGTTGATTGACTGGGGATTCTTCGGCATTATTGCCAAGCCATTGTTCCAATCGCTGACCTACGTGGCCGATCATTGGACCGCACACAACTATGGCTGGGCCATTATTCTGGTCACGTTGATCATCAATACTTGTTTGTTCCCAATTCGGCTATCGAGTTTGAAATCGGCGCGCAAAATGCAGAAGTTGCAGCCGCAACTGAAGGCGATCAACGAGAAGTACAAAAACGTCAAGATTAACGACCCGAAGAAGGCCGAGCAGAACCAGGAGGTGATGGACCTCTATAAGAAGGAAGGCGTGAACCCGGTGGGCGGCTGTCTGCCGCTGGTGCTGCAATTGCCTTTTTTCTATGCGTTTTATAAGGTTCTGAACATTTCCATTGATCTGCGGCATGCTCCTTGGCTGTGGGTTTCTGATTTATCGGAGCCTGAAACGTTCTTCATTCGCGTGCTGCCGATTGTGATGATTGTGACGCAATTCCTTACGCAGAAACTGACGCCGCAGGCAGGTGTGGACCCAAACCAGCAGAAAATGTTCATGTTCATGCCGTTGATGCTGGGCTTCTTCTTCTATAATTTATCTTCGGGATTAGTACTCTACTATTTGACAGGGAATTTAGTCGGAATCGTGTTTCAGCTTATAGTGAATCGGTTTATGCCAGCGCCCATACCTCCACCACCAGCTCCGAAGGCGCCGGTTCGAAGCACGGTGAAGAAATAAATCTTCATGAAATACACCATTGAAGCGTTGCGTCCGAAGCTGGAGGAGTTTTTAAAGCCGGCNNGGGCCAGACGTTGAGCTGTTGCTGGAGAACCGTGCCGAACTGCTGCTGGCGCTTGAGCATTTGTCGATGGAAGCGCTGCGCTTGCCACCGGAAGACCATTCACTGATTTCGTTTGATGCGAACGATTACCGATTGCTGCGCATGGAAGAATTGCGCATGAGTGCGCTGGCGGCGGCGGACAAAGTAAAGAAGACGCATACGCCGTTTTTCTTCAATCCGATGAGCAGCCGTGAGCGCCGTGTGATTCACCTGGCGCTGCGAGATGAAAAGGAACTGCGAAGCGAGAGCGTGGGCGTGGGCGCGACCCGCGCTGTAGTGGTCGTGCCTGCCGATATGGCCACGCCGCCAGCACCGCCTCCGGCAGCGCGTCCATTTCAAGGCGGTGGACGGCCCCCGGGCGGTGGTAGCCGAGGTGGCTTTGATCGCGGCGGCGGTGGGCATCGCGGCGGACCTCCTGGACATGGCGGGGGCGGTGGGCATCGGGGCGCGGGTGGCAATCGGCCTCCACGCGGCGGACGCGGCCGCTAACACGTAAAGACACATGAATACGCGCGACACGATCGTCGCCATCTCAACTCCCTTGGGAAGAGGCGGTCTGGGTGTGGTGCGTCTGAGCGGCGCCGATAGCCGGAAGATTGCGCATGGCTTGCTGCGCCATCATTCCGCGGATTGGAAGGCGTGGACGTGCGAATTGGCCACGCTGTTGGATGACGCGGGTGCGGCGGTGGATCAAGTGGTGGTCTCGTTCTTTGGAGAGCCGCGTTCGTACACAGCCGAAGATGTGGTGGAGATTGCGTGCCATGGTTCGCCAGTGGTGCTGCAGTTGTGCCTGGAGCGGGCGGTGGCACTAGGGGCGCGGCTAGCGGAGCCAGGCGAGTTTACGCTGCGGGCCTACCTCAACGGACGGATTGATTTGCCTCAGGCGGAAGCGGTGCGAGAGTTGATCGATGCGACCACGCTGTATCAGGCGCGGGTNNGACGACATTAGTGTGGCGAGCGCGGAACATATATTGGAGCGCATGACGCCGATTGAAGAAGGCTTGCGTTCGTTGCTGGAAAGCTTTGCGGCGGGGCGGCTGGTGTTCGCAGGATTCACGCTGGCGATTGCGGGACGGCCGAATGTGGGCAAGAGCAGTTTGTTTAACCGGCTGCTGCAGCAGGAGCGGGCGATTGTGACGGATATCCCGGGGACGACGCGCGATACGGTATCGGAGAGCACATCCCTAAACGGAATTCCGGTGAAGCTGGTGGATACGGCGGGGATTCGCGAAGGCAGTGATTTAGTGGAACGGCTGGGGATTGAGCGGACGCATCAGGCGGTGGCGGATGCGGATTTGACACTGCTGGTTTGTGATTTGTCGGCGGAGGAGACGGCGGAGGATCGGGCGCTGGGAGAGAAACTGACGGAGCGGAAGCCGTTGTTGGTGGGGAATAAGAGCGATTTGCCGCGGCGGTTTGCGGGGGATGCTGCGGCCCACGTGTTGCCGGTGTCGGCTGTGACGGGTGCCGGGGTAGCGGATTTGCAGGCGGCGATTCTGCAGAGACTGGCGCCGGCGGGGTTAGCGATGCCGGAGAGCGGGGCGATTACCAGCATTCGGCATGAGGCACTGTTGAAGGAAAGCGTGGCGGCTCTGGAGAATGCGCGGCGGGCGGTTGGGTTCGGGCTACCGCATGAGATGCTGCTGCTGGATTTGTATGCAGCGCTGCGGCCGGTAGATGCGATAACTGGCGCAACGACGGCTGACGATATTTTGAATCGGATTTTTTCGACGTTTTGTATTGGGAAGTAACGATTCTGGAATTGGGACAGCCTGATCCATGTGTAATTTATATTCTGCTCAACCAGCAGAGCGCTCCGTCCCCATTTCGATGTTGACGAGGAGCGCGTGAGGCTTGCTATTTCGTGCGATTCTTTTTTCGGGTGAAGCGAGCGCGCGTGGGGGCCAAAATCGCAACGAGGCGTTGATTCAGTGTTATTAGGAATGATTTCGGGGCGGGGGCAACTGGGAAATGGGGACGGAGCGCTGTGACGCGTTGGCATAAGAGGAAAATATGCTGGATCAGGCTCTCCCGATTTCAGATGACGTTTTGTATCGGGAAATAGCACAAGCGCGATACTAGGAGCTGGAATGCGCAAGGCTCTATTAGGTCCATTGGCGGCTGCGGCGGGATCACTTGCGATCTCTGTGCTGTGCTTCTCTGTGTTGCATAGCAATGCCACGATCGCGGCTTTGTTCTTGCTGTTGGGTGTAATGCTGGCGGGGACATACGCGTCGCGCCTGGAAGCGATTACTGCGGCTGTCACGGCCACGCTTTGCCTGGATTTCTACTTCATTCCGCCAATTTTCAAGATCAGCATTGGCGATCCACAAGGGTGGATTGCACTAGGTGTGTTTCTTGCTGTTTCGCTCATAGCTACGAACTTGGCGGCCCGGCTGCGCAGGCAGCGGGATGAAATGGCCGCACGCCAATCGGACTCAGAGAAGCTGCATGCGTTGAACCGCGCGATTTTGCTGAGTGATGGCGGTGCGCATGAGTTACAGCGCGTGTTGGTGAACAAGTGCATTGAGCTTTTCAATCTGGACGAAGCTGCCTTGTTTGAAAGTGCGACAGGCGAGATTTACCGATCAAGCCCGAATGGCGCGATTGCCGAGACCGATTTACGGAAGGCCATGCACTACGGATCGCTTGAGACAACGGGACGGCTGACCGCCATACCCATCACGCTGGGGAACAAGATTTATGGAAGTTTTGCGTTTGTCGGCGAGCCTTTGTCTTTGGGTTTAGTGCAAGGCTTGGGCAACACGATTGCTGTCGGATTAGCGCAAGCGCAAACACAACATGCCGCCAACCGCGCAGAAGCCGTGCGCCGCAGCGAGGAACTAAAATCTGTCATGATTGACGCGCTGGCGCATGAGCTAAAGACCCCACTGACGGCGATTGAGGCGGCGGCAGATATGCTGCATTCGGGACGCGTGTCGCCGGAGCAGCGCGATGATCTGATTGACGTAGTGCAACAAGAGGCACAACGTTTGCGACGATTGATGGGCGAAGCAATTCATTTGGCGCGCATCGAGGCGAAGCGCTTTAAGCTGGAGCGCGAGGCCGCGCCCGTGGACGGCTTAATTCGCGCAGCGATTGAGGCTTTGGGTCAGCGTGCGCAATCGCATCCGATTCGGGTAGAGATTGCGGGAAACGCGCCGCTGGTTTTCGCCGATCCGGAACTGATTGCGGAATTGATTAAACAGTTGTTGGACAATGCGCTGAAGTACAGTCCGGCCGGCAAACCGATTACGGTGTCGGCGGAGAAAGAGAGTGGTTTGGTGAGTATTGCAGTGCGCGACGAAGGTCAAGGATTGACGGAGTTAGAACAGCGCCGGGTGTTCGATAAGTTCTATCGAGCGCGGCGCGACCATGCGGGCGTGCAAGGAACTGGGATGGGCCTAGCCATTGCGCGGGAGATTGCCGAGGCGCACGGCGGCACGGTGCTGGTAGAGAGCCAACTGGGCCATGGCTCGCGCTTCACTGTGACGCTGCCTGCAGCGGCCATGGCTGAATCGACACTGAAATCATGAATACCGCTGAACGCGTTTTGATTGTTGACGATGAACCGCAGATTCGGCGGGTGATGAAGACGGCGCTGGCGTCGAACGGCTATGAGGCGTATGAAGCGCGCTCAGGCGAAGAAGCGCTGGAATCGTTACGCGCGAATAATCCGGATTTGATTCTGCTGGATATGAATATGCCCGGGATGGGCGGCATGGCAACGTGCCGGGAGATTCGCGCGGTGTGCGAGGTGCCAATCATTATTCTTTCGGTTCGGGACAGTGAGCAGGACAAAATTGCCGCGTTGGACGCGGGCGCCGACGATTACATTACAAAACCATTTAGTGTGAACGAATTGCTTGCACGCATTCGCGCGAACCTAAGGCGTTTGGCCGGTCCGACTGGCGGCGCAGAAGAAACGATTGTTGTTTCCGAAGGTTTCTCGGTTAATATTGCGGCGCGGCAGGTAACGATTAACGGCAAGATTGTGCGGCTCACGCCGAAGGAGTTTGACCTGATGCGTTACCTGCTCTCAAACGCGAACAAGCCGATTCCGCACCGCAAACTCTTGCAGACGATTTGGGGTCCTGATTACGGCGATGAAGTAGAGTATTTGCGGGTTTTTGTGAGCCAGTTGCGCAAGAAGATTGAGCCGGATCATGCGCACCCGCGCTACATTGTTACTGAGCCCTGGATTGGCTACCGTTTTGTTCTACCCCAATCAAATGCAAATGCTATTCCTGAAACAGCGCTATGAGTAGTCCCGGAAAACTGAAGATCTTTCTTGGCTACGCCGCGGGCGTGGGCAAGACCTATCAGATGTTGGACGAGGCGCAGAGCCTCAAGACGAAGAATGTGGATGTGGTGATTGGCTATTTCGAACCACACGGCCGCAAAGACACCATTGCTAAGACCGAAGGCCTGGAGACCGTGCCCCGCAAAAAGGTGGATTACCGAGGCGCCACGTTCGAAGAGATGGATACGGAAGCGATCATTGCGCGACATCCGAGGGTAGCGGTGGTGGATGAATTTCCGCACACGAACGTACCGGGTTCGGCGCGCGAGAAGCGCTGGGAGGATGTGCTGTTTATTTTGGAGCACGGCATTGACGTGCTGACCACGATGAATGTGCAGCACCTGGAGAGTTTGAACGATCACATGGCGCATGTGACCGGCGTGAAGGTGCGTGAGACGATTCCGGACTGGGTGGTGAAGCAGGCGGTGGAAGTGGTGATGGTGGATTTGACACCACGCGCGCTGCTGAATCGCCTAGAGCGCGGGGTGGTGTATCCGCAAGATAAAGCCAAACGCGCAATGGAGAATTTTTTTAAAGAGTCGACGCTGGTGGCGTTGCGCGAGATGGCGTTGCGGCAGACGGCGATGGAAGTGGAAGAGCGCCTGGAGGCTAGCGACGCTGCGATTTCACCGGCGGCATCGGCGAACGGGCAACTTGGCGGCAGCCCAAAGCTACATGATGCGGTGGTGATTTATATCAGCGACGATCCTTCGACGGCGATGCTGATCCGGCGCGGCAAGCGTGTGGCCGATGTGATCCATGCCGATTGTTTTGCGTTGTTCGTTGCGGAACAGAGTGATCTGAAGTCTTTACCGGCTGAGAAACGGGCGGCGGTGGAACGTCACCTGAATTTTGCGCGCAACCTGCATATTGAAACGCGGGTGCTGGTGGGATCGGACCATGCAAAAACGATTGTGGAGTTTGCGCGCTTGCACAATGCACGGCAGATCTTCTTGCCAAGGTTGGTAGGCAAGGGAATGGACCGCATGTTGGGCAAGAGTTTCGTACATCAGGTGGTAGGGATGGCTAACGATATCGAGGTCACGATTGTGGCGGATCGGAAGCAAGAACGGACCGCGGGCTAAACTTTTTAGCAAGTGCGGTAAAATGAAGAAGTTTCGGGCTGTGGCGCAGCCTGGCTAGCGCGCTTGCTTGGGGTGCAAGAGGTC
>PMQB01000545.1 GCA_003169195.1 Bryobacterales bacterium
GGTGACAGACTTGCCACTGTACATGTGCCCCGGTGACCAGAATGTACAGCGCTGTACAAAGTGACGCCGGGGCGCTCGTACAGCACTGTTGCTGCCAAGCATGGCTGCGCACGTACACCAAAAACAGAGGATTTTATGGGATAAAAGGATAGCCGCAAAGAGTTGTGGCTGAATAGTTTAGAGGAGGAATTGAATGACTACGTTTAGGAGGGTAACCGCCCGTGATTCTGTCACGCTCACCGACAGCACGGGCCATGAAGCGACTTGGAAGGGACCAGTTCGTTTTGAAGCGTCAGAACTTTGGCGAACTGGCCCCGTGGGAGCAGTGAAAGCACTTACTACTTAACAAACGCTCATAGGCCAGTGGTAGAGCGGTAGTGTTTAACAGGTAGCACGCGGGTCTTGCCACCCGAAGTGCCAGTCCGATCCTGGCCCGCTTTACACCAGAAAGCCTAATAATCCGACTCCATTGTCACCGATCCCGGTTACAACTGCAAGCCAAACCTTGGGCTTTTCTGCCCCATACCCAAAATAATCCGCCAGCCTGTCACGTAGTTTTACGGTAGCGCGGATCTGTGGAATAGTCAAGTATATTTTTACCAATTTATTTTTGATTTCTTGTCACGGAGGCAGGTTCTGGCGGCGTACAGGGTGAGCGCAAGGAAATACAAATTGACCAAATGGCGAAAATCCCTAGAGTCGAACCAGCATCCGAAAAAAATAGTTTGGCCTATGATAAACAAAAGATTACTGATAACGTATAGTTCTAACAGTCTGTCTGTTGTTCTATCAATTTTATCTTGTTATATCACTATTATTTGAGTTATAACATATATGGCGCGACCAACGCGAATTATGAAGACTCCGATGGCTCAGGCGATTAGTCGCTTCAGACAAGCTCTTGGCGACACTCAGCAGCAGTTTGCCCATCGAGCGGGCCTCGCCGTAACGAGTATCGCCCGTTATGAGACCAATTCCCCCCCCAGCGCGAAAGTGCTGGCTCGCTTCGTCGATATTGCACGAACGTCCAATCTGCCGTCTTTCACAGAAATCTTTGAAAAGCGACTTCCAGCCGCTGAGGAAATTGAACACCAGGACTTTGCCGTCATTAAGCAACTTCTAACGCGAATGATCGAAGATCTTCGGCCGAACCAGCTCCGACAGGCGAGGGTTGCGCTCGCGTGTTTACTAACGTCAACTGCAAAACTAAATGAAATTGAGCGGAGGATGGACGGTCCGCTAGCAGAAACAGACAAGGTAATTGAAGACGGCGCCGCAGAGCTGGTCCGAGGTCGTGATCCGGAGGTGGACAAGAAGCGGCTTCGCTTCCTTCGGACGCGCGACTTGGACCATTGGTTCGATTTCACGCGAGCATACGACGTGTTTCGTCAATCGCGCTTAGCCGAACTCTTCACAAAAGGTGGCGATAAGCTGCCGCTGTTTGACATGTTTGTTGTGCGAGATGAGAACTCGGGCGGTGTCCCATTCGAGCTAACGGAGCAAAAGGAGATATTGAACGACGATCCCCGTTACCCTCCTGCAGCCGAAGATTGGGAGATCTACTCGAAGGAAGAAACCGACTTTGGCGACAACACCACGACGATCAATGAAGAAGACCGTTCCGGGCCGGAGGTAGTCGAGCCCCATGAGAGCACGGCTCCCACGCGAGAAGACGATTCCGACTGACGGAAAAGATTGGCGTATTTCTGGATTTGACGAAAGGATGGCCGAGTGAGAAACCTGCTTAGTTTTTCGGAGACAGCTCAAAAGTTACGCGTGAGCAAAGCACAATTGTCAAAGATCATCAACGGAAAGGTTCCCGGCCTCCCTCGCCTGAAGGTTGCCCGTGTAGGTCGCCGCGTCGTGGTTCGAGAAGAGGCGATCGACGAATTTGTCCAGGAGGTTGAGATATGCAGCGCGGGTCGCTGAAGAAGTTTTTCGATAAAAGGAAACGCGTTTGGACATGGCGCTTTCAGTGGCGTGAAGCTGGATTCAAAGGACCGCGCACAAGGGATTTGGGGCGCTGCTCAGACATGAGCCGAGCGGTCGCTCGATCTACGGCGGATGATATCCTTCGACAGCTGCAAGGGGTCTCCTATCCGACACTTCGTTCTTCGGCGATACCGCTCACGCGTTTTGTGGAGGATACCTACTTAGACGTCAAAACACGTAAGTGGAAGGCGTCGACCCGTGGCACAAGCGAGCAGCAGATTCGAGACTACATTACGATTCCCTTCGGAGAGCAAATGCTGCACTCGATCACCCGGAAGGATCTGCAGGCACATCTAGACCAAATGGCGAAGAAAGGATATTCCGAGAGTGTCGTCGATCATGTCCACTGGCACATGACCGCGATTTTCCGGATGGCAAAGAGCGACGGCCTCGTTTTAGTTGATCCGACGGAAGCCCTCGAAACGCCGCGATGCAAGCCTCATGGCAAAAAGGAAATCCTAGTCTTAGATCAGTTTATTCGCGCGCNNCTCCGGCTCACAGAATATTCTGCGCGAATATCTGGCAATCCTGCCCGACACCTCCCCCGATGCGTGGCTGTTTCCGAGTGAGAATCCCAAGACTCCGCTGGACTACTCCAACGTCTTTCGGCGCCGGATCAGGCCCGCGCTCGAAAAGGTCGGATTGAAGTTCGTCAATTTTCTCGTCATGCGTCGAACGTTTGGCAACAAGTTGGCCGAAGTCGAAAAGGATGCGAAGATACGGGCCGAGCTGATGGGCCATTCGGTAACCGTTCACCAAAACGAATACCGTCAGGCATCGCTAAAGTCCAAGCAACAGGCGATGAAACGCTTGGGAAAGAGACTGCAATGAGAATGTGTCGTGCAGTCGTGTCGGCCCCTTTTCGTAACTTATTGACTCTATGGAGCGGGAGACCGGGT
>PMQB01000353.1 GCA_003169195.1 Bryobacterales bacterium
CGGGCACCAGATACATCTCGCCCACCTGGCGCTGGTCTTGTTGAAACGTCGCAATCTTCTTAGAATCCGGCGACCACACCAGAATCGGATTGTTGCTCTGCTTCCAACCCGCGTTATCGGTCGCGTAGCCGTAATCTTTCACGCCATCCGTGGTCAGCGGCTTCTCCGTTCCCGTCGCCAAATCGCGCACCCACAAGTTAAAGTCTTTGATGAACGCCGCCTTCGTCTTATCCGNNAACATTCGGCCCGGCCGCTTTCAATGCCGTACAGACGCCGGTACCGCTCAGATCGCATTTGTATTCCCGCGATCCCAAACTCACCTGGACATCGGTATCCTGCTTGCCAAACGTAAAGTCGGTAATCCCCAAGTGCCGCTCGTCGCCTCTCATCTGTCCGTCAGCGGCAGCCTTCAACGCCTTCGCCAACTTCACTTCGTCAAAGGCTGTCGCCTTTGTTTTCTTCAGCGGATCAACCAACGTAAAATCCCAGCCGCCCGCATTGGTCTCGCGATACCAGAACCGCCCATCGTCCAACCACTTCGCACGCACCAGACCACTCGACGATAACGGCGTCACGTTGTAAGCCATGAAACGTTCAGCCTTGGCATAGTCATCCTTCGTATACTGCCTTGCCTGCTGCGCAACACCGCTTGCCACAAAAACAAATCCAATTCCGGCGAACAAGGCCCCTCGCGAATACCCATTGCTGAACATTTCTGTCTTCTCCTCTTAGCCTTTGATCATACCCGGCGCATAGTATAGTGAGATCGCCCATGACCAAAGACCAGCTCTTCGTATATATCAAGCAACAGAAGTTGGGCGTTCTATCCTACCTTGGTCCGCAAGGCAATCCGCAATCTGCCCTCGTGGGGATTGCCGTCACGCCTGAATTGGAAATCGTTTTCGATACAGTCAAGACTTCGCGCAAGTATCCGGGTCTGATCGCAAATCCGGCCGCCGCGTTCGTCATCGGCTGCACTGGCGATGAAACCCTGCAATACGAAGGCATCGCCCGAGAAATCAGCGGCCCCGAACTCCCGCGTTACAAAGCAATCTATTTCACCGGCTGGCCCGATGGCCCCAGCCGCGAGGCTTGGCCGCAAATCTGCTATTTCGTCGTCCAGCCCAAATGGATACGATTCAGCGACTACGGGGACACTCCCACACTGATTGAAGAATTTAAATTCTAGTGGCCACGCTCGCCACTCAACATTTGTCTTGCCTTATAGTACGAATCGTAATATTATGAATCGTACTGTATCGGACATGGCTTACTCGTTGCTGAGCTACGCGTTGCTCGGGTTGATTCAACAGAAGCCCGCCTCCGGTTACGACCTCCGCAAAGTCTTCACGGAAACTCCATTGGCTAGCCTCAGTGACAGCCCCGGCGCCATCTACCCTGCCCTGCGGCGGTTGGAAGAACGAAAACTAGTGACCGGTATCGTCGAAGGCTCCGGTCTCAGACAGCGCAAAATGTTACGAGTCACCGCCGCCGGATGCGACGAACTCAAGCAGTGGCTGAAGAAGCCGCTGGCCCAGTCCGATATCGCTCACCGCCTCGAAGAACTGATGCTCCGTTTTGCCTTCTTCGACAACGTACTCGGCGAAGAAAGCACTCTGCAGTTTCTGTGTGCGTTCGAAGCCGGTCTAAAGATTCACATTCCTCACTTGCGAAAGTGCCTCAACCAAGATGGGCCCAAGATGGCACTCTGTGCCCGCCTCGCGTTGGAAAACGGCGTATTAGGTTATGAGGCGCAACTCAAGTGGGTTTCGCATGCTATTCATTCATACAAGAAAAAGGTGAAACAATCATGAACTCCGTATTCTTAATTCTGCTCAGTCTTCTGCAAACTCCCCAGCCGGCCACTCTCGCGCGTCACTATCTCCCCGGCGAATCCATCGCGTACCAAATGCGCGGCGTTAACCAAGGCCATCAGCGCACCGTTCGCTATCTCGCGCGCGCCGACGGGCTCGTTAAAAAAGATGCCAGTGGAAACTTCTTCGAAGAATTCGCATGGTCGAATCTTCAAGTAAACGGTGAGCCTTTCGTTTTGTCGCCCCCCAGCCAGCAATTCCGCGAAAGTCTTTCGCTCGCCCCGGGCTATACGCTCGCCGTTCCTGACCTCAGCAAGGTTCAACCAATTCTCATTGGCCCCATCACCGACCTCCTCGCGTTCTACGCCGACGTTCAGCTTGCCATGAACCAGAAGAATTTGACCCACGCCGGCGATCACGTTCTGCTGAAGCACGGCGCACCCAACTCATGGGCCGACGGCACCTATGTGATCTTCGGACAGGACTCTATTGATTTCGATATCACGCTGGAGTCCACCGACCAAACCACGCAAACCGCCAACGTCGTCGTCCGTCACATTCCGCCCGCCGAAATGCAAATCAAGTTCCCTGCCTCGTGGATGCTCTCCCCCGTTAGCACTTCTCCCAACAACTGGATTGAAGTGGAAAAGAATTCGGCTGGCAAGTTCGCGGCGCAAATCGGCATGGAAACATTTCTGGCAAACATAAAGCTGTCTCTGGCCACCGGCCGCATTCTCTCCGCCACCATGGACAATCCTGTGGAGGTGTTGCAGCGCGATTGCGATGACGCAGCACTCACGGTTTGCGGTTCGCCGCTACGCTACTCCATCAAACGCGAGATTTCCTTGGAAGCAATTCCTACCGGCAAATAGAACGTCTATCGATTGGAAACAGATTCGTCGGAAACTTCAATGGCCGAGATCGACGCGTAATTCGAAATCGGTTCGAAGTTGAGATTGAGCTTCCCTTGCGGGCTTGGCTTCAAGTGATGGAACGTCTTAGTCAGCGCCGTCAAACTGCCGCCGGCTTCGCGGAAGATATCGAAGTCGTCCAACAGTTCCACCCCGTTGCTCATCACGTTAAATCTCCGGCTACCCAATCCACCAACACCCGAGGCCTTCGGACCGTAGTAGTACTCGGCAAAGTGCAGCGTGAGCGAATACGTCCCGTCCATTGCCACCGGAAGCGCGTAGGTGAAATGGCCAAAGCGCTCCATCGCGTACAACTCGGCATCCGTCGCATTCTGCACAACCGGGCGGCGAATTGACGATTGCCCGCCTAAATAGTAATTGTCGGGAATCCAGATCTGCCCGTTCCTATCCATGTACGAATTCGGCTGCATCACCATGCGAATCGGCAATTGGCGGTTTCGCAGACCCGGCACAATCTCAAACGCATTCAGAATCGGCTCGCCCCGCCGGCTTTCCAATGCAATATGAATCTTGCCATCCGCCGCCGGTTGCACATTCTTAAACACGCGTTCATCCGCGATGTTTGGGCCCATCGCGTCCGATTCAATATCAAAAGAATCCAGAGCTACATGTCCGTTGATCGCAATCGCAAACGTGCGATCATTTTCGCCGCCCCCTAGCCCGGGCCCGTAGGAAGTCTCAACAAAATAGAGATGGACTTCATACACACCCGGCTTGACGGGTACATCATAGGAGAACTCACCGCTCCGGCAAGTCTGAAATAGAAAAGGATCACTGGTTCGACCAATAAAATTTTGCGCACCGTGATCGGGCCGGCCCCCTTGAAAGAAACGGTCCGCGCCCCAGGTTCCACCCGAGGAAGAAATCCTCGGCTGTCCAGTGTAACCGGCCAAAACACGAATCGCCTCGCCCGTCGGCTGCAGCGAGTTGTCAGTAGGAGTTGCATTCGCAACTTGCCGCTGTGGGGTGGTCGCCGTTTTTCGATTGACCAGAACAAAAACCACCGCCGCGATCACAATGAGAAAGGCTCCCACAAATACCAATTTGGGGAGCCCTAGAAAACGACCAGGATCAGGAGTTACGTATCGCGCAGGAGATGGTGCCGAAGCCGCCGGATCATCAACTACTGGTTCTTTCGCTACCGGCGGTTCTTCTTCTTTGTGAACGAATACCGGCACATAGGTGCCTGATGGAAGCACGATATGAACCGGCCGCGCCTTCCCTTCTGCTTCGTAAAACTCTTTTAGCTTCTTTCGGAGC
>PMQB01000516.1 GCA_003169195.1 Bryobacterales bacterium
CGCTGCGCCGCTCGATGTTGAAATGAATCGGGTCGCCATCGCCCCACCAGAACCAGTCAAAGCGCCGCGTCTCGATCGTCACATTCGAAATCACCACATCTTCCACAATGCCGCCATCGTAAACCATGAACGCAATGCCGCGATTGGAATTCGTGATCACCACGTTGTCAATATTCACTCGCCGAATCGCTTTCGAATTGCCATCGCAAAACTTAATCGCGCTCGACGCCGAAGACAGACGGCAATTCGTGACCGTCACATTCTCCACCGGCAGCGCCGGACCCCAAATATCGGCCGAGTAAAACACCAGCGCATCATCGCCCGTTTCAATCGTGGAATTGGAAATGCGCACATCCTGGCAGCCATCGGGGTCAATGCCGTCAGCCCAAACGCCTTCCTTCTGGCTCGAATAAATGTAGACACCATCAATCAGCAACCGTTTACACGCGTAAGGATTAATGGTCCAACTCCGCGAACGCAGAAACTTAAGCCCGCTAATGCGGACATCTGTGCAACGCAGCAACAGCACCATGCGCGGATAAATCGTCTCCGTCCCAAAGCCATGCGGAAACGGCCGCAGCAACGGCTTGCCCGTCGCCTCCATCAACCGCTGGTTGGAAAGAATGTAGAAATCGGTGAAGTTATTCGGATGCCATTCATATGAAGACTGGCCATCCAAAGTGCCGCGGCCTTCGAGCGCAATGTCATGCAAGTCCTCACCGAAAATGAGCGCCGACTTGGGCGACGCATCAAATTGCGCCCCATCGAGCGAAGCAAACAGCGTCGCGCCTGCTTCCAGATACAGCCGCACGCCAGACCGCAGATGCAATTGCCCGGTGGTGTATTCGCCCGGCCCGACATAAACAGTGCCCCCGCCTGCCTTTCCGCACGCATCAATCGCCTGCTGCAGGGCCGGACGCGCATTGTCCGCCTTGTGCCCCGTCGCGCCGTAATCTTTGACGTCGAACTCCGAGTGAGCAAAAAGGACAAGACTGCAGACCGTAAATAGTGCGAAGTAGCGACAGATCATCGCTACAAAGCGTATCACTGCGCTGGGTCTTTGAAAAATGCGTGGTAAATCAAATGCGCGGAAACTTCAATGCGCTGTTGCAACCGAGCCTTGGACATCTGCTTGGCTTGCGATAAAAGATCCCAGAAGAAGCTGTCCATCGCGTTCGCCAGACCGTTCACATCAACTCCTCCACGCGCGTTCGGCAATTGCGCGAGAAAGCGAAACAGCGCAGCCAGACGCGACGCAGTCCAGTTCTGAATCTTTCCGTGCCAGACAGCGAGTTCTGGATCTGAGAGCATAGCCTCTCGCCACGCCCGGTACGCGCCAAGGTAATACAGATCTTGCGAAAACGCGTGAGTTAACAGTCCTCGAATACCAGCCCGGGCGTCGGTGGCAGCTCCCGGCTGAAGATTGATCTTGCTCAGCCCTTCGAGCAGATCGTCCATCAACACAAGCAGAAGTTGGCGCTTGGAACGAAAGTGTTGATAAAAGGTGCCAACGGGCAGCCCAGCGTAACGAGCCACGTCTTCAATTGACGTGCGCTCGTACCCTTTCTTACCGAACAGGGAAAGTCCAGCAGCCTTCAGCCGGACCCGTTTGTCCACGCTACGCGCCTGTTTTGGCTCGTTCGGCAGATCTTCGCCGCTCAGCAGTTGCGGGCGCTTTTTCAAACCTGCTTCCCCTGCGGGAACAGTCCTCCTACAATCGCCCCCGCGCAGCACCAAAGTATCCAGCCGCCGAAGACGCCCGCCACCGCCGGCGACATGTTCGGGAACACCGTAGGAAAAAACGCGCTCGAGAATGGATCAAGCAGCAGTGACGGCATGGCAAGCGAGACGGCTCCCTTCAGCCACTGGTCCCGAGGCAATGTACGACACAACCGTCGCACCACCCACGCCATGAGAGGAAAGCTAACTAAGAAAAGAACCAGCGTACCCGCAGCATCGCCAGGATGCAGGACGCGCTGACCCGCCGCTCGCAGCACCAGCGTCGCGGCCAACCAAATCACCAAACCGGAAACAAATAGCCGAATATTCAAAATCTGAACCTGAATTCATATTCGCATATTCATTGCGATGTATCAGCGCTTGCCCCGCCTAGTCCTGGTTTCAGGTGCAATCATTTCAAAAGCGGACAGAATGACCTCTTCCGTAATCAGATCGGGTGTCAAAAACCTGGTAAATAGCAGCCCGTCAGTGAGTGCGTGAAGCACCCGCATGAAGCGTTCAGCAGGCATCGGCAACTCGTCAACGGAGATAAACTGAACCAGTCCCGCAGCCATCCGGCGATAAATCTCGGCATTCTGCTTGCTAATGCGCTCCCGCATGTCTGGATGCGTCAGCGCAAAAAGCTGGAACGATAAGGCTCCCACGGCACTCTTCTGGCGGACCGGCGCTGCGGCAACCACTGCCCGGCCAATAGCGCGCATCTGTTCGCGAAACGTTCCGCCTGGTTTGAAATCCGGAACAATGGGCTCCCATCGCAGTCTTACCACCTCCAGGAAGAGATCTTCCCGATTCTTGAAATTGCCGTAGATGGCGCCCCGCGTCATACCCGCTCGCGCAGCCACCTCGTCCAGCGTCGTTTCGTGAAATCCCTTTTCACCGATAACTTGGCTGGCCGCTTCCATCAAACGCGCGCGAGTTCTTTCGCGTTTCCCACCCACTTTGGCCCTGACTGGAGAAGATTTATGTACCTTGCGCATCACCGCCCTTAATAATACACTTGCGTATTTTATACACATCCGTATATTCTATGAGCGTGGCACTTCATTCGTCGTTTACCTTGGCCGCCTCAATCTTAGTAATCGGCACTTTGTCCGCGGGCTTCGTCTATGAAGCAGTCACCCGTCGTAGGGATGCTCGCCGTTTCCCGCCGCTCGGCCGCTTAATTGATGTGGGCGGACGCAGACTCCACCTGCTGGCAAAGGGCACCGGAGGGCCAACAATCGTGATTGAACAAGGTGCCGGTTCTCCATCCCTTGCTTGGCTCTCCGTCTTGGACCAAGTCGCCCCATTCGCCTGCGTCTGCCTCTACGACCGCGCCGGCTATCAATGGAGCGACGCTGTTTCGAGACCGCGGACGATCGAAGATCGTGTGAGAGACCTGCATGCACTCCTCAAAGGAGCCGCGTTGCCCGAGCCTTACATACTCGTCGCGCACTCCTACGGAGGCTTTTTAGTCCGGCTTTTTGCCCGCCAGTATCCGGACAAGGTGGCGGGTATGGTTTTGGTGGACACTCCTCACGAACGGACTTACTTCCGGCGCGAAGTCCTGTCGCTTTACTCGAAATTCGCTTGGGTCCTTAGCCTGATGAAGACTCTTTCCTGGTTTGGCATACCGCGCTTAGTCGTTCGCTTGACGGCAAAAGCCGATCCATCCATCCCTTCGGACGTAACTGCGCGAATCAACGCCGGCATGGTCCGCCGTGAGTCTTTTGCTGCGGCCATGGACGATCTGCGCTCTTGCCAAAAGGCGCTGCCTTGGATATTAAAGCCAGACGCCTTAGGCAATCTCGGCGACATACCACTTTAGGTGATTACCCACGGCCAACCCTTCCCGGGCCCCTTCGCAGTCTTGGAACACGGTTGGCGCGAGGGACAGCAACACCTGGCAGCGCTCTCAACCAACGGCAAGCTAATCGTCGCCGATCATTCAAACCACATGATCCACACCGATCAACCGGAAGTGATCGTGGAAGCAATTCGCACTGTTATAGAAAGCTCACGCTCTGCCCTGGTGTAGGCCCTATCCTTTTGTCAGTTTGCTGAGCCGCTCCCCAGCCGCATCCAGCGTTTGCAATTTCTTCGCAAAACAGAAACGCACGAGATTCCTGCCATGCTCCGGATCTGCAAAGAAACTCGAACCCGGCACCGCACCCACACCGATATCCTCCACCAAATGTTGGCAAAACGCGACATCATCCGCAAAACCAAACGCCGAAATATCACACATCACGTAATACGCACCCTTTGGCACATGGCAGCGAAAACCGATCTTCTCCAGAATGCCTACGAGATAATCGCGCTTCGCCTGATACGTGCCGCTTAAACTGGCGAAATAGCTATCTGGCATACCCAACGCCGTAACGCCGGCATGTTGGAAAGGCGTCGCCGCTCCTACCGTTAGAAAATCATGTACTTTGCGGATGGAACTCGTGAGTTCCGGCGGCGCAATCACCCATCCCACGCGCCAACCCGTTACCGAAAATGTCTTGCTCAAACTATTGATCGCCACCGTCCGCTCACGCAGCGATCCTAAACTAATCGGCGCAATGTGCTTCTCACCGTCAAAGATAATGTGCTCGTAAATTTCGTCACAAATCACCAGGCAGTCATGCTCTTCGCAGCAATCGGCCAGCGCCTTCAGTTGCGCCAGCGAAAACACCTTACCCGTGGGATTGTTCGGTGAATTGATAATCACCGCGCGCGTGCGCGAATTGAACGCCGCCTTCAGTTCCTCTTTGAGGAAGTCCCAATCCGGCGGATACAAACGAACATATTTAATAGTCGCGCCGCTCAACTGCGAATCGGGCCAATAATTTTCATAGAACGGCTCGAACACAATCACTTCATCGCCCTGATTTAACAGCGCCAGCAGCGACGCAATCATGCCCTCCGTCGCTCCGCAGCACACCGTCACTTCCCGCTCAGGATCAATCTCCAGATTGTAGAAACGCTTATACGATTTGCAAATCGCATCGCGAAACGGCTTGATGCCCCACGTGATCGGATACTGATTAAAATCGTCAGCAATCGCTTTTTGCGCGGCCGCCTTCAACTCCGCGGGCGCTGGAAAATCCGGAAAGCCTTGCGCCAAATTTACCGCGCCATGTTTCAACGCCAAGCGCGTCATTTCCCGTATCACAGATTCACGGAACTCTCCAATACGCGCACTCTGAAATCGTCGCACCGAAGTGGTTTGAGCCATTTTGCCAATTCTACCGTCGACGCTTCTTGCGATGGTGAACTTTGGCCGTCGTTTTCGTACCTTTCTTCTGAACAATAGCCGTAGGCGCCGGCTTCGGCTGATACGGCGGAATGTCGGCATGCGTGCCGGCATACAACCGTCGGTACACCTCCGCATTGCGCAAAACAATCTGAATATAGCCCCGCGTCTCGTGAAACGGCACCACTTCCGTGAACTCCGCCGGCTCATGAAACGGCCCCCACGTGCGCCAAAGCGCGCTCCTGCTCGGCCCCGCGTTGTAAGCCGCCAGCGCAATCTCCGGCTCCCCGCCGTTGTTATCCAACAGCGTCTTGAAAAAATACGTACCGAGTTGAATATTCCGATCCGCCGTTAAAAGGTCGCTCCCGCTAAAACGCCGAATCCCGAAATGCCGTGCCAATCCCCGCCCGGTACTCGGCAGCACTTGCATCAATCCGTAAGCATTCGCAGGAGAAATGGAATGAATATTAAACTCCGATTCCTGCCGAATTAAAGCCGCCACTAGAAACGGATCCAACCCTTGGTCCCTGCTGTATTTCTCAATGGCTGCACGAAACGGTAGTGGAAACGCTAAGCGCCAAAACTCCAGCGGTGCTTGATCCAGCGGCATGTACAAATACCCCGGCGCAAACGTTTTGATGTAGCGCAAAGCTTCGTCTGGCGCACCATGCCCGGCGGCAAACTTGCCGAGCTCGAACGCATAAACGTTCGCTTGCCCTTCTTCATTCCGCGAACCAAACTTCAGCTCATCCTCGGCCATGTCATGCATGCCGCTCGCCAGCAATAACTGCGCGCGCGCCACTCTCTTCTGCACTAAGGGCCCGCCAATAAAACTCGGGAACTGTGGTCGCGCCGGCCACGCCAGCGCCTCTAATACCGCCACTGTCGCCGCATCCGCCTTCACCGCATTAAGTTCCGCGGACTTGATCCGCGCCTGCGCCAACGTCGCGAAATACGTGTTCGGCAAATGCTCCGTCAGCACATCATAATAGCCGCGCGCCTCTGCCTGCTTATTCTGCTTCTCCATCAAACGCCCCAGAAAATACAACGCGTCCGATGTATCCGTCGCCGCCGGATAAGTCTTCACATAGTTCAGCAGCAAGTCCCCGGCATCCGCCTCATCGGCATGAAACGCATCAAACGCATTCCGCCACGCACACCAAGCCGCCCGATCATTCTTCGCAAAGCCCGACGCACAAGCCCGGTACAGCGGCACGTACGTCGCCGCATCATTTTCCGCCCGCGCCTGATCCGCCACATTAATCAGCGCATCCAACCGCCATTCCGACTGCGGATGGCTATGCTCCAGCTCCGCCAAGTACGCCTTCACATCAGATTTCTTGTCCAGCTTACGTGCACACCGCACCAGATACGCTTGCCGTTCGGCATCCGCTTCGGAATCATCCACTTGTAACGCTTTGAAATACTCGAACGCGTCCGAAACCTTGCCCGCGCGAAAATCAGTTTCGCCAATTCGCACCCGCGCCTGATCTCGCTGCACCCCCGTCAACTGCGGAACCGCCGCATACAACTCGCTCTTCGCATCCGCCGTCCGGTGCGCTTCTAACAACTTCTCGGCGCGCCCTAACATCGCTCCAGGCATTACTGGAGGAAAGCCGTCGGCCAGCTTCGTCTTCAAATCCGCCAGCGCGGTGGCCGCATCAGCCGCCTCTCTCGAATTCGGATAGTTGTAATAAACCCTCTGATAATATTCGGCCGCCTGCGGCAAATCGTTATTCGCCACCAAACAACGCGCCAGCAACAACGTNNTTGCTGGCTGAAGACCTGCGTGACAGCCTTAATCGCTTCCGCATCATTCTTAAGTTGATACTCCGCCTGCGCCCGATAATACTGCGCATAATCCACCAACTGTGGAACTTTCGCAATCGCCAGATTCGCCTGCTCCAACGCGGCCGAGGAATTGCCCACTTCCAAGTACTGCTTCGCTAGCGAAATGCTCGCCGCCGGCCCGCTCGCTGCCGGTTTTGGCGGCCCCGCCGGCTTTAGTGGCCCCTTCTTTTTCTTCCCTTTGCGGACCACTTTATGCTTCTTGGAACGCGCCGCCACCGCCGCCGCAGCATGCATCTCCACGCTGCTCCCAATCAAAAGCAGCACGCCCAACCCGATCGTGATCGTCTTCAACCTATGCCAGCTCACCCGGATAATCCGCTCCCAATTTCGTACTGTCTCCACCCAGAATTACGGCCACCAGTTCTCTATGGAAATAATCGGTCATAGAAGGCAAAATCATAAATCTTTGCCGATAAGTTTCCCGCGCCTTTTCAATCTCTTTCCCCAACACCACATAGAGGTCTCCTTTTTCGCGCGCCGTCCGACACGCCGCCGGCTTCAGCAACTGCATCTCCGCCACTGTCACCCGCGCAAAGCGCGCCGCGTGCGAATGCAGCGCCCGCTGAGCCGCCGGCAAATTCGCCCAAGCCGGTAACCGCCGCTCCGTCTCCGTCTCAACCGGAGCCACTAGTGCCGGCGCCGGCGCAATAGCAATCTGCGCATGCAGTCCGCTATTCGTTTGCCGCTCCAGCGCACACGCCGCCATGTTCGCTACCAGTTCCAACTGGTCCACTTCCGCTTCTTCCCCGCTCGCAAACAAAATCGCCGCCACCCGCGCACCATTCAGAATCGGAAACAGATAAGCCAGCCGCCCCGTACTACTCAACGCCGCGCCCACTTCCCCCGCCGTGCAAAGCGCCGTCACCGATTCCTTCGACCGCAGCACCGCCTCAAACGCCGCCGCACTCTTTGTCTCCATCCGCAAATCATCGGCCAGCGTGAGCCGCGCCGCGCCCCGCAGCAGCAACGCCTCGCCCTGCACCGAAAACAGTGCCGCCTGGCGCGCATAATTCCCCGCGCCCTCCATCACCAGCCGCACCCAATCTGCTTCTTTTTCGTATTGCCGGAACCGTCGCAGCAACTGGTTCAACTCATGCGCAGTCTGCACCCGCGCCGATTGTGCCGATTGCTGGCACGCCGCATTGAACTCGCGCTTGAGCTCATCCCACTCCGGCGGCTCAGCCTCTCCCATGCCCGTCACTTCTGTGCAATTTTTTCTCCCGCCGCGGCAGCAGGCGTCACACTCGGCTGCACCGGCGTCATGATGCTCACAATGTGCAATTGCTTATCGCCACTCCCCAAATCGAACACCAACTGCCCCTCACTGTTACTCACCGCCTCGCCATTCCAATCTTGATCCCGCTGCACCGCCTCCACTTTCAAAAGATGCAGCTTCGGCCAGCCATCGGCAAAAGACAAATCGAACGCACCCGACACCTTCTCAAAATCTTCATTCAACGATAGACTCACATCCGTGCCCCAACACTGCCCCACCGCATGCAAACTGCGCAACACATCCGACCCCATCCCCGTGCTGTCCACTTCTCCTTCAGCATTCACCGTGCCGCCGCCCCAGCGGTATCCACTCACGCCGCCTTTGAAATGCGCCACCGGCACCCGCTTCTCCAAATCAATCGAGCCCGATCCGTTCAACGCCACCTCCGGCGTATGCAACTCAAAATCCGCAATCTGCAAGTGCGCACCTTGCCAAACGAAACGCGTATTCATCGGACCCAAGTCAGCCTTGTTCGCCCGAAACCGCGTAATCGCCACATCGCCTTCCATATTGCGCGCCGCCATCCAATCGGGAATCGACCACTTCGTAAACGGCAACCGCGCCAGCAACCCAGGTTCACGCCAAGCCGGCTCCAACGCCGCCGCAATCTCTTCGAAATCCGCTTCCGGCAATTCCACATGCAGTCGCTCCTGCCGCTTCGCCGTCTGGTTATAGCGATAAGTCCCTTGCACCGCACGCTGCTCAAGCATCGCTGAGAAATGCGTCAAGTCAAACGTCTCCGGCGTAAACACCACATGCCCTTGGGCCTTCTTCAACGGCACCGCCACGCCCGCCGCCGCCAGCGTCGCATCCGTAAATTGGAATTGGCCCGACCACCCTGCCCCAGCCGGGACCCCCGCCACACCGTTGTCATAATGCAGCTCACCCGTCACCGCACCATCTTTGCCACCAGTCAACGACGCCAGCGCCGCCGGTGCACCAAACCAGGCCTGCGCCGTGCTCTTCAACGTGTCAATCGAGACTTCGTTCACCGTAATCGCCGCCGCCAAATGCTGCTTCGTCCACGAATAATCGCCGCCCACTTGCAGCGTACCGCCGCCCGTCGCCTGCAGCGTGGCAGGCTCTAAATGCAATCCATCCGGCAGAATCTTCAACGCGGCACCAGCCGCGCTAATCGGCGCGATATCAGGCAGCTTCGCCACCGCATTCTGAATCGAAACTTCACCCGCAAAGCCACCGTTGTTCGAATATCCCACCGCGCCATCAATCGCCCCGCTCAGCGCTACGCCTGCCGGCACCGCAAATCCCATGCGCCGCGCCAACGGCAACAACATTTCCACGGGTGCCTTATTTAATGACGTCATCAGCGTCCAAGCCGGCTTCGTCAAAAAATCGTTAACCTTCACCTGCACCGCCGCCGGCACCGCATCCCCGGCGTTCTGCGGCAAAGTGCGCAACTCCAACTTGTGCGCCATCATGTCAATCGTCCCGCCATAAGGCACGCGCCAATCATCGCCCGTCGACGGCAGCAAATCCCACCGGTGCACATCCCGCAATCGCAAATCGCCCGTCACCCGCAACGCTGCCAGCGGCCCGGCAATCTGCGCGCGCGAACTAATCGTTCCATGGACGCCCATATCCTGCCCTTCAATCAGCGTCGTCAATTCGCTCAAATCGCTCGGCAGCAGTGTCACATCCGCTTCCAACTGGTTCCCCTGCCCCGTCGCCGGATTCACCAGCCAGTTCAACGTCCCCCGCATCGACCCAAACCCATTCCCTGCCCGATCCGTCCTCGCCGGCGACCCCGAAAAATTCATCACCACCCGCCCCGACCGCTCCGGATAAATCGCCATATCCGCATCAGTGATATAGAAGGTGGTCTTCCGCGTGCCGAGTTTGAAATCCAACCGCCCATTTGTCACCTGGATCGCCGGCACAAAGTTCAACGGCATACGCCGCGGCGCGCTCATGCGCTGCACAAACTCCAGCACGTTCCACGCCCCGTCATCGCGCTTCACTAAATTCAACGATGGATCAACCAGCCGCAAACTCGCAAACCGAATCTGCCCCACCAGCAGCTTGTCTATCCGCAACCGCGCTTCTAACCCCGTCATTGCGGCAAACGGTTCCAGCCCATAACGCGCATTATCGGCAATGATCACGTTTTCGAGCGAAAACCCAGGCACTGGCAGGAGACGGTAATAGACTTTCTCAAAGCTCACCTTACGCCCTAGTGACTCTTCCAGCGCCAACTGCACGCTCGTGCTAAACCGTGCCGCATTCACAAACGGCGCAATCACACTCAATGCAAGAAACGCCACCACGCAAAACACGATGAAGAGCTTGAGTACGCGAGACCGGGTTGTTCTTTGGTTTGTATTTGCTTCTGAAATGGCGGTCGTCTCCAACACGCTCGGCGCGAGCGTTTGGCTCAATTGTAGTTTGCGCCTGTTTTCAACGATTATATCGTTGCGTTGCTCTGCGCCATCCGCCGCCGCGTTCTAGCACCTGGTCCCCTGCCGAAACTATGAAAATCTTCCTGCTACACCGCACAACATAGGGGCTAAAAGGGGACAGACGACACTTCTTCACTCCTCGAACCGACAACTTTCCCGCGCGCACCATGAGCGGCCTTTATATCCTTTGGGTCAATACACACATTTAACTCGCCGTCGCCCCCAATGCCCCATGGACCCAATCACCCCAAACCTCAACGCGTCATAATTAGCGCGTGGCCGAGCGGTGGCAAAAAAGTCTTCCGAATATCTCGCCCTCAAGCGTCTCACTCCGCCCGAAACGCCTGCACAGTATCAACTCGCGCCGCGCGCGCGGCCGGCACTAACGATGCCACAACCGCCGACATCACCACCACCGCGGCCGATCCGATAAGCGGAATCGGGCCAGGCAGCTGAAGTTCCTGAACGTAGTTGCCAGCCAGGGTCGACAATCCCCAGCCCACCAGACCGCCGGACACAATGCCAAGGGCGGCGGTGGTTGCACCTTCGATCACCACGCTTGCCAGAATGCGGCGCGGCTGAGCGCCCACTGCCATGCGGATGGCGAACTCGCGTGCACGCCAGCTCACCGAAAAAGCCAGCACACCCGCAATGCCAACCACCGAAATCGTGAGCGCGAGGATGGCGAACCCTCCGAACACCACCGCGTTCACACGATGATTCGCCAGAACTTCAGTGCGTACATCCTCCAAAGTGCTGGCATGCTCGACCGGTTGCGTCGCAGCCACCGCACGGATGGTTTTGGTGATGGCTGGGACCAGCGACGCGGGATCTTGGCGGGCATGGACCAGCAGGCACGCGCCGAACATGGGCCCCTGCGCATACGGTTGATAGACTGTCAAATTGTGTTGGGGTAGGATGTTCGCATCATCCACGTCGGCCAGGACGCCCACAATCCGGCGGGGAGCCGGGCTGATGTTCGCGAACTTGATAAGGGGATCGGTCCACATAATATGCCGGTCTAACGCGTCTTGCCCGGGGAACAACTGCTGGGCGACGCTGTTGCTGATGACAACTACCTGTTCGGAATCTTTGTTATCGGCCTCAGTGAAGTCACGACCTTTGATGAGTGGAATGCCCAGAGTGGCGAAGTACCCTGGGGAAACGAAACGGAAGCGGGACCGTAGATCGCCGTGGTCAGTTTCACTTTTTCGACCCTCGACCGCGAATTGCAGAGTGAAGCGCAGATAGCCGCTGTCGAGCCACGGGGCCCACATGGCGGTGGCAGCGCTATCCACTCCTGGCAACGCGCTCACTTTACGCTGCGCTTCCTGATAGAACTGGGCCACCTGTTGCGGCGTTCGGCCATCGGAAATCAAGGGTAGACTTGCCATCAGAACGTGCCCGGTTTCAAAGCCCGGCTGCGCTTTTTGCATGGAGACCAACGTGGTAAGCAGCACACCGGCACTGGCCAGCAACAGGAATGACGCGGCGATCTGGATAACGGTAAAAATGCGAATGCGGCGACGGCTGCCGGTGACTCGGGTAGTACCGGTGGTGAGCGCCGGACCGCGCGAACGATCGTCAGAAGGCAGGCGCGGAGCGAAAGCGAGAAACACCGCCGCTGCCAACGCCAACGCCAAACCGGTCCAAAGCAAGCTGAAATCGACGGTCAGATCCGCGGCTCTCACTGAGAAGCGCAACGCGTAACGGGCCAAGATCGTTACCATTGGAATGGCCACCAGCACGCCGGCCAAGCCGCCGGTGCCGCAGAGAACGAGACCTTCCGCCAACAGCGACCGGCGAATGGCGGGGGCGCTTGCTCCGAGTGCGGCGCGAATCGCCAGTTCCGATTCGCGACGGACCGTGCGAGCCAAAACCAGGTTTGCAACATTCGAGCAGGCGATCACAAACAGCAAGCCCGAGGCGCCGAATAATAGCCACAACACGGTACTCGCTTCCGCATTGATCTGGTCGCGCAACAGCCGGGCATCGATCTGAAAGTGATGCTGTGGTTTGTAAACTTCCGGATGGGCCGCCGCCATGGCCGCGTAAACGGTGCGCAGCTCGGCGCGCGCGGATTTCAGGCTGGCTCCAGGCGCCAAGCGGCCGAAGACATCAGTCATGCGGTGTTCGCGGCCTTGCACCATGGTCGCGGAAAGATGGTGTGGGCTGGTGACAATGTTGGCGATCAGTTCGGTCTCGGCCGGATACGGTACGGACGGCTCCAGCACGCCGACGATGGTGGCTGAACGGACTTGCATCAAGCTACCCAGCCGTACGGTCTTTCCGATCACCTTCCGATCGGAATGCAGCACCGTGGCCCAGAACTTGTAGGTCAGCACGATTGCGCCGGCGGCGTTCGGTCCATCGTCGCGCTCGTCGAGCAAGCGGCCCAGTGCGGGCTTCAGTCCCATTACCTCAAAAAAGGCGCCGTCGACCACACCCGCTTGGATTTCCCGTGTCTGGCCGAATCCCTCGGCAGAGAACTCGACGGTGGAAAACGTGCCGAGTTTACTGATGGTCTGCAAGTGCGCGCCTATATCGCTGATCTCGGGAACGGAAAACTGGGCATTGCTCACTTGCAGGCCGGGCGCACTCTGCTGGACGTAAATCAGCCGATCTTCAGCGCGATTCGTCAACGGACGCCACAACACGCCGCGCACAACGCTGAAAATGGCGGTGTTCATGCCAATGCCCAGCGCTAGCGTGAGGGCAACAGTAGCCCACAGCGAAGGCGCCCTGCTCAGTGAGCGGAACGCCACCTTGAGGTCGGCCCACAGCCCGCCCGCGTAGCTAAGCGCCGACGCAATTTTTGACGGTTTGCGGTCTAACGGGTCGATCCTGAAAGTCATCACGTTGTCCCCTCTCGCCTACCCTTCGACAGTAATGTGCGTCAATTATGTCGCAAACTGCTGGCCACTGCTGGCGCGTGGGCAAGCTCCTGGAAATTCAACGAGATGGCTTATGTCTGGGCTGTTTCGCGCGGTCGCGGACGTCCGGTTGGGGCATTGGCCCTTCCCGAAAGCGAACATTAGCGGAGTGAATAGAGTGTGACTGCGAGAGTTGTGGAGGTGAGCTGTGAACTCAAGCCGCTTCGCGAGCCGCGTTATGCAAGCAGCGTTCAAACTGGCCAATGCACTGGAGAATCTGGCTCGGATCGAGCGCCTTAGCCGCCTTCTCAATGGAAGCGCCGATCTCGCCGATTTGCGGAAAACCGTAACCTTTGCCAATGCCTTTGCAATTGTGGGCGATTTTTTGGATCGCGGCAAAATCCTGAGCGGCCAACCCGCTGCGCATCTTCTCAAGGTCGAGCCAGCGATTCGCAAGAAAGGCAGGCCGGCGGCTTTGGATCAGATCAGAGATACTTTCGGCGCGCATAACCGGGCGCACTGCGAACTTGGCGATCGCCTCAATCAAATCAGTCCGCTCCAGGGGCTTCGTCAGGTGCGCGTCACAACCGGCCTCCGCGCTTTCCCCCGCGGCTCCGCTCAAAGCATGCGCCGTTAGTGCAACAATCGGAACGCGGCGCGCGCCCGTTACCGCTTCCCACGAACGGATTTCGCGAGTGGCTGTATAACCATCCATGACAGGCATCTGGACGTCCATCAGGACAAGATCGTACTCGCCCTGCTGGCGGCGCGTCACCGCTTCGACGCCGTTTGAGGCCAAGTCGATCGAAAGAGAAAGATTCTCAAGATAAGCCCGCAACAGAATGACATTTTCCGGGTTGTCTTCCACCAGCAGAATGCGCGTGCCCGCTTCCACGCCACCCGTGACTTGGGCACTGGCAGAGCCGGAGATTTTCTTGCGCAAAGCGGATTCCTCCGCAGCCGGCAGAAAAACGGTGAAGACAAATTTGGCGCCCGGTTTGTAGCTTTGGTCCACCCAAATAGCGCCGGACATGCGCTCAACCAGAGTCTTGGCGATGGCCAAACCCAGACCCGTTCCCTCAAAAGGCCGGTTGATGGAACCATCCACCTGCTGGAACGCTTCGAAGATCATGGCGGCCTTATCTTGAGGAATGCCGCAGCCGCTGTCGGCCACTTCAAAGCGCAAGCCCTTTTCCTCGCCGGCGCCGCTCTCCGAACGGACGCGCACTTCAATTCTTCCTTCTGCCGTAAATTTGATGGAATTGCCAATCAGGTTGAGTAACACCTGTTGCAGCCGTTCCGCGTCACCCAGCCAGTAACGTCCGGCACTCAGATCCACAAAGATTTCGAGTTCCAGACCTTTGCGTTCGATGGCTGCGGAAATAGTGGCGGCGCATTCCTTGAGAACTTCGTTCAGGTCAAACGGGACGGCTTCGAAACTCAGCTCTCCCGCCTCCACCTTAGACAGGTCAAGAATGCCATTGATCAAGCGGAGTAGCCTGCGCACGTTGCGGTGGGATATCTCCACGTGCTGCTTTTGCTTTTCATTTAGCGGGCTTTCGAGCAGAAGAGCGTTCATGCCCATGATGAGATTCATCGGCGTGCGGATCTCATGGCTCATGCGAGCCAGAAAGTCACTTTTTGCGGAGTTAGCAGCTTCCGCGGCTTGCTTGGCGACCTCAAGCTGGTGCAACGTGGCCGAAAGCAGGTTGCGGCTTTCTTGCAGTTCCCGTTCCGTGCGGTGGCGGCGCAACGCCATGGCAATCACCGCTTTCACTTTGAAATGCTGCAGCGGTTTCACAATATAGCCGAAGGGTTCGGTGGCTTCAGCGCGCTCCAGTGTTGCCTCATCGGCATGCGCGGTGAGATAAATCACAGGCAGACCATAGCGGCTGCGAATGATGCCTGCTGCCTGCACCCCATCCAGATCCCCCTCTATCCGGATATCCATCAGCACAATGTCCGGCTGTTTCTGTTCAATTAACTGAAATGCCTCCGCCGCCGANNCGGGCCACACCCGTAACCTCAAACCCAACGCGGGTAAGGTGGCTCTGAATATCCAGCGCAATGATCGCTTCGTCTTCCACGATCATCACTTTAGGAGTGGAACTCATCTGGTGTTACCTTTCCCGGTCTTCGCCGGCTTTCGATCGCTATACATCAGATCGGCAAGAAGTGCGCTGATCTTATTCGATTCGAAAGCGGGGTTGGAAAAGGTTGCTGACCATGCGACCCGGAGCTTTGCCGTCACGCTTGCGCTGCTGCTTATTGGCATAAAGGGCGGCGCGGATGGCCTGCAGCAGATAGGCACCCGACACTTGATCTTTGAGCAGATACCCCTCTACTCCGCTGGCGGTAACGGCGAATTCCGTCTCCTCGCGATCGTCCGCGGTCAAAACCACCACCGGAATTTGCGGAGCGATCTCGCGGACCCAAGCGTAACTCTCCG
>PMQB01000041.1 GCA_003169195.1 Bryobacterales bacterium
GAACGGAAAACCGGGTTAAGAATGTAACGTAGTTCACATACGCTCGCCTAAGGAAGCCTTCCTTTGGACATTTGGGGGGCATGCTATTTCGAACTTTCGCTCCGTTTCGATATGAGATCAAGGGTTGTTTGCAGCACCGCATCTCGCCCGACGGCAACATCCCTCATGCTCTTTGCTGATCGAACATCAGGCAAGATGCCAACGCCGACAAACTCTGTTCCATCCGGGAACCGATCCCATTTGGTGCAGACCCGGGCGGAGGCTCCATAGATTGAAAATTCTAGTGGCTGCCCTGTTGNNGGCCTACCAAGAGGCCTCTCTCGCTATGGTCCCTTTGGGTTTATTTCGGCGCTGTCACTTTTCCTATATCAGTAGACTTCGCACGACGCACGCTTGGTCTTGCCTAAATTTTCCTATATCAGTAGACTGGATGCGAGTTCCCCATTCCGTGAAAAACGCGTTTATCACATGAAACAGGAGCTTCCCAGCAAATAGCCGCGGGTGTGGCCAGTGCCACGAACGCACTTTCGCGGTCTACCGATACAGGCAAAAGTCTACAGATAGAGGATTAATTCTAATTGACGGCGTTTGTCGAAGCCCCAGCTCCTGCTATGACTTACGGGTTCGGGAAATCTATCGATATAAGAAAAGTGACAGAGAAGCTTCCATGACGTTTACTGAATATTTGGCATATAAAGCTCCTCCTGGTTTTAAGGATGAGCTGATTCATGGGGAGATTCGCTTGTCGCCTAGTGCTAAAGCAGAACATCAAGAGATCTGCAAGCGGTTGGAGCGTCTGCTGGATGCGGTTATCTCATCTACGTTTATCGCGCAGCGGGACACCACTCTTTACGTCGCAGGCGCCGAAGGACCACGTCCCGACGTGTTCGTCATCCGAAAAGCCCGCTGGAACCAAGCTCGTAGAAGTGTTCTTGGTTATCCAGAGGGCGTTCCAGAACTGGTGATTGAGGTGAGGTCCGCCTCGAATACAGATCCAGAGCTGGAGCAGAAGCATTCGATTTATTTTTCAGATGCGCGCTGTCTGGCTTTCTGGGTGGTAAACCCAGAAGCAAAAGCAGTCGACGTGTTCACTCCATCCAGTTCGACACGATTGTTTCTGGAACATTCTCTTGAATTGCCTGTTGAAATCGGCGGGTCAATTTCGATAAACGATATCTTCGACTAATCTTCTGATGGGCGCTGGTGGCGACACGGCATAGGCCCAGGGCGCTTTCAGAATTATTTGGCGTGATTCCGTCAACATTATTTGGCGTCCTCGACTCTACCCCGTTTGCTCCCCTATTTCACGCAACGTCAACCCCTCACTGTGACAAAGTCGGTCATTGTAATAGAAGTTCTATAAAGGTGTTTAGGATATGCGTACATTAGTGTCGGTCGGCGGGTTCATAGTGCTTTGCTGCGCAGGTGGGCGCGGTTGTTGTGGATATCCCTCCATCCCCTGGCGAAACCCGAGACGTCTCGCACTACTGCAATGTTGATAAATTAGGTCACTGTGCTTGTTTACTTCCACCGGGAACTTATAGAGTGTCAGTGCGATTCAAGGCCCTAGATCACAATGTGCAAGATAAGATTATTCAAGCTCATGCGGGAGACGTTTTTGTTGATGATCTTCGATTTGGGGCGGGAACGATTCAAGAACGCCCCAAGAGCCGCAAAAAGATGAGACCAACGGGCTCTCACCTGCCGCAAATTGAATACGACGCATCTTTGCAAAAGAAGTCCTGATTCCATGGACAAAAGAGAGGTGAAACACCTTGCATGGCGACGCGAATGGTCTCGTAATTCATATCGAGTGAGGTTGGATTTTGCGCGCCGCGTTTGTGCTTTAGCCGCTGTGCGCTGTCAATTTTCCTATAATCTGAATTTGCGTATAGATAGAGGAGGTTTTTGGCTTGGCTGGCGCCCCGAGACTGACAGCGTCCTGAGCCCAGTACGCTTCGGCTGCCGCCGCATGGGCCGCCACCATCGAGCGCATGCCGCTTGATCGACGAATTGCCACTCTGGTAGCTTTTGCCCATACATTCGAAGCGACGGCGCAGGACGACGCACTCGATCTCCTTAATCAATTGATCATTCAAAATCTGGCGCGCGCCGAACGCAAAGGCGAGAGAGAACGACTGCGGACCATTCATGACTTGGATGCCGCCGCCGTTCAACTCAAGGACGTAGGCAAGCTGGTTCTCAGTCCGGCATGCGAAGACACGGAACTGCGCATGGCAATTTACAAGCAGATAGGAAAAGAGCAAGTCGAACGGGCTGTCGCGACCATTGAGGCATTAACAAGGCCAGAAGACGATAACTGAAGAGGTATCGGAGTTTCGAATTTCACGTGGAGTGGGAACCGGCCCGCCGAACATTCGTCGAGCCACTTATGGCATGACTTGGCAGCACGAGTTATTCACTTCCGAACTCCGTCGGCCTCTCCCGCCATTACGCACGCCTACCGAAAGGACACAATAAGCTTCTCCTGCCCTAGTGAATGCAACGTTCATTAGCATCCCCCAGGTGAACGTGGTACAACTGCTCAAAGCGAACCGGTCGGTGGCGCAAAGGTATTTGCCGACTTCTTCTTTCGGTCTAATAACCTAACCTACCGAACTCATCTATTTCAGGTCTAAACGAAACCATCAACAAACTTTATGCTTACTGGGACTGAACAACAATCGACCATATTGCTGAGCATTGAGGAACAGTCGTACTTCTCCGGGGACGAACTCCGACGCCTGTATTATGGCCTTCTCGATCAAACCATCGCCATCATCCGTGTCATCCGCCCTTCAATGTTCGACTTTTTCACTCACGGCCGTTTTATGTTTCTGCCGGATCAGCAGGGAATCACTATCTTCAACTCGCGCGACATCACTGACATTCTCGAAACCGTACGGCTCTTCATATGCGCCAACCCTGCCGGTTTAAAGTTAGCTGCCGGAACCCAAACGCGGACGTTGGGCATATGGCCCGATCTCCAATCCATGATTCAGAATGCCGTTCCACGCAGCCACCAATGTAATGTTGTTCTCACAGTGCCAGAACTACCGATCACACCAACCGATCGCATTCGCCTCAACGCTATCGAGTGTTTTGATCGTCTCGGCCTTCTTGAGACAGTTCTAAAGTGCACGACACGAATGATCGCCCCTAGCCGATACCTATTTCCTAACCAATCCGGCCCGGACACTCAATTGCAGCGTTTTGTCCTTGACTGGCAAGGGCGAAGGTCTACTCGCTTCATCGCACATGACCGTGTTACTCGAGTCAGCTCATTCAACGATCGTCACGTAAGTTTCGATTTGCTGCTTCGAATGTTGGTGGCGCGCTTCTCTTGTCCGAACATCGTCGAAACTGGTTGCATCCGAGAACAAGACAACTTTCGGGGCGACGGGTATTCAACTCTTATTTTTGCTCGTATAGCGGCCTCCGTCGGTGGTCGCCTCACGTCTATCGAGATCGATGCCACGCGTTGCGATTTCGCCAGACAACAATTGCAGCCCTTTCAGTCGTCCGTAGAAATAGTCTGCAGCGATTCCGTCGCTTGGTTGCGCTCCAATAGTCGTTCGATTTCTGTACTCTATTTGGATAGCATGGACACCCAGTTACCGCAATCGGCAGAACACGGCTTAAATGAAATAAAAGCTGCGTACAATATGCTTGATGAGAATGCCATCGTCGTTTACGACGACACTATTTGGAACTCAGGTAATTGCTTTGGAAAGGGTTCCTTAGCTGTACCGTGGCTACTCAGTCGCGGATGGGAGATCGTATATTCTGGCTACCAAACGATTCTGCAGCGCCAGAGCAAACAATAGCTCAATGCAAAACGGCCCAAGTCCTAGAACTCCGGCGCGAACGCTCCCTCATCCCTCTTGGGTTCATCTGAGTGATTCGGCCTACTTTTCGGAACAGTGGAATACTGCACTACGCCTTTTTAAAGGTGACGCGCTCTTTCATATTCAAGCGGATGCCCATCCTGAAAACACCACGCTGCTATTTGAACGCTATATTGATTTGGCAAAGCGACACAACATTGGCGTATACGAACCGATGTTAACGCCAAATGTGCATCCCTATCAATTGTCGCAGCATCGCTTGGTGGAACCAGACTTATATGAGATCCCCCATTCGGACTGTACCTGCTGGTTTATTGCTGGCGATATAATCAACGCCGTTCCCATAGTTGACACAAATATTAATGGATTTGGCTGGGGCATAGACACCGTAGTTGCTGCTCTCTGCATACAGCGCGGTAAAGCCTGCGTACGTGATGCTTGTCAATTTTCCTATTTCGTAAGAATCTGCGGGAATTCGCAAAGTCAGTAACGACTTTTTCCTATATCGTGAGAAAAGGACGTCCGCGCCGGCGGGGGAGGTATGGTTGAGCAGCATGTCGCAGCGAATTGTGGGCGGCCGGCGGCCAGCGCCAGGATCGCCTTTGAAGGTCTGCAATATTGTTCGTGGAAAGACACGAGAGTAGTCGGTCCCCGCCCGAGTGCTCAGGACTGGCGTGCAGCAGGGAGCGAACCCGAGAGCTGCCAAACGCGGCCAGCGCTGCAGCTAAAAGGCATCGACGGTCATTGGCAGAAGTGAACCCCCAGTGCGTTGGTTGCCGAAATTGGAAGGATCGATGGCCCAATGGGAACGAACGTGTCTGGAGGTGGCGAATTATTAGCGTCGATCTGTCAGTTGGGCGAGTGATGGCCCACAACAGATCAGTCACGAGCAATAAGAACTCCGTGGGCGTCGCATACCCAATCCATGACCACTGAATGGAACGGCCCTGAAGCGCGCGCAGCAATTGTGTTTCGAAAGCAAGCAGCAGTCGCAGGGCTGCTTCACTCGCCGGAAGATCCGGCGCCGCGTCTTGTTCTTGCGGACTGCCGCATTCGCCGCAGAGAAATCGAAAACGCCACAATCCGGTTGCCTCACAGATCGGCCAATTGATTCGGTGGCAGTGAGGGCAAGCTTCAAACAGCGGCAGGAGATGCTTTGGACAAATTGTCATCGCCGCGCACTGCCACTGCAGCCGCAGAAACTGAACGTGGTCGCCGCTTTGTAGGTCAGTGGTAAGGCACGTCGGACAAAGCTGAGGAGACGGCGGGTTCCCACCTGCCCACCAGTCTTGCGGCCAACGCAATGACGATCCGGCAAGTGTTCGCTTGGCAAGAGCCTTGACCGACACGCCGGTGGTTTGAGCTAAGGCGCCAAGGACGCTTTGATCGCAGCTTTGCACCAGGGCAGACGGGTAACAAATGTTAACGCCGCCAGGGCAGCAAATGCACTTCACCCATCAAGGTGCCGATGAGTCGCTCGATGTGTCCACCGAACCGAGGTGTTCTTGGTGGCCGATGGACAATTTCAATGTCATGCTGTTCACAGCCACGGACCAGCGCACGAGCGCGAAACTCTTTTGCATTGTCCAGATGAAGCACGCGCGGCAGTCCATAGGTTGGCCAAGTCGCCTCTATCTGCTGTCCAGCCAGGTAGGCTTCTTTGCGTAGAACAGCTCGGTTGATTGTCATCGCAGTTGACGTCGACGACGACGCTCTCAAAGAGAGAAAGAATCCGATAACGGCCCGCGTCGCCACATCGATTGCCACCGACAGCCACGGTCGACCGATTGACTTGCGATCCAGGTCGTCTACGACAATGACATCGACGAGCGTGTGATCAATCTGGACCAACTCTAAGGGTTCACTCGCAGTAAGAGACGCCTTCACAGGACGGAACCGATTTGCTCCTTTCGTGCCCTCTCTTGCCCGAATCACATCGCTCACATCGAGGGATTTTACCCGAGTCCTGACGGCCTTATACGACGGTGCCTCGATCTTTGATTGGAAACACTCCAAAGCAATTGTCCGGTGCAGGGCTGCAACCGATGGACGTTGTCGTGTCAAGTAGAATTTGTCGATCAACTTGTTGATGAGTTTTTCCTGATCGACGCTAAGTTCCTTCGCGCCGCGCTTTCGCCCCCGGCGTCGTTGGTAGAAGCGATGAGGTTTCCCTGGAATTCCTAAAGCGCGCCAACAAGCGATAGACAGAAGCACGGCTCAGTTTTAGCTTTTTCGCCGCATCGTCGATTCGTCCCACAGAGGCACTCTCGATTTCGGCCAAACGTGCGAGGAGCCTAGCCCGGCGCACGGTCGTTTTCCACGTTTTCTTTGGAACCGACAAGAGCGTCGTTGTCTGATCCTGCCTAGTTTTCGCTGCCACAGATTCTTACGATAGAAGATTAACTCCGCCGAATGTCAATCTGATAACTCCCGGAAGATAAAGGCGTTACAAAACACGCGATTCTTACGATAGAAGAAAATTGACACTTCGCAAGGGTTTGACCGGCTTGGTCCGCCCATGATTCTTGATCGATTAATATTTGTCGGCAGAACTGGAAGCCGACGGGTACCCCACAAGACGAGTGTGGGCGGGAGCTGGTGTGAGGGTAACCGGCGTAGTATGCTGCCGCATCATTGGGGGTTTTGCGTTGCAGTTACGCCTTCTTCTTCCGCTCCATGGGAGCGTCGTCTCTCAGGCTATGGCCTCGCCCGCCATGTCTATTTGACGATACACTACCCCCCTAACCGCGTCCATCGAAAATTTCCTCACATCCAGCTGAGCCCGAGCAATTGTCGCCGACATAAGAGAGGTGTGACGCGTCTCATAGACACGGCCCATATGATATGATAAGTTCTCCTCGCTAGGGTAGGCCCATTTCATCGATCCCGTGAATAACCCAAAGCGATCTTCCCGCCTGATGTATTCTTCTCGAAACTCTGTAAGGAAAGAGTTATCCTTATTCATATACTCAAGATTACCGGAATACCCGGTCGCCACGACAGGCATTCCCAATAGCATAGCATCCGAGATAGGCAACCCCCACCCCTCTGAGTGATGGGCACTAACATAGCATTGGCAACTCCTATACAACGCATTAATCTGGGCTTCCGAGAGATGACGCTGTAAATAAATGATGTTAGGGTTGTTAACATCATAATAGGGGTCACCTGGTATACCTTTGAGAATAAGCCGGGTATTTGGAGTAATCCTATTGATGCGCTCGAAAGCTCTGACGAGCCCCGCGACATTCTTTCTAGTTCCCAGCGTCCGAGTAAATGACAAATAAAATGTATAGTCGGGACTATAATTTATCTCTGCTCTTATACAAGCAAGATCCGTTTCGGTGCAGGCCAGATCTCGATGAATTGGATGAGGAACGTGTACGACCTTCGGGTGATGTGGCACGAAGATACTATGGCAATATTTGCTACACGTCCAGACCTCTTGAACGTACCGCAGTGATTGTTGATAAGCCACGGGCAAAGGATTGGCTTCCCAAACACAATAAGCAATCACATACTTTCGAAACAGCACTGGGTATTGACGATACAGCCGCTCGTAATTGTGCGGTTCCAAATGAAGAATAACAATTTGTGCCTCATCGAAACTCTTCGAAAATGCGTAGCGCGCTCGCATCATCTGCTGATAGAGCATCGCAACTCGTCGATGGCTTTGATAACTCTGCATGATGTAGCATAACCTGGGTGACGGCATAGGTAAGGACAGTTACAATAAGAGTATCGAAAATGTGTTATCAACGAAACCAAAGAAACTGCTGGCAATCAAGATTACACCCGCATGTTGTGCCTCGAAGAAGCTCTTTTCCAAGACTAGCGTTTCCCACCCTTAAGGCGAGTTAGCCAAGTATTAAGCCGAGTTGTCAACGGAGTTCAGGTACCCCCGATTAAGGTCAACCTAAAGCGCGACTCAAAAGATAGCGCAACCGGCCACCGCAAACCTCTGCCAAGCGCTGACAACCATTTTCGACGACAATGCCACCCCCGAAGTCCATGAGCAATGAGAGAACTCGCCATGTAACGCTTCTCCTCCCTGGCCCGGTCACGAAATGTCTGATCAAACCAAGCATCCATCGAACCCAAACGCAGATTCTATAGCTCTCGCAAGGCAGCCATCGGATAGGTATGTGCTGCGCGCCAAGCGGGCACCCAAGCCGCCACCAAGCAAACGCAAAACAAGAACATCGATGTTGCTCCGATTGTTAATCCGTCGCGGGGCGTTACGCCGAAGAGATAATGCTGCCATGCCTTCGAGATGGCCAATATCCCCGCATAGCCTAGCGCTACTCCAATTCCTCCGAGAAGAGCGCTTTCACAAATCAATGTCCAAAACATTCGGCGCTCGTTAGCACCAAGCGCGATTCTAATACCAACCTCACGCGTGCGCTGTAAGATAGAGTACGAAGTGAAACCGTAAACACCTATCACAGCCAACAGAACCGCTAGAAAAGCGAAAGCAGCAATTACCGTGAGGTTGAACCGCGGACGTGCAACTGATCTGTCAATTGCTTGCGTCATCGTCGATATTCCTTCTACAGCCTGTGTTCTATCAATGGCTCGCAAGGCCGCACGAACGTTGCTCACGATGGTTCCTGAGGGTTCTCCATATGTACGCAACGCTAGTCCAACAATTGCCGCTGGAGCATCAGAGAAAGGTAAGTATACCTCTCGAACACTCTCAAGATCCAGGGAGGAAGGTTTGACATCCTCGACTACCCCGATTACAGTCCGGGGTTGCCCATCACCGACAACAATACTTCGACCAAGCGGATTTTCGTTAAGCCAGTATTTTTGGGCCGCCATAGCGTTTAGTACTACAACATCAGACTTTCCGCCGTCTGTTTTAACAAAGAATCGCCCTTCGATCAGTCGGATGCCCATCGTGGAGAGGTAGTCTTCACTAACTGCGCGCATGAAAACGCCCGAATCGCCCTCCGGCAGTACCCGGCCTTCAATTCGAACGTCCGTCGACACTAAAAACTTGGTAACCATCGGAAGCGAATTGCTAACGGCCGCGTACCGCACGCCGGGAGTGGTCCTTACACGGGCCAAGAGCATTTCCACAAAGCTCGTCACTTGCTCAGGTGAACGATACAAGCTTTCCGGCAAAGGTATTGTCATTGTGAGAAGGTTTTGCGGATCAAACCCAGGTTGGACAGCCTTGAGCAAAACGAAGCTCCGCAACAGCAACCCTGCTCCAGTTACGAGTATCACGGCTAGTGCGATTTGCCCAACGACAATTGATTTGCGGAGCCCAACAGATCTATTGGGAGTGACTAAGCTCGCACTTGCCTTAAGTGACTCGATAACACTAGTACGGAAGAACTGCAGAATGGCTGGGAGTCCAATAAACACTCCAATGACAAGACTTAGCGCCACTGTAAAGAAAACAAGTGCTATGTCAGGACGCACTTCCCCAAGACGAGGGACCTTCCAGGGATTGAGGAGGACTACTGCTTTGCTGATCCATAACCCGAGCAAAAGGGCAACAAACCCGCCTGAGAGCGCAATCACGAAGCACTCCGTTAGCAGGCACTTTACGATCATCACGGGCGAGGCACCCAACGCCGATCGAGTGCTGAGTTCTCTCTGGCGTCTGCTCGCGCTAGCCAGCATCAACCCCGCCAAATTCGCGCACGCCATTAGGACGACGCAAAAGGCAGAACCGAATGCCGTCAATAGTACGGGACGAATCTCCTTGACAATCTGGTCATGAAGTCGCACCAAGCGAATGCCGTGTCCCTGAAACGGTCGACCTTCTCGCGCTAGATTCGCGGCAACAGAGTTCATTTCGGCCTGAGCCGCTTCCAAGCTGGTGGGAGGCTTGAGGCGCGCCACTACGTTGGAAATCGCCCAAGTCCGACCTCGCGCGTAGGCATGGCTCATTGGCATCCAGATAGTCACGTCCGAGGCGATATCGGGCAATATAGCCTCGAATGCACCTGGCATAACACCAATCACAGTGTACGGTTTACCTTCGAGTCGTATGGTGCTACCAATCAGCTGGGCGTCGGCTTGAAGAAGGCGCTGCCGGGCCCTCCCTTTCAGAATCACAACGTTGTCTCGACCCGGAATCATCTCTGGTTCTACAAAATTGCGTCCAATAGCTGGTTGTATGCCTAGGCACGGCAGAAAACTCTGCGAAACGAATCCCGCTTTCACCCGTGCCGGTATGTTAGCGCCATCGCCGATACTCACTTCCCCTGCCTTGTAAGATGCCATGCAGGAGAAAGACTTGCTCATCTTCGCCCATCGTCCCGGGAAACTGCTCGGAACGGGTGAGCCACTGCTCACCAAATCAGCAACGGATGGCTGAAAAAGCGAGCTGCTAGCAACATTGCTGGTTCCCCATATCGTCACCAACTGTCGCGGCTCCTCATAGGGAAGCGGCCGAAGCATAACTTCATTCACGATTCCAAAAAGCGTGATTGTCGGCCCAAGGGTCAGGGCAACAGTTGCTATGGCGGATGCTGCGAGAACCGGCGACTTAGCTAATGTCCTCGTAGTCACTCGAATATCTTGAAAGAACGCCATTTAAATACAATCTCCATCAGAAAGATGTCGGCAATCGACTACGTCACCGGCGAGTCGTAACTTCCGTTGACGAAACATCACTAGGGCAGAGCAGCTCCAACGCCGGTACGTTCATGGGCGCTGCCATCCGATTGTTCAAATAGTCAAAGGAAGAATGATTCTCCTCGACGAGAGTGCAATAGCTGATTAAGTGTCGCTTCCAGTATTCGCGATTCCTTTCACAGCGTTCATCGTGCAGAATTGTGTCGAACTGGCCGTCGGTCCAGCTAGCATTCGTAAAGCACTCATCACAGAACCGAATCGCCCAACAGTTTCTACAGTGATCGTTGTCGTAGAGTCTCGAGAAAAGGCCGTAAATATCCAAAACGCGCTCGACATCAACGCCAGTTAAGACGTTACCAATCGTCATTTTATCGTTAAGCTTTTCACACATCTGCAGCACACCATCAGTGCGAACAAACAATCGGTAATACCCGGGAAAGCACGAACCCGAGCAGTGACAATGACGGCCGAGACCACGCATACTGACATTTCTTCTATGGATACGTTGATACGCACCATCAAAAATAGATTGCAGGAATTTGCTTTCCCGGTCTTCTGTCTCCCCAGCAATAAGCTTCGCACGGAATCTCTCGATCAGTCGCACGTAAGCCTCGTCCACTCTTTGCATCGGCCTTACAGACTCAAGGGGGAGCACACTACCGAAGCGCACCTGGCCTGGCGCAAAAAGATCCGGGTAGCCGATAAAGAATGCTAGAGCAGACTCATAGTCACTACCCGTTTCTAGTGTGGCGAGGAAGTGAACGGACCTTGCGTAATACTCCGGATGTCTGCGGTGAAGCCTTACAATATTTGACCAGATCCGGTCAAACGATCCATGGCCAGCACAATTAATCCTATTTCGATCATGAGCCACCCGCGGTCCGTCAAGGCTAATAAACAGATTAAAGTCGTGCTCGGCAACATAGTCTGCAAGCTCATCTGAAAGTAATGTGCCATTAGTTGTCGCGCCGAATCGGCTCTTTGGACTCCTGTCCTCCAGGTAGGCAACACAGCGGCGAATAAGTGGCCAGTTAAGCCACGGCTCGCCACCGTAAAAGTTCACCTGCGGTTGACTGAATTGTCGCCCTAAGTGATCCAGGAAGTAATCCAGAGCGGCATGCGCTGTTTCCCATGTCATATCGTGTTCTCGCGACACTTGGTCGCGGCGTCCAATGTAGGCTCCGGAATAGACACAATATTTACATCGCAAATTGCACCGTTCCGTAACACTCAGGGACATCAAGCCGAATTGATTGACGAGCTTGTCGATATTCTGTCGCACTGTGGCTGGATCTGCGAGGCGCGACTTAATACAAACGGGTTGGAACAGCGACAGCTTCGATTCGAAGCTCTTGTAATTTATACTCCGCTCGAACACGAGCCTCAGGTGGCACTTCAACTGCATTCGGCGGCCGAGAGCCAGAAGAGTCGCATTGATCTTGAAGTATTGTAAAGAGGGCGTGATCTGTTCTTGCAATCAGTCCGGTATTGCCATCGTAACAGTAGCATCTGGATGGTGTTCGGAAAGTCACACACAATGGTTTGTCGATTGGAAACAACGCGTCCATTTCTCAGCCTTTTCTAAACGGTATTAAGTCACTCTTAGCACGAATGTGACAACATGAAGCGTGACGCATTCTCCCGACAGTACCCGTGGCCGACATATACTCCTGGCGGCGCACCGCTCAACGCACAGACGCTTCTTGAGCGCTCGCAAGAATCATGAGCCACGGGATAACCGTCGCGGGCTTCGTGCTTAGTTGAATTGGCGGTCGCCGGCGGATTGCCCGGCCGTTCCAATGTCAAAGCAAACACAGCCACAGTTATACGACTGGATCACGGGTTGAGAATCAATCTGCTTCTGCAGGTCCTCAGGCGTTGGAATGGTGTCGACCAAAGCATCAGTTTCTTTTTCGACCGAGAGTATCATTTGTAAGATCCTTTCTTGCAGCTGTTACGGTTATCTGTAAGTCTGCACTTATTTATATACTCCCGCTTGATTTGGTTTGTCAAGAGACGGGTGCTTATTGTGAATGCCTCAGACCTGATAAAGCTCGCGATCTGTGACTCAGGGCACAGCGTTGTCACGTCGACACTGATAAATTGATGATGTAAACGAGGATGTCAAGCGGTCGCACAAGCTAGTCGGCACTGTGAACTACGTCACAGCGGGTGAAACGGGCAAAAGGTAGTGTTGAGAATATGTGGCTAATTGCAGAGAGGCATTTCACTGTGGCACCGAAATCTAGCATACTGAGGTCATGCGCGGCTACTACGGCGCTTTTATGTATCCTGACTTCTGTCGTCCTTGTCAACTGTTCCGGGGCAAGGACCACTAGGGTCACGCGTCCCATCCCGGCATGGGTGCCTCCAACTCCGCCACCAAGTGAATCAGAAGTGCCGGGAGATGCCTATTCGCCCTTGGCCGCCGAATGGGGTTCGGAGTACATCGATATTCGCGCAGGCTGGCGACTACGCGTCACGTATCCGCTGCTTAAGTCTGGCGGCTATCAAGTAACGACCACCCAAGAAACTGTCGAGGGAAGAGCAATTACTTTGTCCTCTGATGCGGAGTTAGAGGGGTATGAAGTTGATCTCTACAACGTGAGGCCGGCCACGGCAGGAGGTGTCCGCATTGAGTTTACGTCTTCCGCCGTTACCAAGAACGGTCAAACGTTTGTGCAGCCTAGCCCAAAGGTCTTGCTATTTCAAGTCCCTTTGAGCCTAAGATTTGTGCGATTGCTTTACGCTGTTCAGGGGGATCGTGTCAACAACTCTCGCCATGAAATGGCTTTGATGGCTGCGGATGAAGAGGCAGTTCTTGAGGCGAATACGACCGCCCTGCAGAGAGATTGGAGAAACTGCACTACTGACGAACACAAACTGTGTTCCTGGATACCGGCCGGCATCGCCGTGCTGCCGGAGGAACACGTGACTGGAGAAAAAGATGACAGTTGGCGGTCGGTACGGTAAGCGCGGCAGCGGTGTATTCAAGTGTCAAAAACGCTTCCAGTTGCGTTACAAACGCACAGGAAAACCTTGGTTCGAGGAGAGCAACAATACCGCAGATGGCGCCGGTCGCCAGAAACGTCGTTCGGGTGAATCCCATTGGACTTTATAACCTTGTTTCCCTACTTCAAGCAGAAAGGGCAATTTACAGCATCTGATCACATGGGCTCGGCAGTAGCTCACAGCGAGCTGCTAATCCAGGGTTTGCGCCTTGGACTCATCGATTGTGCCCACCTCATTGCCGCAGATACTCAACTGAATCTTCTATCAGAAAGACATCGACATGCTGCCTTTGCTGAACTGGTTGACGAATTTGGACCAAAAAGAATATGCTCCGCAGGCCTGTTTGAGCTGCCGACGCTCTTCTTAAAACCCAATGCCGTCCTCGTCGGAAGAGCTCCGCAAAATGTCGCGGCGCTATATGTACGCGATGCAATCCCCGAGTCATCGATGCCGACATGTGCGTTAGTTCATTCCGTAGCGTGGCCTAACCTCCTTGGCCAATGCATGTCGCTTCTCTGTTCGATGTCGGACATCGACACGCTCGTTGTGACTAGTAACGCGGCGCGCAGAGCGCTCGAATGCGCAATGGATCTTGCGAGAGGCGCATTGTTTGACCGACTCAAGGTCAAGCCTCCCGACATTGCAATTCATCAAATTCCTCTTGGAATTAATTGTGAGGCTTTCGAGAGATGTATCAGCAAGGTAGACACGCGTCGCATCTTAGGAATTCCTACCGACTCTGTTAGCATTCTATATTTTGGCCGGCTGGATGAAGGATACAAGGCCGATCTAGGGCCGTTACTACGAGCTTTCCGCGCCCTTCGGAATGAGACCGCTGGAATGCATTTCATTCTCGCCGGTGCAGATCCCGGCGATTCATACAGGCCAATTCTTCAACAATCGATAAACGCTTTGGAGCTGTCAACTACTGTTTCAGTAATTTCGAATGTTACTCCTGCTGAGAAACGCCTCCTGTACTCCTCGGCGGATATTTTTGTATCGCCTGTTGACAATATTCAAGAGAGCTTTGGCCTGTCACTGTTAGAGGCCATGGCCAGCGCCCTTCCTGTCGTGGCTTCTGATTGGAGTGGCTACAGAGATATAGTTTTACCAAACGTGACCGGTTTCTTGGCTAAAACTTACTGGAGCGCTTATGCCGGCGCCAGCACCTCGTGGCTTTCTGCTGCAGCACCAACTGCGGAACTGGACCGATTCCTAGCGCGGCGAACGGCGGTCGATGTTGATGAATTGACAATGTACTTGCGATCACTGGTACGAGATCCTGACTTGCGGAGGCGGCTAGGGTCTGCCGCTCGAGAACGGGCCGAGACACTTTATAGTTGGCGCGCTGTCTTAGGACAATTTCAAGACCTCTGGCTATCTCAAATTGATCGAAGCAAAGATATCAGACACCGTCCCAGAAAGCTACATTATGTAAACGAGGCCTTCTCACACTATGCTACGACGACAGTGCGAGAAGACACTAGAATAATAATCGCTTCACACGGAAACAGGGTTACAGATGAGGCACATGATCCTATTAATCTGAGTGTACCTCAAGGCTCTGGTTTAAGGTCCGAAATGTTAAGTCGGATATTTATTGCAGTCTCCGAAAATAAGGAGCCAATTCGTATCTCGGAAATCAAGAAACATCTTGGGAGTTGTGAGGACGAGATTATGTTCCTTCTGAAACGTGACGCCATTAGAGTCTGGCGACCGGCTCAGGTAAATGGATAGCCGCCCGGCCCGAAGCTTTACGTCGCCCAATTTGCAAAGTGAGGCTGAGATTGATGAGTATATGCGTTCCGGGAATGTTTTCGTTTTAATAAGAAAGTCCAGCGCTGAGTTTAGCTTGATTCGGGAGGAATGAGACCCACCAGTATGCAGCCACAAATCAATTGGAACAAACACAACTCAAATACGGTCAACGAACGCTTTCGGGAACTGGCAGCGTTGCCCGATGGTGTCCTCGATAGTTTGCAAATAGGAGAAACCCAGTGGAGTGTCGAAAAAAGGGGCAGCATAATTGAATTAATCACTTCTGCACGGATCACCAGCATCCGTTCGATACCCTGCACAAAATCGGGCGTTATGTCCTGCGTCGATCTTACGGACCCCTTGCGCATCGATGCAACATATGCCGAAATGTTGATGCTCTCTTTGTTGTGGCAACCTCAGCCGGAAAGTGTGTACATCATTGGCTTCGGAGGAGGTCGGATACCAATGGTGCTGCATCATTTCTTCCCTGATCTGCGTGTCCAGTCCACTGAAATTGAGCAGACAGCCGTCCAAATGGCTTTTACTTACTTTGGGATAAGTGTTGACGAGCGGATGAAAGTTATACTAGATGACGGATTAGCCTATCTCGCACGCTGCACCGAGAAGTGCGGGTTCGATATTATAATGATTGATTGCTTCAGCCCCGAAGGGATTCAGCCAGGGCACTTTTCAACTTCGCAATTCTACCAGTTATGCCGTAGGAAGCTGAGGGATTCGGGTGTCGTTACGACACACCTAAGATGGGACGACCCTCTACTGAGCACAAAAACGGCGACGTTTGCTCGTTGTTTTCCATTTGCCTCTCACGTTTCACGTGCTCACTCAATTGTGCTCTTCGGGAGCGATCACCAGTCAGACCAAAGAACGATCATCGAGCGTGCCGGCAAGCTTGCGTCACTGTTCGGATCGAGCATTCCGATATTCAGCAATTTACCCACAATCATAAGCTTGTCGTGACGATCAATCCGTGATGGCCTGAACTGGTTTGTTAGTTCTGTTACACCACCTGCGGCGAATCGGTATCGATGCGCCTCATCCGTAGCCAAAAATCCTGCAATCCTTCTCAAGGTTCTAAACCGTAAAGACCGGCCCGTGGCGGCTTCTTCGTGTGTGAATTTGCCCTTTATCACACACGATCATCAAGGCCATGGAACCTACCGCCATCACTCTTTCGCCCGCGCCGGAACTCCAGCCAGCCGGCCTATTCGCACCGAACCCCAAGGCCGTCCGGCGCTTTATCGAATTCTTCACCGCGCAGATCAACAACGACGGCACCCGCAAAGCCTATCTCCATGCCACCCGCCGTTTTGCCGCCTGGTGCGAGGCCCACGGCTTGGCCGAACTGGCCAGCATCCAAGCCTTTCATGTCGCTGCCTTCATCAAGGACCTGCAGGGGCAAGTGTCCCCACCCACGGTGAAACAACACTTGGCCGCCGTGCGGATGCTGTTCGACTGGCTGGTGACGGGCCACGTTCTCGAAGTCAACCCGGCCCATGCCGTGCGCGGCCCCAAGTATGTAGTGAAGAAAGGAAAGACGCCCGTGCTCACCATCGACGAAGCGCGTGCCCTGCTCAACAGCATNNGTCATGGTCTACACGTTCGCGCGCATCGGCGCCGTCCTGCAAATGAAAGTCGGCGACTACTTCGTGCAAGGGCGCCGCGGCTGGGTCCGCTTACATGAAAAAGGCGGGAAAGAGCATGAAGTGCCTTGCCACCACAAATTGGAAGACTTGCTCGACGCCTACATCGCCGCCGCGGGCCTCGCTGGCGATCCGGATCAGCCGCTCTTTCAAACGGCGGCCGGAAAAGCGGGCGTGCTGCGCGGCAAACCACTCTGGCAGCAGGACGCCTACCGCATCATTCAACGGCGAGCAGCCGCTGCCGGCATCGAAACGAAGATCGGCAACCACACGTTCCGCGCCACCGGCATCACCGCGTACCTCAAGAACGGCGGCTCGCTCGAAATCGCGCAACAGATCGCCAATCACGAGTCGCCGCGCACGACCAAACTGTATGATCGACGGCAGGATCAGATCTCGCTGGATGAAGTTGAACGAATCGCGATCTGAGCCGTCCGACTTGGAGGAACGGTTTACAACGCGTACGAGATTGCGGCTATGTCGCTAGCTTGAAGCCCAGCCCAGAGGAAGAGGCTGCGCAAGTCTACTTGTACCGCGATGTCCTACTCCGAGACGAAAGAAATCGAGGCCGTTAATGTGCGGGCTTTGACAGTCGATTTAGCCGTTCAACCTTCTCGGAAGACCGCCCGGAAACCTTCCTGCTCGAAATGCCGGTCGTTGGTGAGCACGTCGGTCAGCCCTTCGCGCCGCATGATATCCATTGAAATGCAATCTGTCAGGCTATAGCCCTTGTCGGAACGCTTGGCGTAAAAGTCCAGCCCGGTCAAATAACTTTCATGCGTTTGAGGCAGGACAAGCACGCCGCGATTGCGTTGCAGGCTGCGAGCGATGGCGACGGCCTTGACGCGAAAAAGCGTGCCTTTACCGCTAAAGAAAGTTAGGAACTCAATCAGGATTTCATCGGTTGTAAGCAGAGGCGGTCGGTCGTTTGCGCCATCAAATACGACCACACGCTCATGCGCGGCATCATCGGCATTGAGCAAGGCTATCCAGTAGAAGGTATCCGCGAAGACTGGCTTCACTAATATCTCTTGGGTAAGCCGTAAACGTAGTGGTCAACCTGGCTGGCGCCATCCTTGGGCAGGCTTTCAAAAGCTTCCCTTGGTACATCCTTCATGATTTCCGCGATGACCTCGGAGATCGGGCGCGAATCGAGGTTGCTGCCGTCCTCGGAGCGATCTGCTTCAACAACAGGCGTCGGCGCGGACTGTTCTGCCAGTTGCAAAAACCACTGCTCGACCGTTAAGCCGCGGGCCTGCGCACAAATCTTGTATGTCGCTACCTTCTGGTCAGGAATTTCAATCTGTACGGTCGTCATCGCCATAATCCTTCTCTTTTCAGCCTAATGCATATAGGCTTCCCTGTCACGTTCTTGGCATGTAGACGGGTGCCCGCAGCGTCTCACTTGTTGAGCGAGCGAATAAATTCGACCTGCGCGGCTCTTTCCTCGGGCGAAAGGCGGGGACGCTTCTCTTCGATGGCCGCTGTTGTAGTGCGAGGGTTGTCGGTGCCGAAGTTCCAGCGCGGTTTGGCCTCATCGCTAAGCGGCGCTGCGCTGACGGGAGGTGCAGCGGCCACCGGTTCCGGCTCAGCCGAGCGCGGTCTCTCGCGTCTTTGGACAAAGCGGCGCAAAGTTTCGTAGGCGACATCGACCTGGCATTTTTCTCGTAAGAGCTGCTGAATGCGCCGGTAACTGCGGCCCTGTTGCCGCCAGCGCAGAATTAACTCGCGGAGAGGTTCGAGCTTGGAGCGCGGTTCGGCGGGCGGCAGGTTCTCCAGGCGTTTCAGCAATTCTTCGCTCAGGCTTTGGTTTGTCACGTTTCATTCCTCCAGGGGCATCGTTTCATTCGGCACCCTTTCCGCACTCATCCGGACGCAACCCTTTGGCACCCATTCTTACCTTAGTGTTGTTCATGCTGGCCTCCGGGCCGGGCCCGATCTGCCGCTGTACGTGTGTCATCTTTGTGCCAAGTTCTCGCATGAATCGTGCACGTTTGTTGCACGAAGCGTGCAGGTTCTGTGCACAAATCGTGCTCAGAGCGTGACACAAAAACGCACTTCGCAGTGCTCTTCGGCAACAGTCCCTTATCACTTTCGTGTAGCGGGACCGTCCGTCTCTGGCAATTCCACCATGGGTTTTTTGGCCGGCCGCGCGCGTGATTTGACAAACTCAAAGAGCGTGCTCGGGGCGACCGGAATGTTTAAATGTTCTTTGAAGAACGTGGAGATTTCGGTATAGCTGCGGCGCTTCCGGCGCAGTTCGCGAATCACATCGATGTGTGGTTCGAGCCGCGAGCGCGGCTGTCGTTCCGGGATGTTGTCGAGGAGTTTTCGAATGCGTTCGTCCATGAATTTGGCCTTCTTTAACGATACCTCGACTGATCTGCACATGATCTTCGAACGATCTACAATTGACTGACAAATGATCCAGGAATGACCTACTAATGATCTAAAAATGACTGTCAAATGGAACCGAAATGGCACCTATTTGGCAACCAAATGACTGCCAAACGACTGGAATGCATCAAACTGGCACCCAAATGACCGGCTAATGACCGGCTAATGTCATTCGTATCTATTCGGATAGCGTTCGGTTCGCGCATTTGCTTAAGCCGAAGGCTTAAGGATAGTGTCTTGGTAGTTACTTCTTTCGTGGCTCGGTCTATCTTGCTTTCGCTCTTTCCTACATTCTGCTATAGTGCTGCCGTGGCGGGTCTACGACCATTTCTCTATCTGGCCAGTACGCTCGCTTTTCGCGCCATAAAGCTGACTCTCCTATGACGCCGGTCTTCACCATTACCAATGCCGCCACCTCGGCCTTGACTCGCATCGAGCGAGCGCGTGGCTTCCTGCAGGCGGCGCGCTTGTCCGAGGATTGGCTCACCGGCATGCAGC
>PMQB01000560.1 GCA_003169195.1 Bryobacterales bacterium
CAATTTGGGGGGCAAGTCCATTCACCCATTTACAAGCTATGTCACTATGCCTTCAGTCCTCATTTTGGAGAACTGTCACTACTTTGTCACTAAGAACCTTCACGGCTTTGCGTTTTGAGGCGCGACTCGTGTGAGCGTAACGCATTGTCGTCTTGATTTCGGCATGGCCCAACAGTTCCTTGATAGTGACAATATCGCTGCCTCCTTGAACCAACCGGCTTGCGAACGTGTGCCGGAAGGTGTGCCAAGTGATGCCGGTTAAGCCAGCATCGTGGACGGCCTTCTTCAAGCCGGCTTTGACATCCTTGAAGCGATCCCCGGTGATCTGGTTATAAAACACGTAGGGGCAGGATTTGATAGCGCGCCATCTGGCGATAACTTCGGCGGCCAATTCTGAAAGCGGCAGCTCCAGTTCTTGCTGAGTCTTGCGAACGATGATTTTGAGTTGATTCTCGCGTGTATTTATGTCCTCCCATTGCAGTCGAAATAAATCGCCTGATCGCAGGCCGGTATGCAGCGCAAACAGAACCATGTCGCGAAGGTACAGAGGACAGCACGGCAAAAGCTTGGCCTCCTCTTCCTCCGATAACGTCCTGAGCTTTAGATTGTTCTCAGCAAGAAACCGGACACCCTTCACGGGATTGCGACCGTGATGAAAGCCCCACGCTTCGGCAAGATTGTACATATGCTTCAGCAGGGCTATTTCACGGTTGACTGTTGCAGGGGCGACGTCATTCATCCGTTGACGCTTGTAGCTTTCAACGGACAAAGCGCCGATGTCTGAAAGCAGAGCTGGACCATAAAAGCCGTTTAGCTGTTTCAGCATTTGCTCGTCCCTGATCCAGGATCGTTTGTTGGCTTTGGCGTACTCCATGTAGCGCCGTCCAAATTCCTCAAGCGAAATTCGGACCTGCTTGGCTGTATCGCCAGCAACCAGGTGCTTGGCCATGAACCGCTCGGCCTCGCGCTTATTGGGCGTGCCGGTGCTCGTTTGCACGCGCTGCCCGTTAATGTAGAAATCGGCATACCAGATGCGACCGCGTTGGTAGAGTGCCATTTTATGTGCTCCTTCTACCTCTGTCAGCCCGTTCTAATGATGACATTTCGCGTACCATGCGATCAACATCGTTGGGGTTGAATCGCAGGCAACGACCGACCTTCAGGTGCGGTATGCGACGCAGGTACACCCAGTTGTAGAGCGTTCCCTTGGCGACTTTCAGGCGGACGGACAGTTCGTCGATATCAATTAATTGAACAAGATCTGAAGGCACGGTTCGACCTCACGCGGAGCTAATTCAAACTCCTCTGGATTGAGGAGAAGGCACCGGCGAAGAATTTCGCCGGATGACTATATAGCGCCGATTCGGAGCAAGAATGTGACGAGCAATCGCAACAGAGCGCGCTTGAGATTCGCCCTCATTGTGTTCATTCGCGCTTTGCTGCAAAAGCGTTGCCGAGTCCTGCGCTCGTGGGTCGCTAGTCGCCGGTTTGCGCTGGTGCGAACGGTTCGCGCGAAAAGTTCGTAACGCTCGGGCCAAATGCCTTGACCGCTTCGCGCTCGATCGATTCCCGCGTTCCGTGGAGGTCCAGAGCGTCCATACCGAAATCTGCCTGTTCGTCTTCGTTCGTGCTGTTGTGATTGATGTGGAGCCATTTCGCTTCGAGCATCTGCAACGCTTCGAGAACGTAGCGGGCGTCGTTCTCTGTGAGCTTGATGGTCACAGTAGGCGTGGTCATAGTTTTTGCGTCCTTTCGCACCTCAAGGCGAGTTCCGAGAGCAGTGCGCGGTACCTATCCATAGTCATATCAGAGTTTGGGCAAAGAAAGAAGTGGCCATGTTTGGTCGTTATATGGAATTGAACCGTTTTTCAAGCTCCTTTTTCTTTTTGAAGCCAGTTTTCTGGAATTTTGCCAGTTGCAATGCTAGATGCGTCAACGAGCCTTTGTGTACAATGAGTACACAAGATGGAAACTGAAAAGATCGGCATGCGCGAATTCCGTGAGAATTTGGCGGGCTACCTCGAAGGCGGCCGTGCCTTGGCGATCACGCGTCACGGCGAGACATTAGGATTTTTCATCCCTGCCCAGAAGCGAAACCGGAAGGCTGAAGTGGAGGCGATGCGCGCCGCTGCGAAAGAGCTGGATGCAATGATCGCAACCTGGGGCGTCACTGAGGACGAACTGATGGGCGAGTACAAGGAGATTCGGCGGGTAGCCCGCGAGAAGAAGCGTAATGGCAAGTAGAGCATTGGTGCTCGATGCCAACATTTTGATTCGGGCGGTGCTCGGAAACCGAGTCCGCCGCATTCTCGAAAAGTATGCGGACAGCGTATCGTTTTTCATTCCCGAATACGCCTATGCGGAAGCGGAAGAACATCTAGCGGCACTCGTCACAAAACGCGGCGGCGACCCGGTTAAGGGGCTGATCATGTTACGGGCCGTGGCCGCTCTTGCCGATTTAGTCACTGTGGACCTTTATGGCGACCACGAGGCGGAGGCGCGGAAGAGGCTCGGCACTCGCGATCCAGAAGACTGGCCGATTTTGGCATCCGCACTTGCTCTTGGGTGCCCGATCTGGACCGAGGATACCGACTTCTTCGGATGTGGCGTTGCCACGTGGACTTCCAATCGCGTCGAGATTTTCTTGGGCGACTAAGCTTACCTTTGACACATGCGCAAATCAATCACGTTGGTCTAGCGGCCTCACAGCACTCGCAGTGCGCTTCCTCATTCAGGCATAGATCACACATTCTGAGTGTTCCCCACGACATGGCACCGATCATGGGCCAATCGTTTTTTTGTTGTTTTTTCTGCCGTCGCCGGAGTGCGCCAAAGCACCATCATTCCCGGTGTTCATTTCAACGCGTTTACCTGTTTGCCGCCGATTCCCTCGGGCACGGCTGCGCTTGACGGCCTGACGGCCTAATCACGCCCGGCGCTCCCCTCCGCTCTGCTTTGTCGGCACCCCCAGATTTATTCATGCCTCCGGCTCAGTCGTTTCACTTCCTATGAATAAATCCGGTCCCCCCAACAAAGCACTCCAGGTCAC
>PMQB01000468.1 GCA_003169195.1 Bryobacterales bacterium
TCCCTTCAACCAGCCCCTCATCTACGGCCACAGCACCCTCTCCGCCAAATGGATTCCGGCGTAATGACGTTCCCCCGCCCGCACCATTGCCCATGATCGCAAGCAATGATAATGTCACGGGCATTTGGGAGGGTACAGCGATTGCGCCTCGAAGCAGCAAACCCTTCAGTGTTCGACTTGCCCTCACACAAAGCGACCAGGGCATACAAGGTCGTGAAACCGAGTCCGCGCAAAAAGTCCCTTTGTCTCTGGTAAGAATCGACGGGCAGCTCCGTAGGCATTCAGTCGTGATCCGGGAACTGGAAGAATTAGCCTCGAACACAGGAGCACCGGCATGTCTTCAGACTGCGCGTCTCACTCTTTCGGAGGACGGGGCACAGATGACGGGAAGGTACGAGGCTTCTAACTGCGGCGATGCGGTAGAGGTAACGCTCACCCGAAACTGGCCAAAGACGCAGCACTGGCAGGTCTGTTCCAGCCAATCGGTGACGAGTGCTATGACGGATCTGCTTAGCCAAGCGGCGAAGGACCCTGTGGTTGAGCGTGGCCAAAACCTTGCGTCACTGTTCGGCGCAACCATGGAAGAAAAGCTTGGAGGGCTGTTGGCAGTCCAGCTTAGCGATTTCGTTTACAAGCCCAATACCTTTACGTGCGTTGCTGTCATGGAAAAGACCACTGCGGCTGAGATAGATCGTGGAAACAGTGATGACGAACCCAGTGACTCCTTGGCGAATGAAATTATGAAAGGTCTGAAGAACGTGCCGGGGACATACTTTTTCATGCTCAGCGGATCGGCTGGCGACGGCTACACCGTGACGTATAAACCGCGAACCAGACTGAGCAAGCCCTACTCCGAAGCCGTGTCGGGAACAAAGTAGACGATTGGGTTGGCTCGTTCTTCCACTTGAGCGAGGCCCCAGCCTTCCGATCATTAATCAAGGCCCTGCGGCCTTCTCGGATACTATGGGGCCGAGGAGATTAAGTTCTTATGGGTGGATCTAAAAGGCGTTTGATTCTTGCGGTGGTTGGTGTCTCGCTCGCCGCGTTCCAAGCCGTTGGCCAGCAGAGTTCCACTGATACTAAATCAGACCGATAGCAGCAAGATCGGGCCAGACGGCACGGCGTACGTGACGCGAGTTGTGCCTGTGCCAAGCACCATCAGCCCGGAAGCACAGAAGGTGCTGGCGCGGGTAGTCTCAGATGCCGCTGTATCCCAAACACTCGAACAGCGCCGGACCGGCACCGACAAGTGGCAGGCAGGCGCGGGCGAAGCATCGAAGAAGCTGTACCCGGCAAACGTAACAACGGACACAATTGCTGGGGTGCCCGTCCGTACAATAACGCCTCTCAACATCACTCCAGAGAAGCGTGACCGCGTGCTCATCAATCTTCATGGCGGCGGATTTGATTCGGATTCAGGTTCGCTCACAGAGACCATCCCGATTGCCAATCTAACCGGCATTAAAGTGGTCGCCGTCCTATACCGTCTCGCGCCCGAGCACCCGTTTCCGGCTGGCTTGGACGACGCGGTCGCCGTTTACAAGGAGTTGCTCAAAACTTACAAGCCGACTCACATCGGTATATACGGAACGTCGGCTGGCGCAATTCTGACGGCGGAGGTGACGGCCAAGCTAAAGCAATTGGGCCTGCCGCTTCCAGCGGCCACGGGAATTTTCTCGGGCATGGGTGACTTCAGCCAAGGCGGAGACTCGATGGCAATTTATGCGCTAAACGGATTCTCCGGCCAACTCGATCCGCCTAAACCCGGCGTTCGGCAATTGAGTCCTTACGTTGGCACCACCGATCCGAAAGATCCTGTGCTTTCTCCTTTGTACGCAGATCTTTCGAGATTCCCGCCAACTTTGTTTATCACCAGTGGCCGCGATCTGCTACTCAGCGGAACAACAATTCTCCACCGGGCTTATCTGCGGGCTGGCGTCGATGCACAGTTGGTAGTTTTCGAAGCCTTACCCCACGCGTTTTGGAACAACCCGGCGCTACCTGAATCGAAAGAGGCTGACCATATCATGGCCAAATTTATGGAGACGCACCTGGGGAAGCACGATCTAAGTGCTCATCAGGGCCAAAAGTAAGGCTGACATTCAGAGTGTTTGGTGTCATTCGCACCGAAATCTCGTGCTGCGCTTTAGCAGTACCAGCGGCGTGCTTTTTAAACATCAATCGCGAAGGACATGAAAAGCACAGCAGGTGCCATGCGTTCGAGTGGGTTCACAACTCATCGCTCTTATCGGCAATGTTCAATTTAAACTGCCATCCCTCATAACTCATCAACATACGGCCAAACTCGTCCCAGCCGATTTCCCGGCCATCAATAACAAGGATCGGGACGCGGCCATCGCAGTCCTCATCCCATTCAATCAGGCCCCGCACGATTCGATGATCCGCGATCTGCGATCCGCCTTGGTCGCTGATGAGATGCTTCACCGACAAAGCGCGGCGTATCTTTTCAAGCAATCGCGCGAGCAAGACGAGCAGATCTTCCTCCGGCTCTCCAATGAGCTGGAACTGGTAGCCAGCCGGACTCCCATCGCTCAGCTCGAAGGCGTCGAGCGCAACTCCCGGCCCGAACAAACGAAGCCTAAAGTGGAACTCGTGGAGCACTCCCGCACAGTCAGTGAGGCCCACCGGGTGAAACTTCGCGTGTTCGAAACCTTTCAGTCCAGCCAGTTGGGCCGCTTCCAAGTTGAAGCACCCACTACAGAGCTGCCTGTATCCCTTATCGATAGAGCCGTAATGGACGATGTCATAGCTCGGAGTCATGTGGCCACAACCGTCGCAACGGATCTGGTGGGGATGTGGAACTTCGACGGTATCCATGACTTCCGTGAGCATAGCCGATCACGCTCAGACTTTTGCGGCGGCCCCAGCGTTCGCAGTATACTTTCCTCTGCGAATTCAAATGGAACAAAAAGGCTTCAGCCGCCGCTCTTTCATCCGAAATTTCTCTAGCTTCGCCGCCGCTTGCATCGTTTGCGGCGACACTGCCGGACAAGCACAGCAGACCTTGCATGTGCCCTGGTCCTCCGGCACAGAACCCCCGCACAACAAAGCGCCAGCACACGCAACAGACTGCCACCATCACATCTATGATTCGCGGTTCCCCGTGGACCCATCGGCTAAGCTGCGGCCCGGCAATGCAACGGTATCCGACTACAGGTTGCTCCAAGGGCGGTTGGGCACGACCCGCAACGTCATCGTGCAGCCATCCACTTATGGAATAGACAATCGATGCCTGCTGGACGCACTCCGCCAGTTCGGTCGTGCGACAACGCGAGGTATAGCCGTCGTCAATACCACGGTTTCGGATGCGGAGCTAAAAGAGCTAGGTGCTGCCGGTGTCTGTGGCATCCGCTTCAACCTAGTTCAGACTGGCGCTACAACAGTTGAAATGATTGAGCCGCTGGCGAAGCGGGTCGCCCTTATGGGATGGCACGTGCAAGTCAACGCAACGGCAGATCAAATCCTGGCAAATGAAGCGATCTGGAATCGGCTGCCGGTGCCTGTGGTGTTTGACCATATGGGTCACGTGTCTGTATCGGCGGCACCGGCGTTCCGGTTAATTGGCAAGATTTTGCAGAAAGGAAAGTGTTGGGTTAAGTTATCCGGCGCTTACATGGATTCGAGCGTTGGGCCGCCCACGTATTCCGACAGATCAGCGGTTGCGGCTGCTTATATAAAGGAAGCGCCTGAGCGACTGGTATGGGGCAGCGATTGGCCGCACCCGACCACAGATGACAAACCTGACGACGCGCTGCTATTCAATCTATTAGGGCAGTGGTGTCACGAAGAGAATGTAAGAACGCGCATCCTGGTTCATAATCCGGCGCATCTTTATGGATTCTCTTAAACGCATTTCTGTTGGAAATGTTTCAGGCCACGTGCTTGGTGATTGCGTTTCGGTGTGATCTTGATTGTGTTGATCAACACGGGTAACACTAGTTGCCTCATGGGTTGCTAGGCTCCTGCCGCCATAGTGAATTGCAGGTTTGCCACTTTTTCCAGGCAACATTTGAAGATGGTGATTTCAGTTTCAAGCAGTTCGAGGCGATTCACACAATCCTCGCAATGTAGGAAATGGGTTTCAACTTCACAAAGCTCGGTTTCAGAACAGTGATTTAGAAGGAATCGCTCTAAGGCTTCTTCAGCGGGGTGATTAGGATCTGCCATATCCAATAGCATTGGAGTCCTCTCTTTTTCACATGGGAAGTGTGAGGCAGAAAGAGAATCTCTCTGAAACCTTGGATCTAGCGGTACCCGGTACTAGCAAGGCGTCCTAACCAATGGCAAACAATCGCTTTTCAGATCGAATCTATAGATATCCTCGCCGACTAAAAACCAAATCGCGCTGCCACGGGGTCGGGCGAACTTTGCATCCAGTGTCACGCCTTCCGGCGTGCGGAAAGTGATTGCCTCGTCTTCTGCGACCGCGTCCGCCCCGCTCACGTCAACAAGCCTCCAGTCATTCGTTTCATAGCCATCTTGCATCACGACACTTTCTCGCCATACCGCGAAACCTGACGAGCCTTCAACCGGAGATGCCCAATGCTGCACGACGCAGTCATCGCTGATTTGTATGATTGGGAAATCGCTGTAGTAGTAGAGCCACGTCTCCCGTTCACTGACAACGTTTAAGGCATAGCAATCGTCGATGGGACCTAGTCCGGCCACACCGCCGAATCGAAAGCAGATCTTTCCCTCCACATCAAATCGAAGAAGTCCAGGTTTGCCGATTGGCTTTCTCCAGCCGAGATTCCCGTAGATCCCTTCGTCTGAATAGGAAACCCAAATCTCGTCCGTTGTTGTTGTCTGCAAATCCGCAATACCGTCCCCCAATAGAATCCGACCGAGGAGTTGTCCACCGTTGTCGAACAAGCAACCATTGCCCACCGTTGCGTCCCCGGCGTACTTGCATCTCCGCGTGCCTAACAGGAAGCCATCACGAAGTGGCTGGACCAAATCAAAGTTGTCTTGTTGGTTTTGAATGAAGATTTCCGACGACCAACCGTTGGGATGGAAGGTAAGCACGCGCCAATCACAAGATCGATTACGCTTTATCCAATTCTGTTCAGGTTCGCCTGTACAAACGAGAGCGTAAAGCGAGCCGTCCGGTCCTGGGCTGAAGCAGGTAACGTGCCCTCCAGCTAGCGAGATTGTTCCAATGTGCGGAATAGAAAGGTTCATTTGTTTGGGATTAGGCTAACTGCGCTAGACAACAGGGGGAGCTTCGCTTTTCAACTCTTCTCTCACCTTCAGCGCCTCCTCCAATGTGAGCTTCCCGCCATGGCACCACCGCATGTCGCAATCCCCCATATAGATCGACGGCGATATAACGAGCCAGTCCCTGTCAACCCAAACGGTGGCCAAGATGTTGTCTCTCTGATGCTCCACTTCGAATCGCTTGCTCACATACGACGGATGCCTCCTTATGAGGGGAAGC
>PMQB01000665.1:0-2650 GCA_003169195.1 Bryobacterales bacterium
CCGCGGCCTCAAGACTTAGCCGCCGAATAAAGCCCGAAAACATTGCCTTCCGGGTCAACTCCGTCAAAGCCGCCCCATGGCCGTTGCAAAATCATCACGCCCACCGATTGCAGCCGTCGGCACTCAACTGCCACGTCATCCACTTCAAAAATCAGTTTCACCGGATTGTCTTCGCGCGGCTGGGGCGGTGAAGATAGATGGATCTGTTCAGCAACCCCCGCTGGAACACTGTGCAGCGCCGCCCGCCCGCCTCCGGTCTCGAACTCAATCCAGTTTGCTCCCCGCGTTCCTTCAATAGGAACCAAGCCCAGAACGCTCCCGTAAAACTCCTCCATACTTTGCAGATTCTTCACATAGATCATGACTCGGCCCAGTTGCATTTTCGAATAGTAACCAATTCCGCTATCCTTTTAAGTGTTAGGCCCCCCAAGGAGAACCATGCCGAGCGTTGATTTTGTATTAAACGGAAAACGAGAAAGCATCGAAGCCGACCCAGAGATGCCGCTTCTCTGGGTATTGCGCGACAAGCTTCAACTAACGGGCACCAAATACGGCTGCGGCATCGCCATGTGCGGCGCTTGCACCGTGCACCTCGACGGCCATCCAACCCGCTCGTGCGTCACTCCTATCTCCACCGTCGCGGGCAAATCCGTCCTCACCATCGAAGGTCTCTCGGCCGACCTCACGCATCCCGTCCAGCAAGCCTGGATAGAAGAAGATGTACCCCAATGCGGCTATTGTCAATCAGGGCAGATCATGGCAGCCGCATCTTTGCTCGCAAAAGCCCCGCACCCCACTGATGCCGATATCAATGAAGCACTGCACGGCAACATCTGCCGTTGCGGAACCTACAACCAAATTCGCAAGGCTTTGCATCGCGCCGCTCAAATCAAGGCAGACGGAGGCCGCGCATGACCACTCTTCTAACTCGCCGTGATCTGCTGGCACGCGCAGGCGGCCTCATGGTCGCCCTGGCTCTGCCGTCAGAAAAAGCTCTCTCCCAGCGCCCGCGCAATATCGGTCCCGTCAAACCCGGCGCCTTCATTCACATTGGCTCCGATGACGCCGTCACGTTCGTCATCGTCAAAGGCGAAATGGGGCAAGGGACCATCACCTCCCTCGCCATGATTCTGGCCGATGAACTTGATTGCGACTGGACCAAAGTGAAGACGGAATTTGCGCCCGTTGACGCAGCATTGTATGGTCCCATGCAAGGCGTGTATGGCAGCACCAGCATCCGCACCATGTGGACTCCCATGCGGCAAGCTGGTGCCACTGCTCGCGCCATGCTCGTGCAAACCGCCGCCGCGCAATGGAACGTGGATGCCACCCAGGTTCACACCAAGAACGGCTGGTTGCTGGGGCCTGCGCCGAACATGCGCGCGAGCTATGGCTCGCTGGCAGATCAAGCCATGCGCCTCCCCGTTCCTACGAACGTCGCCCTGAAAGATCCGCGCACCTTCAAACTCATTGGCACCTCCACGAAACGTCTCGACACACGCGATAAAGTTTGCGGCGCCGCGCGCTTCGGCATTGATGCAAACGTACCCGGCATGCTCTATGCCTCAGCTTTGCGCTGTCCTGTTTTTGGCGGCAAGGTGGCCAGCTTTGATGCCACCAAAGCAAAAGCTATCTCCGGCGTCAAAGATGTCATTCAAATCAAAAACGGCATCGCTGTTCTAGCCGATAACACTTGGTCGGCCATGCAAGGAAGGCGCGCCCTTGTCGTTCAATGGGACGAAGGCTCCAACGCCAATCTGAATAGTGCGACGATTCGCGCAAGAATGGTTGAGCTCGCGGATAAGCCCGGTGCGGTGGCCAAAACAGTCGGCACGAGTACGGAAACGATCGCCGCTGCTGCCAAAAAATTGGACGCCATTTATGAAGCGCCCTTTCTGGCGCACGCCTGCATGGAGCCGTTGAACTGCACCGCCAGCGTGACCGCCGATTCTTGCGAAATCTGGGCATCTACCCAAATGCCCACCGGCGCACAGCAGATCGCTGCCAAAATCACCGGCCTTAAACCCGAGCAGATCCGCGTCAACACCATGCTGATGGGCGGCGGCTTCGGACGTCGCGGTGGTGTGGATTTCGTGGGCGAAGCGGTTGAAATTTCCAAAGCCGCCGGCGCACCGGTCAAACTCACTTGGATGCGCGAAGATGACATTCACAACGGACCTTTTCGACCCGCAGCCTATGTCAAATTCGGCGGGGCGTTGGACAACGAAGGATGGCCGTCAGCTTTCACTGCTCGGGTAGTGTGCCCCTCGTTTTTCGGCTCGCGTAATGGCGTGGATGGAATCGCCGTCGAGGGCATTGACGATCTCGAATATAAGTTCCCCAATTTTCACGTCGAGTATCAAGAGGCGGGCGGCGAAGTGCCTACGTCTTTCTGGCGTTCGGTCGGTTATTCACAGAACACATTCTTTGCTGAATGTTTTTTGGACGAACTCGCCGCAGCCGGCGGCAAGGATCCGCTTGAAGTCCGCAGACNNGGCAGCTTTACGGCAGAAGTGGCCGAAATCGAAATAGTGAAAGGCAAGATGCGCGTTCAACGCGTCGTGTGTGCCGTCGATTGCGGGCACACCGTGAATCCGTTCATCATCCAGCAGCAGATGGAGAGCGGTGTCGTCTACGGCTTAACGGCTGC
>PMQB01000665.1:2679-8236 GCA_003169195.1 Bryobacterales bacterium
ACGCCATCTTCGCCGCCACCGGAAAACGCGTTCGCCGCTTGCCCATTCAGATGAAAGACTTGGCCTAGGGTCACAAACCCTGAACCAAACGTTCGCCCCGTTTGATACCCAAGAAATCCTTAGACACCGGGCAACTCTGCAACTTCCCGTTCTCATAAAAGATCGTGGCGCCGCCTCCGTGATGGAAAACAGCAGCGGAAAAACCACCCGCGTCCCTGCACGGTATACCCTGCACCTCTTGATCTCCGGCCAGCCAACACTGTTTCAATTTGCCGCTTGGGTAAAACGCGGTTGTATCCCCTTCCCCGGGTCCAAGCCAGCTGCCGCCCCGACATTGGCAACCAACTAATGGCGCATCATGACTCAGATAAACGAACTTGGGTTTGCCGTCCGCGTGGAGAACAATGATGGAACCCGGAGGAACGTTCGCCTCCCCAAAGGCGGTCTCCCGATTGACCGTGCAACGCTCCAATCGAGCCCCTGGATAAAACCACGCATACCCCGTTCCGCAAGAGTAGCCTTGAATTTCAGCGGGTATTTCTAACTTCTTTCGATAAGTCTTCGTTTGTGTCCCAGACCATCCGGCGCAACCCAAGCCGAGCAGCGCCAATATAAGCATGTCCTTCCGCATAGTATGCCTCCTCAAATCGAAATGGTTGCAAGTGTCGAGCCAAAACACAGCGGTTTCAAATTAGGCCCTTTTCGCAAAGTGCGAAATGAGCCGCTGAGTCTTTTCGCGCAAAATTACAACGCAAATTTAAGACAACTTTAAGGCTCACCCTCCAACCTGTTCTCAGGCAGCTTCTCACTCTAACCCGCGCATGCTTTCATAGGAATTGAGCCCTAACAATACTTAACGTTACTTCCCTTGCACCACCAACGTCATCTCAAACCAGGAGCCTTTACCGTCAATGAGAATCGCTTTCACTATCACCTTGGGCTTGTTCCTCGGCCTTGCCGTCGCCGCGCAGGCTCAAGACGATCACGGACCTGACCGCGCAGGTCAGCGGCCCGGCTTCGGACGCGGACCCGACGGCGGCCGCTTCCCCCAACCAAACGTAGGCTTCACCGCAATCGACACGAACGGCAACTTAATCTTGGAATCCGAAGAAATCGACGCCGCCCCCAAATCGCTTGCCAAACTCGACAAAGATGGCGACGGCCAAATTACCTCCGACGAAGTGCGCATGAGCATGCCACAACGCCGCCCGCGCCGCGACGAAGAAAAAGAAGGTGGTCCCCCACCCAACCTCATCGAAGACACCGTCAAAACACTGATGGCCTTCGACGCCAATGGCGACGGTAAGCTGTCCCGATCCGAACTACCCGAACGCTTCCAAGGCATCTTCGACCGCGGCGACGTCAATAAAGATGGCTTTCTCACGCCCGACGAAATCCGCAAAGTGGCCGTTGCCCAAGCCCCGCCCCCCGAACCCGTACGCGCCGCTGGCCGCGGTGGCCCCGATGGCGAACGCCGCGAAGGCCCCCGTCGCGAATTCAACTTCATTCGCATCGATCCTATCCTCGCAGCCATCGATACCAACGGCGACGGCGTCCTCTCCGCCGAAGAAATCCGCAACGCCGCCAGTGCCATTCGCAAATTGGATACGAATAAGGACGGCCGAGTCACCCGCGAAGAAGCGATTCCCGCCCCGGACGCCAACCGCCCATTGTGAAGCGGCCCCAATACTGAAACCGTTTAGACACTTCGCAGCAACCACGGAGACACATGAAGCCCTTATTCCTCACTGCCACTGCGTTCCTGGCATTCACCGCCTTATTCGCGCGTGTGGGTCCCACTTCTACCAATGCCGTTTGGCGCACCTCCCACTTCGAAAACGTCCTCGGCACATCCATGGAGATGAAGGTTATGTCGCCTTCACAAGCCGCGGCCGACCGCGCCGAAGCAAACGCCCTGGCCGAAATCAAACGCTTAAATAGCGTGTTGAGCGGCTACGATCCCACCAGCGAATTCAGCCGCTGGGCTATGACACGAAACAAAGCCGTACCTGTCTCCCCTGAGTTGATGGAGGTTCTGAAACTGTGGGATTCCTGGCGCGTGCGCACCGGCGGCGTATTAAATCCAGCAGCCGAAGCCGTCGGGCGCGTATGGAAAAAAGCGGAAGCCGCCGGCAGCATGCCGAATCCAACCGATCTTGCCGCAGCCGCCCAAACAGCCCGCTCTACCCAATGGCGGCTCGACGAAAAGCTCGGCACCGCCACGCACTTAACCGACACGCCGCTCATCCTCAACTCCTTCACCAAGAGCTACATCATTGAACGAGCCGCAGCGGTTGCGTTGCGCACCCCTGGAGTCAATGCGGTCGTCGTAAACATCGGTGGCGATCTTGTGGTCCGTGGCAATGGCGCGGATAAAGTCAGCGTTGTTGATCCGCGCTCCGATGCCGAAAATAGTGATCCTGTCGCCGTGCTCAATGTAAGCGACAAAGCCGTTGCCACTAGCGGCAACTATCGCCGCGGCTACGAAATTGGCGGCAAACATTATTCGCACATCGTCGATCCGCGCACCGGACAAACCGCCGAGTCCATCATTGGCGCTACCGTGCTCGCCCCCAAAGCAGTCGACGCCGGTGCCTTGGCTACAGCGTTCTGCGTACTCGCCCCTGAAGAGAGCCGCAAGTTAGCCGCTTCCGTTCCCGGCTCTGAATACATGCTCATTGGCAAAAGCGGCGCTGCATACTTCAGCGCGGGCTGGCATTCACTCCCAGCCACGCACATACCCATGCTGGCCTCTGCCGCCACCAAAGAGAACGGCCTTTGGAACCCCGACTACGAACTCGCCATCAACGTAGAGATACCGCAAACACAGGGCTTCGGCGCACGTCGTCCTTACGTCGCCGTTTGGATTGAAGACAAAGACAAGTTCCCCGTTCGCACTCTCGCCGTGTTGTTTGAAAAGGCGCGCTGGCTGAACGAACTCCGCGCCTGGTATCGCGACGATCGCTTGCGCGCCATGTCCGAAGGAACCGAAATTCTGCCCTCCGTCACCAGCGCCACGCGCTCTCCCGGGAGGTATACGTTCAAGTGGGACGGCAAAGACAATAGCGGCAAGCTCGTGAAGGAGGGCCACTACACCGTTCTCGTTGAAGCTTCGCGTGAACACGGCGGCAACAACGTAGTTCGCAAGGAAATCGATTTCAACGGTACGCCCTCGCAAGCGGAACTGCCGCCCGGCGGCGAATTAGGAACCGTTGTTGTCGACTACCACAAGGTGGCCCGCTAACATGAGTTCGGTCTTAAACGGACCCGGCGTTTCCAGTGCTTCGCAAACGCGCAGCAAACCGTTTTGGAAACGCCAACTCATGATCCTGTCACGCTGGCTCCACATCTATCTCTCCATGGCCAGCTTTGCCATCGTTTTCTTTTTCGCTATTACCGGCCTAACGTTGAATCACGCCGATTGGTTTGAAAAGCAACAACACACCATCCAGGTCCATGGCAACATGGACCCCAAGTTCCTCGCCAAAGACGTCGCCAAGTTAGAGGTCGTCGAGCACCTGCGCAACACCCACGGCATTCATGGTGCTGTGAAAGACTTTCGTATTGAAGATACCGATTGCTCCGTCTCGTTCAAGGGCCCCGGCTATGCGGCCGACGCGCTCATCGACCGCGCCTCCGGCCGCTACGAACTCACCGAAACGCGGATGGGCTTCTTCGCCATCCTCAACGATCTGCACAAAGGCCGTGACACCGGCAAAGCTTGGGCGTGGGTCATCGATCTCTCCGCCGTACTCATGACGCTGGTCTCATTCACCGGCCTGCTGCTTATTTTCTTTCTGCAAAAGAAGCGCTTCTCGGGGCTACTGGTTGCGGCTGCTGGAGCAGTGCTTTGCTACCTCGCGTACGTAGCCTGGGCACCTTAAGCCGCCTCGCTAAATGAACACATGGCTACCATCGCCCAGTTCGAACAACAGTTCGGGCATAGCGACCGTGTTTACGAATTTTGGTACGGAAAAGCCATCCCTACGAGTGCGCGCACCTTTGCAGACGGCTTGCTGCAAGCCATAATCGGGCGCCTGCTAACGGACGTTGGCTTGCATGCCGCATCCAACGTCGAACTGTGCATCGATCCCAATGCCCATCCCAAGCCAGACTTAATCGCCACCAAGACCAAGCCGCACGGCGCTTACCCACTCAGGCTGTCGATGTCGCCGTCGAGATTATCTCCGGAGACGAACGCCGAGTCTACTTCTGGTGCCCAATAAACTTGTCCGCCCACTGAATAAAATACTTCACGTTTGGCGCATCCGTGTGGCCACCATCATGCTGCCGCCACGCTAACTGCCCATCCAGCAAACCCGAATTCACCGGCGGCATCTGCGCCGTCTTGTAGTCATTCGACACACCGAGATCCTTCGCGCCCAGCAATTTGAAAGCAGCCCCGGCCGCAACCGTCGCCATGTAGCTGCCCTTCTGGTCAAGCCACTTCGCATCCCCTTGCTCCGGAACGCCATAACTGATGAACGTCAACCGCGGCGCACACAGCGCAATCAACTCATGTGAATCGACTGGTATATCATTCGCCGTCTTACTCCCGAATGTCGCTTCAGACGCTCCATACTTCATGAAGTTGCCCGCCATCCAGTAATACTCGCCGCCCGTCAAACTCTCCACGGCCTCGCCAAAGTTTCGCCGGTTCAGCTTCACGCCGCCTTCACCCGAGGAGCCAATCAACCCCATTGCAAATCGCGGTTCAAACGCCAGTGTCACCAGCGCAGCTTTGCCATAGCGCGAAACACCTTCAATCCCAACATGTTTCGCATCCACCGCCGCATCCGTTTCTAAATAGTCCAACCCGCGCGCCGCGCCCCAAGCCCACGCACGCAAAGCGCCCCATTGATCGGGCTTCCGCGGGTGCCCTTGATTGACGAGCCCGATGATGCCGCGCGTCAATCCTGCTGCGTTATCCGCCTGGATACTCGCCGGATCAATCAACGCATATCCCCAACCATCGGTAATCAACTGCTGCGCCGTTGGAGGATCGCCCGCCGGCGGCCTCATCCCAAACGATGGCGGAGGCAGCGCGGCATTGATGTTATAAGCCGGATACTTATCAAAAATCGCCTTAAGTGACGGATCTTGTTTCAACAGCATCGCCTTCAACGCGGCGTTGATCTGATCCAAATCTTCCTGCGGCGGTTGCGCGGGCGCAGGCAGACTACTGCGTCCAAACATCATCAACACCGGTACCGGGCCCTTCGCAAACGCAGGCGTCACCAGCACCATTGATATGTTCACATCAATCTGCGGAAACAGAGAATTCTCCACATGCCCAATCAGCTTCTTCGCAATCACCGGCGTAAAGCCCACAAACTCCCGGTCCGTCACCCCCACCGTCCACGTCACTTTCGGAATGTGAGCCGGCAAGCGCCCATACACCTCGCGCTCCATATCCTCCACAATTTCCGGACGCCGCTGCTTCCACCACATCTCCGCCGTCGTAACTTTCTGCCCATTCGCCAGCGTCAATATGTCCGGCAAGTTGGGATATGGATTCGCCAGTTGCTCGTCATAGTTGGCATGGTTCGGAGCTTTC
>PMQB01000592.1:0-1877 GCA_003169195.1 Bryobacterales bacterium
GGCGCCACTGGCATTACCGCATCGTTGAATTCCGCTGGCACGGGTATCAATTTCAGTGGAAACAGCAACTTCAGCGTAATGGAGAACACCACTGCCGACATCCTGACCACTGCTATCAGCACCGCAAACAACGGCGTCGGCGGTGCAAGCACTGCCCAGAATACCGCGAACAACATTGTAGACGGGGCAGCCACTTACAACTCGCCCGCTTCCGCTCTGAACAAAGAAACGATGCAGTTCGAGACCAGCAGTGGAGCTGCTACGGTAACGATCAACCATGGCGATAGCCTAGCGGCCACGATTGCCAATATTAATGCGCAAACGGCCGGCCTGGGTGTGAGCGCTGTCCTTAACGCGGCGGGCACCGGGATCTCGCTGCAAGGGACGAACAGCTTTTCCGTCACCGACAAGATTACAACTCTCGCCGGCGCCAATCCGGCTCAAGCAGTAGGCACTCTGACCGGCGTATTCGCTGCGCCGGGCGCGGTAGGCGGCAGCACGAACGTTACTTCCACCGCTCCGAGTACGGGCGGAACCAACAATGGCAGCGTGGCTATCACTGCGATCAATGCCGCGATCGCCAATCTTGGTCTAGTTCAAGGTTCGGTGGGAGCCGGAGAAAACAAGTTGGCTTACGCCACCAGCTTGGCCCAATCGCAGATTTCCAGCTACTCAGCCGCTGAGAGCCAAATCCGCGATGCCGACGTGGCAGCCCAAGCCGCTAACTTAACGAAAGCGCAGGTGCTGGTACAGACTTCTGTTGCCGCGCTTGCACAAGCGAACTCGGCGCCGCAGGCGATTCTCAAGCTGCTGCAGGGTTAAACCGCAGCGACGTGTAGCGGGGCCATCGAGAGGTTCGCCACGGTTGGGCTTTAGGCGTTTTTCTTTTAAAACAAAGCGACTTAGAAAAAGACCTAGAATCTGCGGCAAAACGTGCGACAAGGTTTGTGAGGCCGAATAAGAGCCGCAAGGCAGGCCGGAAAAAAGGAAAAGGAAAAGACAATGATTTCTATTCAAACTAACGTAACCTCCCTGATGGCTCAGCAAAACTTGAATACCGATAACGCATTTCAAAGCAAAACCATCCAACAATTAACCTCTGGCTATCGCATCAATTCGAGCGGCGACGATGCAGCCGGCTTGGCTATTGCGAACGGTTATCGGTCGAGTGTGGCCGAACTCACCCAAGGTGTGTCGAACGCCAACGATGGCACCAGCCAATTACAGATTATTGACGGTGGATTGAGCAATATTTCGACGATTCTGGACCGCATGAAGACGCTGGCGACGCAGTCGGCTTCCAGCACGTTTACCGGTGACCGCGCCACCCTGAACCAGGAGTATGCTGGGTTACAGACGGAAATTAACCGCCAAGCGGCGAACATCAATTTGAACTCCGGCGGCGCTATGAATACAAACCTGGCTGTCTACATCGGCGGCGCGGGTTCCACCCAGTCCAACGCGTCCGTGAACATCGATCTAAGCGGAACAGCCAACGCTGTCGACGCTACCAGCCTCGGCTTGGCCAGTACCAACGTGTTAGGCGGTGGCGTAGGCCTTAGCGGTAATACCGAACGCCTCGACGCGGCGGGAGCCACCTTTGTCAAGGGCACTGCGGGTACCAACGACCAGTCGTTTACTTTCAATGTGTTCTCCAACGGCAGCGCGCAAACTATCACGGCCAAAGTGTCCGCCACCGCCAACGGTTCCAGTCTGAGCAGCGTGTTGAGCTCACTGAACGGCCAGTTGAACAAATACGGGATTAGCGCCGGTACAGACAGCAACGGTAAGTTGCAATTCAGCGGCGCATCTGCGTTCACAGTGGTGGACAAGGGCGGCAGTGGCACTAACTTGATCACCAACAACCAGGCGACCGT
>PMQB01000592.1:1912-15221 GCA_003169195.1 Bryobacterales bacterium
CGTTGAATTCCGCTGGCACGGGCATCAATTTCAGTGGAAACACCAACTTCAGCGTCATGGAAAACACCACTGCTGACATCCTTACCACTGCTATCAGTACCGCAAACAACGGCGTCGGCGGTTCAAGCACAGCCGAGAATACTTCCAACAACATCGTGGACGGGGCAGCCACTTACAATTCGCCTGCTTCCGCTCTGAACAAAGAAACGATGCAGTTCGAGACCAGCAGCGGGGCTGCTACGGTAACGATCAACCATGGCGATAGCTTGGCGGCCACGATTGCCAATATCAATACGCAGACAGCCAGCCTGGGTGTGACCGCTATCCTCAACGCAGCCGGTACCGGAATCTCGCTACAGGGCACGAACAGCTTTTCTGTCACCGACAAGATTACGACTCTCGCCGGAGCCAATCCGGCTCAAGCAGTAGGCACTCTGACCGGCGTATTCGCTGCGCCGGGCGCGGTAGGCGGCAGCACGAACGTCACTTCCACCGCTCCGTCTACCGGCGGCACCAACAACGCGAATGCCGCTCTAACCGCGATCAATAATGCGGTAGCAGCCCTTGGTCTCGTGCAAGGTTCCATCGGCGCCGGCGAAAACAAATTGGCTTATGCCACCAGCCTGGCGCAATCGCAGATTTCCAGCTACTCGGCCGCCGAGAGCCAAATCCGCGATGCCGACGTCGCCGCCCAGGCCGCTAACCTAACGAAAGCTCAAGTGCTCGTCCAAACCTCAGTGGCCGCGCTTGCGCAAGCCAACTCCGCCCCGCAGTCGATCCTGAAACTGCTGCAGTAGGGCTAACGTAAACCTCTAACCCCGCGGGGGCCAAGTGCTAGAAAGCCTTGGTTCCCGCCGTTTTCTCAGGATTCGTCTTATGGCCACCAGCTCAACTAGCCCTTCCTCATCCTCTTCTGCTGCGACCAATTACTTTAACGGCTCAAGTACCTTTGCGGCCGACTTAAACAATCAGATCTCGCACGCGGTTGCCGTTGCCACACTACCGATTACGGAGTTGCAGAATCAGCAGACCACGCTGACCGGCCAACAGACGGAACTGCAGACAATTGGCAGCGATTTTACGAATCTACAAACCGCGTTGGGAGCGGTAGATAGCGCGGTAAGCTCCGGTTCCTTGGCTGCTACCGTGGATACTCCCTCGGTTGCCAGTGCTTCCATAGGCACAGGTGCTTTGACTGGTTCGTATGCGGTGACCATTGCCAGTCTCGGAGCGCAAACGAATACCATCAGCAATTCCACACTGCCTACCGTCTCAGATCCATCGTCAAGCAGCATCTCCACAAGTTCCAGCTATACTCTTACGGTGGGTACCGGATCGCCCATCACCATCACACCGACCAGCAATAATCTCAACAGTCTCGTCGCGGCAATAAATGCAAGCGGTGCCCCTGTGCAGGCTACTGTTGTAAACGTCGGCGGTACGGCCTCTCCGAACTACGAGCTCTCGATTCAAGGAACGCAGTATGCGAACACCGCGATTCAATTGAATGATGGTAAACAGAATCTTCTCACCCAATTGAGCCTAGGTTCACCTGTTACCTACCAGGTCAATGGACAACCTTCCACGCCCGCATCGAGCAGCACGCGATCACTTTCCATCTCCACCGGACTGACAGTGGATGCGCTTGCCACCGGCACGGCGAATGTGACGGTTGCGCAAAGTGCCAGCGGGGTCTCAAGTGCGCTCTCGTCGCTGGTCACCAGCTACAACGCCGCGGTCGACGAAGTGAATAATAATCGCGGGCAGAATGGCGGAGCTCTGGCCGGTCAATCGATTTTATTGCAGCTCAGTAATGTGCTACATAGTCTTACGGACTATTCAGGTACTTCCTCTTCTGGCAGTGTTCAATCGCCGACTGATCTTGGGCTTACATTCGATACCAATGGCCACCTGCAATTCGATTCCACGGTCTTCAATTCAGCAGCCAGCAGTTCCATCAGCGATGTCATGAGCTTCTTGGGATCGGAAAGCGGGGCAACCGGTTTCCTCTCCGCCGCAAGCACGGCTCTGAGTTCAGTGACAGACACCACTTCTGGTGCGATTGTTCAACAGATGAGCTCGCTGGCCACCTCGATCAGCAACATTGGCACTGAAATCACCAATGACCAAACAAGATTGACGCTAATGCAGAGCAACTTGACGGCTCAGATGGCCGCAGCCGATGCTGCTGTGGCCTCAATGCAAAGCCAAGTATCGGAACTCACTGCGATGTTTAGCGCCGAGAATACAGAGGCGCTATCGTTGGCCAACGGGTAATAGCTAGGTCCAATATGCCCCACCCGAATACCGATGAACTGAACGAGGCGGTGAGCCGCGCGCTGCAGGCAGGCGATTTTGAGACCGCGCGACGCTTGAGTGTCGATCTCGGCTCGGCCATCCGCCTCGAATTGGCCGCTGCTCGTCCTGCGCAAAGGGTTCTGTTGTTTAAACAACGCATCGGAAGCTTTCAGGAACATCTAAGTCTGGCACGCGTTTTGCGAGCTCACGTGTCGAGCCAATTGCAGACTAACGCGGCCGCTTGCCTTTATCAGCCGGAGCAGGGCGGGAACCACTGTTGGCGCTTCGACGCTTAACGTTTATGACGCTGGCGAACTGATGTGTCAAGACTTTGACGAGCTGTCATAAAAGTACTCTCCTGCTGATTGGCGTGACCGTTAGAAACCAGCGCTGCAAGCTTATTTGACCGATAATCCAAACGCTATTCCCTCCCATCGCCATTGGCCACTGACTTGCATCATTTACCAGTGCAAGCTATGCTCGATCCAGTTTCAACTCAGCTCGATCGCTATCTGACTCTTGTCAGTCAGCGGCAAAAGTTGGTGGCATCTAACATCGCCAACGCGGATACCCCCGGCTATCACACCCAGGACTTCGATTTTGAAGCGCAACTCAAGGCCGCGATGCAGACGTCGGCGGATCTAGCACCAGCGAATCCGATGGCCACGGCCGTGCCCGGCTTGCGAGTCAAGAACGACGGCAACAATGTTGATCTCGACCGCGAAGCCCGCTTACTCTCAGAAAATGCCTTGCGGTTCAATATGGCGACCCAATTTCTGCGGTCCCAATTAAAAGATCTGCATTCGGCGATCACCGGAGGTGGCCAATGAGTCTCTTTAATTCTTTATCTGTCAGTGCGTCTGGCATGACTGCGCAACGGCAACGCGCCGAGGTGCTGGTGGAAAATATCGCCAATGCCGATACCACGCGAACGGCTGGCGGCGGCCCTTACCGGCGGCAAGATGTTGTTTTCGAAGCACAGTCGGTCGGCCAGCCTTTCTCGTCGGTGTTTCAAGCGCAACTGGACAATCAGCCCAAAGGCGTCGCCATCAGCCAGATCGTGGTCGATCAATCGGAACCGGACCGCCGCTACTTGCCCGGCCATCCGGATGCCGATAAAGATGGCTACGTCAGCTTCCCGAAAATGAACCCGGCCGAAGACATGGTTGACCTGATGGGAGCTTCACGATCGTATCAGGCCAATGTCTCGGCGATCTCGGCGGTCAAAGATATGATCAACCGCTCCATGGATTTATTCCGGTAATATCTTATGGCCGCTCCCATCGCACCCATCTCCTTACCGCACGCGATACAGCCGATCAGTCTTCCAGGGACGGCAGCGCCCGCCACTAGTTTTCAGCAGGTTCTCGCGGGTGTCATCTCGCAGGTCTCTCAATCCAAGGCCGCGGCCGATGCAGCGGTTTCCAATTATCTGGCGGGCGGAACGCAGGAATTACACTCGACTATTTTGGCGACGCAAAACGCCTCACTGAACTTCGAACTGCTTTTGCAAGTACGGAACAAGGTTGTGTCGGCTTATGACGAAATTATGAAAATGCAAATCTGAATGGGCGCACACTCACCAAAGGCCCGCGCATGTCAGCTCGTAAGTAACAAGAAATGGACCAGATCAAAAAGCTCTTCGCCTCACTCAGCCTAGCCCAGAAAATCGGGCTGGGTGCGGTATTGGTAGCCTTGGCCGCGGGAATCCCGATGTTTACCAAGTATCAGAATGAGCGCGATTTCAAGCCATTGTTCACCAATATGGCGCCCGAGGATGCGGCCCTGGTAGTGCAGAAGCTGAAAGAGAGTGGCGTAGAGCACCGTCTCACCGAGAACGGCGCCACTGTGCTGGTGCCTTCGGAGAAAGTAGACGATGCCCGGTTGGATCTGGCCGGCGCGGGCTTGCCCAAAACCGGGCGCATTGGTTTTGAGTTGTTCGATAAGACTACGCTCGGCGTGACCGACTTCGGCGAAAAGGTGAATTACCGGCGTGCTCTCGAAGGCGAGTTGGAGCGCTCGATTAAGGCCATCACGACGATCGATACCGCTCGTGTCCACATCACTTTCCCCAAAGACTCGGTCTTTCTTGATTCCCGTGAACCTGCGAAAGCGAGCGTGCTGGTCAAACTGCGCCCGGGCGCAACCCTGAACCCGCAAAACGTGATCGCGATCAGCAACCTGGTCGGCAGCGCGGTGGAGGGCCTTTCGCCCGATGCCGTTTCGGTGGTGGATATGCGCGGCACGTTGCTGAGCAAACGCAGACCCGCGGGCGATAGTGCCGATTCCGGCGATGCCCTGCTTGACTATCGACACCAGGTGGAAAAGGATCTCACGGCCAAAGTCGAAGCCACCCTCGAACCGCTGCTGGGCGAAGCGCGCTTTCGTGTGGGTGTCTCCGCCGACTGCGATATTTCCACTAGCGAGCAAACCGACGAAACGTACGATCCTACGCGGTCGGTGATGTCCACCTCGCAGAAAACCGAAGATGTTTCCAATAGCGCGCAACTCGGCGGAGTGCCGGGCACGCCCTCGAATCTGCCGCGTTCTACCATCAAGCCCTTGAGTGCGGCCGGCGGAACCAGCGGTACCTCACGGCGCACCGAGAGCATGGCCTTTGAAACCTCGCGCAGTGTGCGGCAAGTGAAAATGCCGCGCGGCACGATCCGCCGAATTTCGGCCGCGGTGTTGCTTGATCAGGATTTCACCTGGCAGGGACAAGGCGCGCAGCGAAAACATGTGTTGGCGCCTCCCACGCCCGAGCGCATCAAAGCGATTCACGATATCGTGGCGGGTGTCCTCGGCATACAAAACGAACGTGGCGATCAAGTCGTGATTGAAAGTCTACCATTTGAGCAAACGCTCGCACAGGAAGAAAGTGCCAACGCGGCCGCCGCCGCGGCCGCCAAACCGGGAAAAGCCACGCCGCCGACTGCGCTGGCCAAACTGCTGGCGGACCGCCGCGTGCAAATCGGCGCCGGCGCGACCATCTTATTGCTGCTCGTCGCTGTCGTTTTCCTGCTTGGCCGGCGCAAGAAAGCTGCTGCTGTTGAATTAGCACAGACCGCTGCTTTGGCGGCGGCGGCGACCGCTCACGCGGCCGACGGGTCGAAGCCTGCTATCGAAGGCGGTCATACCACGTCTGGCTCGGCACCTGGCGGTAGCGCACAGATTGCCGGTACCACTGAGGAACAAACGCTGGAAACCATGGCGGCACCTAAACCGCGGCTGGCTCTGCCGGAGATGGATAGCGCTACTAAGATCCTGCTCAATCAGATTCAAGGCCATGTAGCCAAAGACCCGGCCTTCGCCGCAGGTATCATTCGCGGTTGGATGGAGGAAGAATAAGTGGTCCGCCGCATTACCGACAAAACGGTGACCGTCGAAACGGTGATCTGGCCGGGACGCCAGCCTTCGATGAACCCGGCGCATGGACCGCTGCAACTGGCGGCCGCGCCTACGGAAGCGGCTCCACCCAAACAGTTACAGGCTAAGGCGGAAGCTCATCCAGCTGAAACCGCCGAATTCGAACGCCGCATTGCCGAACTCGAACGGTTGCGGCACTTGGAAAAGACGGAGGCCCATCACCGCGGCGTTGAAGACGGTCTGCGGCGTGGCCGCGAGGAAGCGTCCGCCGAAGTCAAAAAAGCCTTTGAACAGATCGCCCACGCCCTTGAAGAACTCGCTAACGCCAAGCGCAAGATTCGCCAGGAGGGCGAGCAGGAACTAGTCAAACTCTCGTTAGCGGTGGCGCGCCGTATCCTTTATCGTGAGCTTTCTACCGATCCAAGCTCCATTGAAGGCATCGTACACGCCGCTTTGCAGAAACTGCAGCAGCGCGAAGCCTCGAAAGTCCGCGTATGGCCAGCGGCTGTGCCCGCTGTGCGCGCCGCGCTCGAGCGTATCGGCTCGAGATCCGGTATTGAAATCGTACCCGATCCCGGACTAGCCACGGGAGCGATTCTATTTGAAACATCGCTGGGCGATCTCGATGCATCCATCGAAACACAAATGCAGGAGATTCAGCGCGGCTTTGCCGATCGGCTGGCGACTCGATGAACATAGCCCCTCCTGAAACACCCTTCGATCTCTCCGGCTATATAGATTCGCTGAAAAAATGCGATCTGCTCCGCTGGCGCGGCGTCATTACCGACGTCACCGGTTTTCTGATCGAGTCCAAAGGCCCCGCTTCGCCCATCGGCGGCTTCTGCGAAATCCAAACTACTAGCGGCCGCAAAATTCGCACGCAAGTGGCTGGTTTCCGCAACGGCAAGGTGCTTTCCATTCCGCTCGAAGAAATCGACGGCCTCGAAGCCGGCGACCCGATCTTCGCCCGTTCCGACGACGCACAGGTCAGCGTCTCCCCCGCGCTGCTGGGCCGCGTTCTCGATGGCTTTGGTAAGCCAATGGATGGCGGCCCTCCCATCGAGCCGCTCGCCAAATATGATCTCTTTGCCACGCCGCCTGGACCGCTGGAACGCGAACACATCCGCGTCCCACTCGTCACAGGTATTCGAGCCATTGACGGTCTGCTTCCCTGTGGCCTCGGACAGCGCATCGGTCTGTTTGGGGGCAGCGGCGTCGGCAAAAGCACATTACTCGGCGCCATGTCGAAGCACAACTCCGCCGATGTCACGGTCATCGCACTCATTGGGGAGCGTAATCGCGAAGTGCGCGGCTTTATAGAAGAAGAACTCGGCCCCGAAGGCATGAAACGCTCCGTCGTGGTCGTCGCCACGTCCGATCGTCCGGCTCCTCTCCGCGTGCGCGCCTGCTTCGTCGCCCTCGCGGTCGCCGAATATTTTCGCGATCAGGGTAAAAACGTTTTGCTGGTGATGGATTCTGTCACCCGTCTTGCTATGGCGCAGCGCGAAATCGGTCTGGCAGCCGGCGAACCGCCCAGTCAGAAAGGCTACACTCCGTCCGTCTTCGCCATCCTGCCGAAAATGTTCGAGCGCGCCGGCAACTTTCGCACAGGCAGCATCACCGGTTTTTTCACCGTACTGGTAGAAGGCGACGATCTCAACGAACCTATTACCGACGCCGCGCGCGGCATTCTCGACGGGCACATTGTGCTCTCTCGCCACCTCGGCGCGGCCGGACATTATCCCGCCATCGACGTTCTCAGTTCTATCTCCCGTGTTGCCTCGCATGTCGCGCCGCCCGAGCATCTCAAAGCCGCCGCCAAAATGCGTGAGGCGCTCGCCAGCTATCAGCAGTCGGAAGATCTCATTTCGCTCGGTGCTTATGTCTCTGGTGCCAATCCAAAACTGGATGCCAGCATCCGTTGCCGCGAGCGCATGCTGAATTTCCTCCGGCAGCGTCCGGACGAAGCCACACCTCTCGCTGCCACCGTCGGGGCTTTAAATGAAATCGCCGCCGCTCTCTAATCTATGCAGAAATTTCGCTTTCGCCTGGATTCTGTCTTACGCCTGCGGACCCTGCGCCTGTCTATCGAACGCGACAAGCTAGGTAAAGCTGTGGCAGAAGTGACGCGCGTCGAACAAATGATTGCAGCGCTCGCCGCGGAACGCGCCGAAGCCATTGAGTTTGTCAAGAACGAACCGCGGGCAGGGACGACCGAACTGCGCGCTCTCTCGGCCTTTCTTCTCGTATACGAAGCGCGAGTTGCCAAATTGCAAAGCACCCTGGACGCCGCCCGTTTACGGTTGGCCGAACAACGCCAGCGCGTGGTGGCCGCCGATCGCGACGAACGCCTACTTATCAAGTTAAAGACCAAGCAGCATGCGGATTGGCAGGTTGGCGCCGATCATGAATTGGAGGTCCTCGCGCAGGAATCCTGGAATTCCGTGCACTTCAACCGCGACTCCTGAAACTCTGTAGGCGTTCTTCTTTCGGAACAACCTTAGGAAATAATCCCCAGCGTTCTTCCCTATGGCAAGAAATTGCCGCCCCGTCCTCAATCTTTTGCCACTCGCTACCGATGAGTCTTTCGAGAAACATCTTGCGAACGAAACTTCTTTGGATTGGACCCGATGCCGCTGTGATGGACCCCTCCATCCGCGCGGCTCTCCGAACGACTGACATTCTGGCGGAAAACTCGTTGGCCGTCGCGTGCGACCGGCTACGCGGCGGAAATTGCGACGTTGTCATTCTGAGCTTAGCCTCGCTGCCCGCAAAGGGGGAAGAGGCTTTATCTGCTCTCTTTCGAGTGGCTCCGCATCTACCGGTATTGGTTCATCACCGCAGCGGCACCATCGATGACGTCATCCATCTCACGCGGCAAGGAGCGTTCCATGTGCTCCTGGGCGACGTGGAACCGGAGACGCTGTCCGAGGCGGTGGCGCGCGCCGTTCGCCAGTCGCAACTGTTCCAGCGGAATTCGGAGACCGCCCCGTGGCGGCATTTTCTAATCGGTCAAAGCCGATCCATGCTCCAAATCTGCGAAATCATTCAACTGGTGGCCGCCAAACGCTGTACCATTCTCATCGGTGGTGAAACTGGCACCGGCAAAGAGGTGATCGCCAAAGCCATCCACGCCGCCAGCAACCGTGCTTCGCAACCATTGGTGTCCGTCAACTGCACCGCTCTGCCCGCCACTCTCATAGAATCGGAATTGTTCGGTCATGCGAAGGGTGCCTTTACCGGCGCGATCTCAAGCCGCCTCGGCCGTTTTGAGCAGGCAAACAAGGGCTCGCTCTTTCTCGACGAAATTGGCGACCTGCCCATGGAGGCGCAAGCCAAGATCCTGCGCGTTTTACAGGAACAGGAATTCCAGCGCGTTGGCAGTTCCGATACGGTCCGTGTTGATGTGCGCGTCATCGCGGCGTCCAACGTAGATCTTGAACAAGCAGTACGCGAACGCCGTTTTCGCGAAGACCTCTATTACCGCTTGAACGTCGTGCCCATTCATCTGCCTCCCCTCCGCGACCGGCGCGACGACATTCCCTTGCTCTTACAGCACTTCTTAGACAAAATCCGCGCGGCTGAAAATTCCGAACCCAAACAAATTAGCCCCGAAGCGGTGGAGTGGCTTCAGCAGCTTCCGTGGCCCGGAAACATTCGCCAACTCGAACACGCCGTGCAAATGGCCTTCGCGCTCAGCGGTGACCGCCGCGTGCTCGGGCCGAATGATTTTCTCGCGCGCCGTCCCGCTTCCTCCGAACGACCCGCTTCCTCCGCGCCGTTATCACCCGCTCAGCCTCTCATCCAACTGCCTCAGGAAGGCCTGAACTTCGATGAAGTCGTCAGCAGTTTTGAGCTTTCCCTCCTCAATCAAGCCCTCACCGCGTCTGGCGGCAACAAAGCCAAAGCGGCCGACATGCTTAAAATTAAGCGCACCACCCTGCTGGCCAAAATGAAAAGCCTCGCGCATTCCTCACCCGACGGCGACCACGCCGACCTGTCGGATTGAAGTGCCGGCACCTGCGTGCTTTCTTTTTGATCTCAGGGTAGAGTAAAGGGATTGCTCACCCGAGACATCTTGATCGTTGAAGATAATCCTGCCGATGTTCGCCTGATGCAGGAAGCCCTGCGCACTCTCGAACCTGCCGTCACTGTTTATGTGACCGTCGACGGGGAAGAGGCGATGCGCTTCCTCAAACGCCAGGGTAAATTCGATTCTGCGCCTCGTCCCCGTCTCATCTTTCTCGATTTCAACTTGCCGAAAGGCGGTTCGCTCGACCTTCTGCGCGCGCTTAAAGCCGATGCCTCCCTCCGCCTCATCCCCATCGCGATTCTCACGTCCTCCGACGTCGCTAAGGACATTAGCCAAGCATACGAGCTCCACGCCAACTGCTACCTGACAAAAGCTTCCGATCTCGACAGCTTCTTTCAAATCATCCGCTGGGCTGCCTACTTCTGGATCGATATTGCCACGGCACCGCCCGTCGCTGATCCGATCGACCCGCTTGCATTCACCGTCGGCCTTTGAAATAATCACGCTCGACATGAGTGTGAATACATGGATGTAAATCTATCGCGCCGCCGCCTCGTGCAGACTCTTGGAGTTTCTGCCCTCGCCGGTGCAGCCGTGCCCGCTCCTTCTCCCTCGTCCGATAACTGGCCCCTCACCGAATCCGCCACCACGCCCAAACTGTGTCTCGGTGTCGGGCCACTCGAACCCATCGGTCTTCGCAAAGTGAAGCAACTGGGCGTTGATTACGTTCTGCGCGGTGGGCCGGCCGTTCTTCCCTGGCGCGAAACGGAACTCCGCACCATGAGGGAAACTGTCAAGGCGGAAGGCCTCACGCTGGCGAACCTCATGATCGGCAGCTTTACCAATACACTGTATGGCCGCCCCGGCCGCGACGAAGAAATTGACAAGGTGCGGCAATCCATCCGGGCCGCCGGCCGCGTGGGTCTGCCCGTGGTCGAGTACAACTTCTACGCCCACCGCGCCATGGAAGGTTACTACGCCGAAGCGGGCCGCGCCGGCACCGGCTACACCGCGTTCGCCTACGGCCGTATGAAAGATCTTCCTCCCATGCCGAACGAAGGCGCGCACACGCTTGACGAAATGTGGGAAAACATTACTTACTTCCTGAAGGCCGTGGTGCCCGTCGCCATCGAATCAAACGTGCGTCTCGCGCTTCACCCTAATGACCCGCCCTCCCCGCTCAGCCGTGGTTCCCAGCAGATCATGGGTAGCCTCGCCGGCTGGAAAAAACTGGTCGACATTGTTCCGAGCCCGCACAACGGCATCACTTTCGATTGCGGCGTCACGCGCGAGATGGGCGAGAACCCGCTCGAAGTCTGCCGCTACTTCATGCAGCGCGATTGCATCAACCACGTCCATTTCCGCAACGTCCGCGTCCGCAAGCCCTATGAGGACTATGCCGAAGTCTTTATCGACGAAGGTCAGGTCGATATGTTCGGCGTCATGCGCGAACTGGTGAAAGGCAAATACCCGCGCCTCATCTACCCCGAGCACCCGCGCGCCCTTGACGTTGATCAAGAGGAATACTCAGCCACCGCGGCCATGTTTAAATCCACGTATCCCGGCGGCGGTTCCTATGCCGGCTACGCCTTCAACATCGGCTACGCCCGCGCCATGTTGCAAGCGGCACTCGAAACCTGACCCCTCGACTACCTACCGGAAACCTTCACCAATCCGCTACAATAACCTTCAATAGGCCGAAGTGGCTAGGTTTCGCTATTCCATATGTTCGCGTCTAATCCTGCCGCTCCGACATGGGTGAATCCGAGTCGTCGTTCCTTGGCCCTGCTGTCCGTCCCTTTCGCCGCGGTCACACTCGGCACGCTGCTGCTGTATTTTTTATCCGACCAGACGCTCGAGGCATTACGGAAGTCGATGCAGTTCTCCGACGTCTGGATGGAGGCAGATCGAAGTGCGCTGCTGCAACTTGACCGCTGCATCGACTTAGGCCCAAAGGAATGTGACCTGGTGCAGGAGCGGCTCCGCCGGCCGCTGGCCTACACCCGCGCAATCCAGGAACGGGCGAAACCTCATCCGGATGCAACCGTCATCGAACAGTCCCTCAAAGACGCTGGACTGGACGCCTCTCCTATCCGCTTCCGCCTGCGTTGGTTTGATTACGTTACCCGCTTGGCTGGTCTGCCTCTGCACAGCCTCGAAGACTCAGCCGCGCAGAACGCGCGATTTAGGGGCGAAATGCCGCCTGACATTCAAACCCTTTTCGACTTTGACCGCCGTGCCCGTGATGCCTTAGCGCATTCCCCGCCCGATGCCGCTTCTTTGGCCGTGCTGAAAAAACAGATTGCCGCTTTCCGTTCAGGCATCGAACTGGCCAAAACGCGCTTCGATGCTAACTCTGCTGCTGCATCCGGCCGTCTGCGCCGCTTTCTCTATCTGCTATTAGGCTGCTGTGCTTTCACCATGTTCTGTATTGCCACCTGGATGTTTCAGCGCATGTTCAAATCCTGGCAGCAGCACGAGCAATCGTTCCGCGAGCGCGATCACCGTCTGAGCCAGGAACTCACCCTTCATGTGCGCGAACTCCAGACCGCGCTCGCCGACAAAAATGCTCTGCTTCAGGAAGTGCAGCACCGCGTCAAGAACAATCTCGCTGTTATTGCGGCTCTCCTCACGCTGGAGGCCCAACAGTCTGCCAACTCGACCGCAGAGAATGTACTCGTCCGCACACGCGATCGCATCCACTCCATGGCCAGGGTCCATGACCTCCTCTGTTACGACGGAACCGCGGCAGAGATCAACTTCTCCGATTATGTGGAATCCTTAAGCCGCGACCTGATGAGTTCCTTCGGCGTGGATAACCACCAGATCCAAATGCATGCTTCGGTCGAAGCACGCCTCGGGTTAACCGAAGCGATCCCCTGCGGCCTCATCCTGAATGAATTTCTCACAAACTCTCTCAAACACGCTTTCCCTAACGGCCGTAGTGGCAATATCTGGTTCAGTCTCATTGAACATGATGGTCAAGCCGACCTCCATTTTCGAGACGATGGCGTCGGCCTGCCCGCTGGCTTTGATCACAGCGCTTCTAGTTCATTGGGCATGCAACTTGTATCTGATCTAACGATTCAGATGGATGGCACCCTCGAACGCCAGCCCGGTTCGGGTACCCACTTTCACATCCGTTTCCACCCACGGCCACAACAGAAGCAACAACGAGCGGCCGGATGAGTCATCAAGAGGTCGTCGCGAGTTTTCCCAAAACGTTGCGCTTGGTTTGATCGTGCGCCGTTGTGTCGCTCGATTTACCGCCACCAGCCCGAAGCGCTGAGTATACCCGCTAACCCATTCGAAGTTGTCGAGTAATTACCAATAGATGTAGCCGCGGACATCGATCTTGTCTGCCAGACACTGCTTGACACCCTGGACGGCGCGCTTGATGTACTCGATCCGACGAGCATCATCGTCCACCGCAACGCCGTTCTCCGTCGCGATCACGGGCACGCCTATGTGCTGACTCGCATAGCGGATCGCATGTTCAAGCGCCTCGGGATAGAATTCGAAACCATTCTGGGTGAGTTCGGCGTCTTTGGGTGGAGGAAGATTGGAATGCCCGTTGCCCACCCGCTGGCGCGTGTAGGTCTGCACCCCAAT
>PMQB01000450.1 GCA_003169195.1 Bryobacterales bacterium
ACGGCGAAGCTCACGTACCCGGCAATCTGGAGGTGTGGCGTAATCTGTTCGTCCACCACCCTCACGGTAAATACGATGGCAAACTCACTCGCGCGGCACAAACCTGGAGGTCGAGTGAAGACCTGCTCGAAGCCTTATTTGGCCTTAGCCGCAAATCAGTTGAAAACGAACCGCTGAAAATCTTCCTCGCATTGAACGATATCGATCGCGATCGCACTAAGCCGCTTTCGCCCGAAATGGCCAATCGCCTGATCGCCGACTATCGCGCGCTTGGCAATCAATATGTCCTCTTTGCGGACTCTCCCTCGTTGAGTGAAGCGTCCATGACGAAGTACTTGGATTGGGGCGCCAGTTCAGTCAAGATTCACGACAATCTGTTGAAGTCCGACGCTCTAGGCTCCTCTCAGGCCTTAGTCGAACTGTGGCGAATTCTGTGCCGCCAGGATTCAATTCCTGTTTCTGCGCGTGACGATAGCTTCAACCGCATCGTCTCGGCCTTCCTGCCCGTCAAGCAGGAATCTGATTTATTCGATGCCTCCCGTGCTGGTCTGAATGCGCTCTTGTCCGCTGCCGATGTAAGGAGCACTCCCACTGGAAAACAAGAACGTTTGGTGGAACTCTTAGTTGGACGCGTTCGCCCGGGCGTGCCCATTTCTCCAGCCGAAAATTTCCTGCGNNGATCCGTCCGCCCTCAAAGCTCTCAACGAACAATTAACTCGTCTGGAGGAGACGGAACCGTCGCGCGGCTCCCTCTCTTCTGAAGAAAAAAACACTTTGTCAGTCGGCTATTGGAGTGACCGCCACATTGACCAGGAACGCAAGCTCAACATTGAGAGCTTGATGAGGGGCACCGAAAAGAAAGATCCTAAGGGCGCATTAGCGCCATTTCTGCGAGATTCGTTGGTGGGCATTGTATACAGCTACTACGCACCACCCGGTGCGCAACTTTGCCTCACCAATCCGTTGCTGGTCCGCTCGCACGATTTCACCGGTCCCGAAGGGTCGCCTGCCGAATGGCGGCACACGGAGTTATCGGGTACTGGTTGGCCCGAGAGCGCCGGTGGCCGGCTCACTGGCTCTCTTATTGCAATTCCCTACGCCTTGGCCGAGGCCGAACAGAACTTCCTAACCCCCAAACGTGAGCAAGCGCTCATATGGGCCGACCTTGTCCCACAAATCATCGCCGGAGTGACCGTCAATCGCTGGCGCAACGTGACGCCTGCACAGATTCGCTGGGTTGCTTTGCATTTACAGCGCGGCCGCGATCTGCTGGCCGCAGCAGCCATGAACTCGCAACTCGAAGCGCGCGTCTTAGACAGCTTGCGTGGTTATCTTCAACCCTCCAGTGTGGAGTGGATTGACGATCATCTCTTTACCGGCGATTTTGAAAACACAGTCGCTCACGTTCCTCCGTCGGTGCTTTACTCCATCGCTGCCGATCCAGCGCTCCAAGACATCCAACCTGACTTAGCCTCGCTGGAAATCGCTTCCTTGACAGCAAGACATCAACCTGATCTTCAGCCTGCCGCTATTGGCCGCGCGTTCGGTACCCCGAAACCCACCCTAACTCATACCTATCGCCCAGGACTTCTCTACCTTCGAACCTTCCCCGCCTTGATGGGCTATTCCAGCCGAGTGCTCGCTGAAAGCTGGGAATCGAACAACCTCTACTATGCTGCTTTGGCCGACGAAGCTGGCGTACCTGCCGCGCAGCTGGACGCGTACGTCCCCGAATGGAATCGCGCCGCTATTGAGAACATTTTTGCAACTCACCTGGAAGATTGGCCTGCGTTGTTGCGGTCGTTAGGTGCACTGGCAATCAATGTCAGGCAGCACGGCGCGCAAACCGCAGCTATGAATGGGGCGGGAAACTAAGGAAAAATTGTGAAGAACATAATAACGGGCATCCTTTCTACCTGTTTGATAGCCGCCTTGGCGGCGGGCTTTTGGTTGCGGGCGCAAGAGCCCGATCAAACCACCTTCCACGTTAAGGTGGATATGGTCGTGCTCAGCTTCACCGTGCTCGATCAAAAAAACAAATACGTGAATGGTCTCAAGCCCAAAGACTTCAAAGTTTATGAAGACGAGATTGGCCAGAAAGTTGCCACTTTCGCCGAGGGCTCGCGCTCTCCCATGCAAGTGCTCGACAACGGCGAGATGCGTCCCATGCGCGCTTCTACCGAGGCTGCCCCTGCGGGCAATGTTCCCAGTAATCCAGACGCCATTGATACGAAGGCGGAAGCCACAGGAACCAACGTCTTCGTGTTATTTGATACGAGCAATTATATGTACCGCGGTTTTGTCTACGCCTCAGATTCCATCGCCGACTTTATCCGCGGTCTTGACCGTTCCGATTCCATCGCCGTTTATACCTATAGCCGCAATCTTAACCGCGCCGTGCCGTTGAATCGAGATCGTAGTTCCGCCATCGGTGGCCTCCGAAAAGCCGTAGCTGGAGATGACTCAGCTCTCTATAATTGCCTGCTGCTCACCCTGCGTGATGCCGCCAAGGTTCCTGGCCGCAAAGTGGTCATCGTGTTCTCTAACGGTCCCGATAACGCCAGCATGGTGTCGCCCGAAGACGTGCGCGCGGTCGCGGAAGACGAAGGCATTCCTATCTATGTCATCTCCACTTCGGAGGTGAGCAAAGACCCCATCTCTTCCAACATTTTCAAACGAATCTCCGCTAACACCGGCGGCAAGAGTTATTTCGCCAAAACCTGGCAGAAGCAGATTGAAGCGTTCGAATCCATTCGCGAAGATCTGGGCAATAGCTACACCGTGAGCTACTATCCGCAGCCGAACCCCAACGAGGGCTTCCGCAAGATCCGAGTGGAACTGACTGACGAAGCCATGCGCAAATACAAAATCCGCGCGCGACCCGGTTACAGACCGCAGCGCGGATTCTGAGCTACTTGTTTCGCTTAATATTAAAAGGCCCGAATGCCTGGCAAACCGGCATCAGTTGCATCACATTCACATTCATGTGTGGCGGAAGCGTCGTCACCCAATGGATCGCCTCGGCAATGTCTTCGGCCGTTAGCGGCTGCGTGCCGTCATAAACGGCTGCCGCTTTAGTCTTATCGCCTTTGAAGCGAACCTCCGAAAATTCCGTGCCGCCGCACAAGCCAGGCTCGATGGTCGTCACTCGAATCGGCGATCCCACCAGATCGGCCCGCAAATTCTGGCTGAACTGATGCACAAACGCTTTGGCTGCGCCATACACGTTCCCGCCCGGATACGGGAACTCACCTGCCACTGAACCAATGCTAATAACGTGTCCGCGCCCGCGCTCCAGCATTCCAGGCAGAAGCAAGCGCGTGCAATACATCACGCCCTTCACATTGCTATCTACCATCGCGTCCCAATCATCCAGGCTCGCACTCTGCGCTGGATCAAGCCCTAAAGCACCGCCCGCATTGTTCACCAGTACATCTACCGACGCGAACTGAACAGGCAACCCGGCAATCGCCTTTTCCGCATCCTTGCGAGAACCGACATCAAAAGTGAGAGGCAAAAAGTTAGGCCCGATTTCCTTCGCCAAATCGGCTAACCGGTTCTCCCGGCGTCCTGTGCCAATTACCTTTGCGCCATCTTTGGCAAACTTTCGAACAGTCGCAAGACCGAAGCCCGCGGTCGCACCGGTTACAAAAACAGTCATCTTTCTTAGAATAGATTAAGTTACCGCATGACACCTATGAATGGCAAAGTGATCTTGATGACAGGCGCAACCTCGGGCATCGGCCAAGTGGCTGCGGAAAGCCTCGCAAGCATGGGAGCGCAAATCCTGCAGATAGCCCGCGACCCCGCGCGCGGCCAAGCAGCACTCACTCGCCTTCAGACTCAGCAGCCCAAGGCAGCCCATGCCATCTACTACGCCGATCTCTCCTTGATGCGCGAGGTCAAACGTGTAGCGGCGGAGATAGCGCTTGCTCATCCGCACATTGACGTTCTTATGAACAACGCAGGCGCAATGTTTGGCACCCGCTCTGTCACCGATGAAGGTTTAGAACGCACCTTCGCTCTCAACCACATGTCCTACTTTGTACTCACCGCCTGCCTGCGCGATCTGCTCATCGGCTCTGCACCCGCGCGAATTATCAACACTGCCTCGGACGCTCATCAAATGGGCCGAATTGATTTCGCCGATTTACAATCCGAGACCGCCTATCGAGGGAATTTCTTCGAGACCCTCCGTTACGGTGGCCCAGCCTTCAAAGTGTATGCCATATCCAAGCTTTGCAACGTCCTTTTCACCCGTGAGCTTGCACGCCAACTAGCCGGTACAGGCGTAACCGCGAACTGTTTGCATCCAGGCTTTGTGGCCACTCGTTTCGGTGCGCAAACTGGCGGTCTCATCTCCTTTGGTATTCGCATTGCCAAACGCTTTGCCTTGTCTCCGGAAGAAGGCGCCAAGACTCTGATTTATCTCGCTTCCTCTCCTGGAGTCGCCGCAGTCACCGGCAAGTACTTCCACAACTGCCAACCCCTTCAACCAAGCAAAGCAGCGCAAGATGATTCTGCTGCTCGCCAACTCTGGGAAACAAGCGCTAAACTCGCCGGCACTGAAAGTTGAGCATCAGTGATATGCTACTGCTGCTATGATCACTCGCCGAAGCTTTGTCGCAGCCGCTTCTGCTCTGCCGCTCGCCTTAGCAGCCTCCGAGAAGAAGCCTAACATCGTGTTCATTCTGTGTGACGATCTCGGCTACGGAGATCTCGGATGTTACGGTTCATCAATCAAAACTCCCAATTTGGACCGCCTAGCTGCCGACGGTATCCGCTTCACGAACTTCGATTCTGCGGATCCCGTTTGCTCCCCTTCCCGAGCCGCCCTCCTCACAGGCCGCTATCCCACCCGAGTGGGCGTGCCTCGCGTATTCTTCCCGCAAGATGCCGAAGGTCTGAATCTCGATGAAACCACTCTCGCTAACGTAGCCAAAGCGCAAGGCTACAAAACCGCCTGTTTCGGTAAGTGGCACTTAGGCCGGCCAGATCGCTATCTCCCTACCAGCCGGGGCTTCGACCACTACTTTGGAATTCCCTATAGCAACGATATGACTCCCCGCGTTCTCCTGGAGGACACCAAGGTCGTAGAAGAAACCGCCAATCTCGAAACCCTCACACAGCGTTATACCGAACGCGCCATTCAATTCATTCGCGAATCGGCCGGGTCTCCCTTCTTCCTTTATCTCCCACACACCTTCCCGCATATCCCACTTGCAGTGTCCGACCGTTTTCGCGGCAAATCCTCCCAAGGTCTCTATGGAGATGTGGTGGAAGAACTCGATTGGAGCGTGGGAGAAGTACTCGGTGAATTGAAACGCGCGGGCCTTGAACGCGACACACTCGTGATGTTCAGCAGCGACAACGGGCCCTGGTATCAAGGCAGTCCAGGTAAATTGCGCGGCCGTAAAACAACCACCTATGAAGGCGGCGTGCGTGAACCTTTCATTGCTCGCTGGCCTGGCAAAATTCTCCCCGGCCAAACCTCCGACGCAGTCACCTCAATGCTCGACATCTTTCCCACCGTCACGCGGCTCATAGGTGGCACTCTTCCCAAAAAGCCACTCGACGGGATCGACATCTGGCCGCTCCTGATTGGCGCAAAGAAATCTATCGACCGGGAAGCACTCCTCTACTTCGACAACTGGGATTTGCAGTGTGCCCGCTGGAAGGAATGGAAACTCCACTTAGCGCGCCACAACTCCAGTACTTATAGCGCAGCACCGGTTGGCGGCCGCCGCAACTTTGTACTTCCACGCCCTGAACTCTACAACCTCGTGCTCGACCCGGAAGAAAGCTATGACGTTGCACCCGCGCACCTTGAGATTGTGGCAGACATCCAAGCTCGCATCGAAAAACTACTGGCCGGATTTCCAGAACCTGTCAAACAGGCCTATGCTGAGTCCAAAGCTCGCAAGGTTGATCCTGCCACTCCCATTGGCGCACGCCCTCGTGCCCTCGAAAACTAGGTGCTCACGCCTATACACTGGAAACATGAAACTGCTTTGGTTGCTTGTTCTTGGCTACGGGGCAGCCTGTCAAACGGTTTCCGTATCGGCTCACCGCATCACAGATACTCCAATCTTATCGCCCCAATCCAGTTGGATGAGCCTTGGAGTTTTCAACGCCGCCGCCACGAAACTTCACCGCAAAACCGTTCTTCTCTTCCGCGCGCAGGACGAACAACACACCTCCAGAATCGGCTACGCAGAATCTAGTGACGGTCTCCACTTCATAGTGCGTCCCGATCCCGTTCTTTCCCCCGAAGCCGAATACGAAAAGAACGGTGGAGTGGAAGATCCACGGCTCCGTGAAATCGATGGCACTTACTATCTCACCTACACCGGCTACAACCAACACGACGCTCAACTCTGCCTTGCCACCTCAAAAGATCTCATCCATTGGGATCGCCGTGGCGTGATCTTGCCCGCATACAAGGGCACTTGGAATGAACAATGGACAAAATCGGGCGCAATCGTTCCTAAAAAGATTGCCGGCAAATGGTGGATGTACTATCTAGGAACTCGTAAGGATGCCGATGGCGAAAGCCGCGACTATATGGGGTTGGCACAGTCTGACGATCTCCTGCACTGGCAGGATGCCACCAACGAGCCAGTCCTCCCACGCCGCCCTAACTCCTTTGACTCGCGTGTAATGGAGCCGGGGGTAGTGTTCCTCACGAAACACGGCATCCTGCTAATCTACAACGGAGCCAACGAACGGTTAGTGTATGGTCCCGGCTGGGTTTTGTTTGACCGCGATCATCCAGACCTTCTGCTCGCTCGATCTGAGAATGCCTTCGTTCTGCCGACCCTGCCCTGGGAGAAAGTAGGGAACGTACCGAACGTGATTTTCATCGAGGGCGCAATCGGTATACCTCCGAATCTCGTCGCCTATTACGGCGCCGCCGACAAATACATCGGTGCCATGCAAATCAAAATATTCGTGCACTAAACCTCGCGGCGCTTCGTGCACCACCACAACCAAAGAATCAGCAACCCTTGGATCGGCAGCCGCCCCCAACGGACCGCGGGGGCGATCGAGATTGCGCCCGCCTCCATCGGATGGGTAGCCATATATACGTTGGCCGGAAACACGGCAATCAGCAGCGCAATCAATCCCCAGGCACTGGCCCTCCGAGTGCCCGCAATTAGAAGCCCCAGGCCACCCACAATTTCACACAGGCCGCTTAATTGCACTAGCAAGGCATGCCAAGGAATGTAGGGAGGCATGATCTTCAGATAGGGCTCTGGCTTCACAAAATGCAACGTGCCTGCGGAAATATAAAGCATAGCCGCTAGCACACAGCCCACTTTCTGTCCGCGAGTAGGAGGTAGATAACTCACGCCTCATCGTATCCCTTACCAAAAGGAAGAGCCGGAGTCACATCCCGCTGGATGGCTCCGGCTCTCGTGGAAAACCACAAGTTCTCTGAACTCGAACCTTGAGTTACGCTTTCGCTTTGCGACGGCCGCGCATCAAACCGAAGAGAGCGAGTGGCAAACCAAGCAGCGCCAGAGTGGCGGGCTCAGGAGCCGCGCTCGTAGAGGTTGAGGAAACCACGCCGGAGTAATCCAAGCCGAAAGAGGTACCGGCGAGCTGATACACCGTGAAGCTCAGCGTGTTCGTTCCTGAATGCAGGTTGCTCAATAAATTGAAACCACCTGTTGTGTTCGAAGTACAACCAATCGTGAAATCCGAGCAGTGCGCGTAGGTGTTGTTTGCCGTAGGTGCGGCGCCGGTCAACAACACGCCATTCAGTGAGACCGACGCGGTATCGTCCGCCATCACAATCAGGCTGCCCAGGATCGGTGTGCCATTGATTGTGAAAGTATCGGTAAAGGTGACGGACGTGCCATTCGCCGGAGAAATGTAGCCAGGGCTCGAAGGATTGCCCGACTGTACATTGGAGATCCATGAGGTACCAGCAAACGCCGCCCCCCAAGCCGGATTCGACGAGATATCGACCGTGGCCGAGTTACTGTTATTCTTTGTCTCGTTTGCACCGCTCGACAGGAAAACCGTGTCGGCGAAACAGGTGGAAGCGAGGGAAAGGCTCAAGGCTAGAACTGAGTTGCGAATGATGGTTGTGGTTTGCATGAATCCATAGTCTCTGGATTTCGTGCGCGTGACAATTCACTCAGGTGGAATATGGCCAGTGCAATCAACGACTTAGGGTGTGCAAAAACGCCACCCGTGTCCGCTCGCCATGCAAACGGACTACGTGTCTGCGACGGCTCCCCTAACCTGCAAAATGACTTGAAAAAAGCGAGCCGAGCTATCACACACCTCGGAAAGCCAGTACTCTCACCAATCTTTAAGTAGGGAGTTGGTACCGTAACCCACGGTTGAGTTTGAAGGAAAGTTTTTATTTTCGGAAGCTACTAATTGCGCCCAGCTTAGACCATATTTCCGCAGCAGCTTAATGCCAAAGCGAAAATCTCGGATTGTCTAAGACCAGGAATGCAAACAGCAGCGGCAGATACATCACAGATGTGAGAAGCAGACGTCTCGCATGCGCGTAGTCGCGATGCAAACACATTTCCCAACCAATAACGAGAAACCCAATGCCTAGCAGCAAAGCGGCAATAGCGTAAATCGTTCCAGCCATGGCAAAGAACACCGGGGCAATCGTCACCGGAATGAGAAGGCACAGAGTCACTATAATCTGCCGGCTCAGCGCCTTCCCGTTCGGCTGAACCACTGCCAGCATCTTGATGTCGCCTCTCGCGTAATCCTCTCGATAGATCCAGGCAATCGCATGGAAATGCGGAAACTGCCATAGGAAGATCATGCCGAAAAGAATCCACGCCTCTGCGGTCAGGTGGCCACTGGCTGCTGCAAAGCCGATTAGTGGTGGCATGGCTCCTGGAATGGCTCCTACCGTCGTGCACGATGGACCCCGCCTCTTCATTGGCGTGTAGATAAACAGATAAGTGAACGACGTCAAAAAGCCGAGACTCACCGCGAGCAAATTCGTGAACACCGCCAAATCAATCAGCGCCAGCACACAAAGGACAACGCCAAAAACCAACGCTCGCTCCGCGCTAATCGAACCTGCGGGTATGGGACGAATCTTCGTCCGGTTCATCCTCGCATCGATATCGCGCTCATACCACTGATTGAGCGTCGCCGTTCCAGCGGCCAGCATCGCCGTGCTGAAAAGCACATTCAGCAGTGCCGCCACTCTGACATGCGCCTCAATGCCAAAGCAGTAGCCGACGGCCGTCGAAATCACCACCAGCAGCGTGATCCTCGGCTTTGTCAGTTCGAAATAATCCCGCAGTGCCGGAGCCGCGAAATCCGCTACGCCGCTCTGCGGAAGCGCCGCTGCCGGTTGATTTTCAAGAGGGGGCAATCTATATAGACCTAATAGCCTGATCATACCTCTACCGGTCCGAAGCCACCTCCGCCAACCCGCCTCCCTAACCTGCCATCATTTTGTCAAGCCCTGTCTGTCAGCCGGAACCTTCAGCTCGGCATTCATCAGCCGCTTCAAAAACTCATCCGTCTGAAACTTCGTAAACATGCTCTTACTTTCCTCAACGGCCACTGTGTTAGCCTGATAAGCGTTCCTCCGAACACGCTAAGTCCGCTTACTTTGTGCGGACCGGACGACCCAAGTCATGTCGCTGCAAGTCTTTTTGCAAGCCCAAATTTCCGGAACTGAAGAGTTCCTGGCCGCTCAGTCATCTGACCACCAGGACGCGATGGCCGATTTACTAGGCCGTTGTGCATGGCTTACCTTAGCCTGCGAAGTGCTACCGCGTGCCCTGCTGGCCGAACTGAAACTCTCGCCCATGTTACTGGGCTCCAGCAGCGCCGAACAATTTCTTCTGGTTCTTGCCGAAGAAGAGGTCCCGCGCGCCAACGAATTCCTAAGCCGAACTGCCGATGAAATGGCCAAGCTCTCCGCCAACGCCCTGCGCTTGGTCTGGGCCAGCACGGAAAACCTCGGCGCCTGGCCCATCGCGCGGAAACGCCTTGATGATCTTCTCCTCGTGAAGACCGTAGCGCCTCTATCCGCCTCAACCGCCGACGTCTTTGCCCCCTTTGAGGCCACAGCTCAACCGCAAGGCGACTCCTATTTCGAAACCTTCGCGCAAGGTCTGCCCACCGCGAAAAAAGTTGGCTGGTCTACCGATCAGCCCGCCCATCTTCTCTGGGACACCGGTCAATATTCCTGGAATCTCAAAGAGCAATCGGGCGTTGAGGACGACAGCATTCTGTTCCCTCGCCGTTTCGCTACCGACGATAAGAGCGGCCATCTCACACCTTTGTCGCAGCTAGCTAAGCGCGCCAGCGGTTCGCACAAATGGGGCATCTTGCGCGGCGACGTCGATCATTTTGATAACCAGCTTCGCCGCGTCAACACCATCGAAGAACACATCCACCTCTCCGTGATGTTCAAAGAATTCTTCGCCGGCGAACTCGCTCTGCTCTGCACCCTGCCTGATTTCTGGCGAAAAGTCAGCATCCTCTATCGCGGTGGAGAAGACTTCGCCGTTATCGGAACCTGGGACGCGCTCGTTCCCCTCGCCCGCGAGTTGCAGCGCCTCTTCGAAAAAGTTGTCGAACAGAACACGCTGATGTTTCCCAACCTCGAAGCGCGCAGCATCAGCATGGGCATGGCCATTGCCCCCGACGCAGCCAGCCATCCGGGCGCCATCTTCCAGGAAGCAGGCATCGAATTGCAAGCAGCCAAAGCCAGCGAAGTCGGCGGCTTCCGCCTCTTCGGGCGCACTCTCGAATGGAAGCGTCTGGCCGATGCCGAAGAATTGAAAAGCAGTCTCATGCGTCTTGTTCGCGACTTTCGATTCTCCCCCGATTACGTGCATGATCTGGCATCGGTCTATCGGGAATCGTTCGCCGCACGCGCCCAACGCCGCACCAAAGCTGTCAAAATTGATAAGCCTTGGCGAACGTTTATGCGCCTCTCCACCGTGATTCCGCAAGGTCGCGGCAAAGAGTTGAACAACGTGCGCAATGCAGTCATTACAAATTTAGTCGGCAAGAAAACCGCCGGTCTGAAGTTGCGGCCCTCTGGTCGTGTTGGTTTGGAATGGGCCCGGCTGGCAGCCGGTGACCAGAAGTAAGAAAAAAGGATTTCGTCATGCCTGAAACAGAAGAGAAAAAACCCGAGGAGCGCAAAGGCGGAGAGAATCGTCCGCCGCGCGAAGGTGGTCGCGGCAGTGGCCCCGGTGGCGGTGGACCCCGCGGTGAAGGTGGTCGCGGACCCGGCGGTGGTGGTCGTGGCCCCGGCGGCGATCGCGGCGGACCCGGTGGTGATCGCGGTCCGCGTGGACCCGGCGGTGATCGCGGTGGCGACCGTCGCGGCGATAGCCCCGCCGACATGGATCTTGAAAAGCTAATTGCCGATCCGCTCTATCTCGACAACCAGGCCCACGTCGTTGTGAGCCGCATGCGCGACATGGATTCCGGCACCAAGAGCCAATTGCGCCGTCTCTATAACGCCGTTCGCCGCGCTACCCGTGCGCCCGAAAGCGAACGGCAACACGAATTTGTCATGGTGCGTGCGCGTTTGGCTTACACCATCGCCCGCCACTCATTGCGCAGTCTCGACGCCCTCGAGCGTCTGCTGCTCCAGGTCACTCGCAAGAACGATACCCGCGGCTACGAACGTTTCCGCGATTTGTTCGAAGCCATCATCGCGTACAACGAATAGGTCTAGGTCTTACAAATGAGTTCTCACACTGCGGACACCGCACTCACGTTCTTAGGAAAGCTGATTCTGGAAGGCGAGATCCACTGCCAAACCGGCCTGCACATTGGCGCCGGCAAGGGCTCACTCGAAATCGGCGGCGCCGATAATCCCGTGGTCAAAGACGCATTCGGCATCCCTTATATCCCCGGCAGTTCTCTGCGCGGCCGCCTGCGCGCGCTGCTCGAACAAACCATGGGCCTCGCTATTCCCAGCGAACTGGTGTATCTCTCCAAGCGCAAAGGCCAGGAAGTGCGCATCCACCAAAGCGATCGTGCCGACGATGAAATCTGCGTCCTGTTTGGCCGCAATCCCGGCCGTGTCGATAAGGTCACCGGCGAAGCGCTCGAAGGCGCATCCGCCACACCTGCGCGTCTTACGGTTTACGACGCTCCTCTTGTAGTCGATAGCATTACCCCGCAAATGCGCGAAAATCTCGATGACGAGCTCACCGAAGTGAAAAGTGAAAACGCGGTCGACCGCATCACCTCGCAAGCCAATCCGCGCACCCTCGAACGTGTCCCCGCTGGCGCGCGCTTCAAGTTCCGCATGGTTATGGATGTTCTCTGCGAAGAAGACAAGCCGCTCGTCGCGCGTTTGGCTGAAGGTCTGCGCCTGCTCGAAGACGATGCTCTCGGCGGCGGTGGCAGCCGTGGTAACGGTCGCGTTGCTTTCGGCGGCATCAATCTTCTGTGGCGTGGCAAGGATTACTACGCTAAAGGCTCTGCCGAAGAAAGCTTGCTCACCGCGGCCGATCTCGCCGCCTTCCAACAACTGGCCAGTGCCGGGGACTTCAGCGCGAAGTTAGCCTAACATGCAGCCAGGGCTCTTAATACGGCTCCGCCCGCTCGGCGCTTGGCGCTACGGACCTGCGGACGGCAGTCACGACCGCGTAGACACGCTCTATCGCAGTGACCGCCTGTTCTCTGCTGTCACGTTGGCCATGCAGCGCCTCGGCGTGCTTGACGAGTGGCTCGATGCCACGGTGCGCGCCGCCAAACCGTCTGTTGTTTTTAGTTCGCTCTTTCCATTTCAGGGCGACGCGCTTTACGCCATTCCACCAGCCACACTGTGGCCGCCGCCGCCCGCGCTGCTGAACTCGCCGAGCCCGGTGTTTCTCACTAAGATCCGTTGGAAGACCGCGCGCTTCGTTCCCCTGAGCGTGATTGATTCGCTCGTCACCGGCCAACCCATCTTGGCCGATCAATGGCTGCCAGATCCTGAAAGCGGCTGTCTGTTGCGACGCGATCGTCCCAGCGCCAGCCCGTTCCGTGTGGTAGTTCGCAGTACCGCCGCTGTCGATCGCGTCACGCAAACAAGCGACGAAACCAAGTCACTCGCCTGTGTTGAATTCGAACCGAGTGCCGGCCTCTGGACCGTTGCACGTTTTGCCGATAGTGAGCAAGAACGAAGCTGGAGCCCTCGTCTCCAAGCCGCGTTCCGTCTGCTTAGCGATTCCGGTTTCGGTGGTGGCCGCAGCAAAGGTTGGGGTCAAACACAAACCGCCGAATTCCAAACCGGCCAATGGCCCGCGCTGCTGCTTCCTAAATTAGGTCGACTCTTGCGCAACTCGCCCGCCGCCGCTTCCGAAGAAGGCAACGGATTATTTTGGTTGCTCTCCCTCTATTCACCCGCTATCGCGGACAACGTGGATTGGTCCGGCGGAAACTACTCGCTCTCGTCGCGCGGTGGCCGAGTGGAGAGCCACGCCGGCCAAGGTGCACAAAAGAAAACTGTTCGCATGGTCAGCGAAGGCTGCGTTCTCGCCTCTCATCAAGAACCGGTGGGGACCGCTGTTGATGTTGCGCCCAATGGCTTCGCGCATCCTGTCTACCGCTCTGGTCTCGCTCTTGCGTTACGCCTGCCAGTTGTCGAAATTCAGCCGCAGGATAAAACGCCCGTCGAAGAACCCAGCGTCGTCGAAGCAGCGGTTCAGGAAGAACCCGCCGTTGTCGATGTACCAGCCGAACCCATAGTCGAACCTGTGGTCGAACACGAAACTCTGCCCGTTCCTCACCTTGACGAGACCCCGTCCGATGAGCCGCCGCCCGCCATAGAGGAGCCACCCGCAGAGATGCCGCCAATTCCAGCCGAAGAGCCACCATCCGAACCGCCGCCCGTGCAAGAGCCGCCGTCTGAAGAGCCCAAAGTGGAAGAGCCCAATATAGAGGAGCCCAAACACGAGGAGCCGCCCCATGAACTATAAGCTCACCGCGCTCACCCCGTTGCTCGTTGGCGACGGCCGCGAACTCTCGCCCATC
>PMQB01000273.1 GCA_003169195.1 Bryobacterales bacterium
CGGAATTCGCGCGGAATCTCAAGGAGAATGAGCGGTCGTTGCAGACCTTGCAGAGAACGGTCAGTATTTCAACGTTGGTGGCCGCGTTGCTGGTGATTCCGGGTTTGCTTCTGCTGCGAATGGAAATCCGCCGGCGCACTAACTTGGAAGCTGAACTGCGGAATAGCAGTCGAAGCCTGGAAGAAAAAGTAAATGAGCGCACGGCGGAAATTCAAAAGTACAGCCAGCAATTGCGTGAAGAGGTGGCACGCCGCCGGGAAACGGCACAACTTTTGCGGGAGGCAGCCGAGCGGCTGCGCCTTGCGCTGGACTTTGCCAAGGTGGCCGTATGGAGTTGGCAGCCGGCGGAAGACAGAACTGTTTGGTCGGGCGCGGTAAAAGAAGTGTTCGGCGTTGAGGCTGAGCAGATGAACGGCTATGCGACGTTTCGCGAGGTGATTCTAGCGGAAGATCGCGCCTTGGTGGATGAGCGGCTTCAGAAGTCATTGGCGGAAGGTTGTGACTTCAATACCGAATTTCGAGTGGCGCTGCCCAATGGTGAAAGTCGCTGGATTGCGGGTTACGGTGGTGTTTTGTTCGATGAGCACGGCCAGTTAGCGCAGATGGCGGGCGTGAATCTGGACATTTCTGAAAGGAAACGAGTCGAGCAAAAGTTGGAAATGAGCGAGCGGCATTTTCGCGAGTTAGCGGAATCGATGCCGCAGATTGTTTGGACGGCGAACGCGAACGGGGAATTTGAGTATCACAACGACCGCTGGTGCACGGTGACGGGATTGGCGAAAACGGGGATTTCGGCGGAAGACCGGCGGCGGATTATGCACCCTGACGATTACCAGGGATGGGCAGAGGCTTGGAGAACGGCACAACGGAATGGTGAGCCGTATGACTTGGAGTACCGTTTCTTTGACGTAGGTAAACAGGAATATCGCTGGTTTTGGGGACACGCGGTACCGGTACGCGATGCTCACGGGCAGGTGACCCGCTGGTTTGGGACGTCGATCGATATTCATGAGCGCAAGGTGGCGGAGCTCCAGCTGGCAGAGAGCGAGCGGGTTCTGCGCAAGCGCGATGAACAATTGGCGATGTTGTTTGCATCCGGATCAATCAGCGACTTTTTTTGGGATTTTGCAAAGGGTGAGGTGGCAGTGCATCCAGCAATCTGGGCATTGTTTGGTGAACCGGGTGAATGCGGGACGGCGACGGTGGAGCGGTTTACCCGACGCTTTCACCCGGACGATGCGAAAGCGATGGCCGGGGAGTTGCAGGCAGCATTGGATGGAACGAAGCCGCTGGACGTGGAGTATCGGGTGGTGTGGCCGGACGGAACGGTTCGGTGGCTGGCGAGTAAAGGGGTGGCGATCAGGGACGAAGAAGGGCGGCCAATTCAGATGCACGGTATCGGCTTTGACATTACGGAACGAAAGCTGGCCTCATTGCGAGTGCAGGAGAGCGAACGGCATTTTCGCGAGATGTCTGACGCGATGCCGCAAATTGTCTGGCGAGCGGCACCGAATGGCGTGATGGATTATTGCAATGCGCGCTGGTATGAATACACCGGTTACACGGAAGAACGAACAAACGCATTGGGTTCCCGAGAGGTGGTGCACCCCGACGATCTGCATCCGTGTGTAGAAACCGAGCGGCGGGGGATTGCGAGCGGTGAGCCGTTCGAGCTCGAATTCCGATTAAGGCGCGCCTCTGATGGGGCGTATCGATGGCATCTGGCGCGGTGGGTGCCCTATCGCGATTTGGACGGCAGCATTTTGCGATGGTTTGGGGCGGCCACGGACATACATGAGCAGAAGTTGGCGAAAGAACGGCTGGAAGTAGAAGTAAAGAGCCGCACGGAAGCGATGCAGTTGTTGGAAGTGAAGGAAGAGCAGCTGGTGAGGTCGCTGGCGGAGAAGAATACCTTACTGCAGGAAGTGCATCACCGGGTGAAGAATAATTTGCAGGTGATTTCGAGCTTGTTGCGCATGCAGGGTGAAGTATTGAAGGATCAAACAGCGGCGGCGGCGCTGAAAGAGAGCCATCAGCGGGTGTTATCGATGGCACTGATTCACGAGCAACTTTACGGCAACAAGGAAATGGACCAGATTGACTTTGCCGAGTTTACGCAGACGCTCGTGAGTGAGTTATTCCGTTCGTATGCGGGTACGGGGGACCGGGTGAGTCATCGGACGATGGTAGAGGAAGTGCGGCTGCAAATTGATCAAGCGATTCCGTGTGGGCTCATTTTGAATGAGTTAGTGACGAATGCTTTGAAGTATGCGTATCCAAATGGGAAGCGCGGTGAAGTGGTGATTGAGTTGCGAGAGAGCGACGCGGGGATGGTGACGCTGTCGGTCTCCGATCAGGGTGTGGGATTGCCAGCGGAGTTTGATTGGAGTAACTCCGCATCGATGGGCCTGCCGATTGTTGACTTATTGACGCAGCAGTTAGGGGGAACGCTGGCTGTTCGGACCAGCCCCGGGGCATCTTTTACGATTGAGTTTCCCAAAGATCGCGAGAAGACGAAGGCCTCGGCGGCTTGAGTGTTGCTACCACGATGCGTGGCGAAGTTGGTTTGCTTGCGTTCGGCGGCGATAGAATCTAACGCGACCTTTAGGTAGAGGCAGCCCCAGGTGGGTCGCTTCGCGGTATTCGGCCTCCCAAGACATGCCACCGGTAACATAACTCCGTTCGGCGTTGAACTTGGCGGGTGCGAGAGATTGGATGATCCAATCGAGGGTGGGCTTGAGAGTGGTGTCGTCTCCGAGAGGGGAAAGATAGCTTTCGGTAAGATGGCCCATGGTTGGCGTTCAAGACAATCTGGCTATGGCGATTGCCGCCCTCAATGCATACAAGCTGCGCGCGGTGCTGACTGTGTTGGGGCTCACGATGGGCGTGGCGACGCTGATGACTGTGATGACGTTGGTACAGGGCGCGAACGTCTATGTGGAGCAGAAGATTGCGAACCTGGGAACCAATGTTTTCCGGCTGGCCAAGACGCCGTTTGCGGTGGTGGACTTCACGGTGGTGGTGAAGTCACTTAAGAATAAGAATATCGATATCACCGATTATCGGAGTGTGGCGGAGTTATGCAAGGCTTGCGAGGCGGTGGGTGCGTCGGCGAGCAGCACACTGTCTGTGCAGTATGGGAACAAACAGACGGATGATACGTCGATCATTGGTTACACGCCGAACATGATTGATATTGATACGCGCACGTTGGAAGAGGGACGGTATTTCACGCCGGCCGAAGACAAACATGCGGCGTATGTGGGGGTGATTGGGTCGTCGCTGGTGGAGCAATTCTTTCCGAATGAAGATCCGATTGGGCGAACGATTCGCACGGGGAGTTTGGAGTTCGAGGTGATTGGGACGTTCAAGAAGTTAGGTTCGGTGTTGGGGCAGGATCAAGATAACTTTGTGATTATTCCGCTGAATACCTTTCTGAAGGTGCGCGGGTCGCGAACGAGTTTGACGTTGGAGATCAAAGCTTCGGGCGGGGAGAAGAATTTCAACGACGCGCAGGATGAAACGCGCGTGATTATGCGCACGCGGCGGCATGATGCGCCGGGCAAAGACGACACGTTCTTCATTGGCACATCGCAAAGTTATATTGCGCTTTGGCAGAGCATTAGCGGGTCGTTCTTTGCGGTGTTCGTGATGGTGAGTTCGATATCGGCGGTGGTGGGCGGCATTGTGATTATGAACGTGATGCTGGTGAGTGTGGCGCAGCGGACTCGCGAGATCGGGTTGCGGCGCGCGATGGGTGCAACGAAGAGCGATATTCTGCGACAGTTCTTGACGGAGAGTTTGGTGCAGTGCTTGATTGGCGGAGCGGTGGGTATTGCGATTGGCTTTGGGTGCGCATTGGCGTTGCGGACGCTGACATCGTTTCCGGCGTCGGTGAAGACGTGGGTGGCGGTGTTGGGATTGGTGCTGAGTTCGACGATTGGACTGTTCTTTGGGATCTATCCGGCGCGGAAAGCGGCGGCGCTTGATCCGGTGACGGCATTGCGGACGGAGACGTAATCAGATGACGCGGGACGAAGCGCTGGAAAATGTGTCGGTAGCTGTAGAGACGCTGCGCGCGAACAAGTTGCGATCGGGCCTCACGATTCTAGGGATTGTGGTGGGTGTGACGACGGTGATTGCCGTGGCTTCGATCATTGACGGACTGAACGGGGAGATTAAAGAGCGAGTGCAGCGGCTGGGTTCGAATACGTTGTTTATCACGCGCATTCCCCCAATGCAGGATGTGACGCGGCTGCCGGCGAAGATTCGCGTGCGGAAGTATTTGGAAGATGAAGATGCGGCGTTTGTGGCGGAGGCGAGTCCGGCGGTGTCGTATGCGACGGTATTCGCGAATCGGATCAACTTCAACGAAACGACCGATGAGATTCGCTACGGGAATTCGCATGTAGAGAGATTCTTCTTGCGCGGCGTGCAGCCGGAATATATCAATGCGTTTCCGCTGTTTGCGGTGGAGAATGGGCGTTTCATTTCGGCCTATGACGAGGAGCATGCACGGCCGGTGATTGTGATTGGGCGATCCATTGCCGAATCATTGTTCGCCAATTTGGATCCGCTTGGGAAAGAAGTGCGCTTGAATGGGCGGCAGTATGAAGTGATTGGGGTGTTTGAGCCGGACAAGGGATTATTTTCGTCGTTTGGGGTGGATCAGTTTGCGTGCATCCCGATGACGAATTTTCGCAAGAGCTTTCCGGAGATTCGTGAACGGTTTGTTGCGGTGGCGGGGAAGAATGAATTTTCGATGGATACGCTGAAGGGCCAGGTGGAGGAGGCGATGCGGCGCAAACGGCATGTGCCGCATAACAAGGAAAGTGATTTCGAGATTTCATCGCCGGATTTTTTGAGCTCGTTGTGGAGCCAGCTCACCGGTGCGTTGGTATTGCTCACGGGCATAATTAGCGGCGTGGGTTTGCTGGTGGGAGGAATTGGCGTGATGAATATTATGCTGATTTCGGTGACGGAGCGGACGAGTGAGATTGGGGTGCGGAAGGCGGTGGGAGCGCGAAGGTCGGATATCCGCGTGCAGTTTTTGCTGGAGGCGATAATGCTTTCCTGTATTGGCGGGGTGATTGGTATTGCGTTGGGGGCGCTGATTGCGCTGGTGGTGCGAACTGCTTTGCCCGCAGTTCCGGCATTTGTTTCGCCACTGTGGATTGCGTTGGGGTTTTCCATATCCGTAGGCGTTGGGTTGTTTTTCGGATACTATCCAGCGAACCGGGCGGCGAATCTTGATCCGATTGTTTGTTTGCGCTATGAGTAGTTGTGTTTGTAATTTCTGTATTAACAGAAATATCTGATATACTGGGCGTTTAGAACGGAGCCACGCCGTGACAACGCTAGTGCCTGAACCGCGCGTTACCCGACAAGATGTAGAAGCGATGGTGCGGTACTACGTGGAGTCGGGGCCGGACTACCAGACGTGGAGCCCTGGGTTCAACATGCATTTCGGGTATTGGGAGGCAGGCATGAACCCGCTCAGACGAGAAGCGATGCTGGAACGGATGAATCGCAAGGTCACCGAGTCATTCGAGGGTTGTGAAAACGTGGTGGATCTGGGATGCGGGGTGGGTGCGACGGCGCGGTCGTTGGCGCAGCGGTCAAGTGGGACGCGAGTGACGGGTGTGACGGTGGTTCCGTTGCAGGTTGCACGCGCGCTGGAGATGACGCCGCTCGGTATGGCGGTGGACTTTTGGGAAGGCGATTACACTCACACGCGCTTTTCCGGGGGGAGTTTTGACGGTGCCTATGCGATTGAGAGTTTTTGCCACGGGCCTGGGCGGGATAAAGCGGCTTGCTTGCGGGAGGCGGGTCGATTGCTTCGGCGGGGCGGACAGTTTGTAATGGCCGATGGGTTTCTGCGGACTTCGGAACCTTTGGTTGGGGTGCTGGCGAAGTGCCATGAGCGGATTTGTGAATGCTGGAGTATGGATAGCTTGCCGGTTTTGCCGGACGTTCTGGCGGGTTTGCGCGAGAACGGGTTTCGGGTGACTGGGGTGGAAGACATTTCATGGCGCGTAGCATTTTCGGTGGCACATGTGCCGTTTGTTACGGCGCGATTTTTAGTGCGTGAGTTGATTGGCAGGCGGAGCAGATTGAGCCGGGAGCGTCGAAACAATCTGCTGGCCCCGTTGCTCACGGGCGTTGTGGGTTTAGCGCGAAGGCATTTCGGTTATTACATTTTGCGTGCTGAAAAGGTGTAACGCTTAGTGCCACCGCTTCACTAGACTGCGGAGGCAATATGCTGTTTCACAAAACAATCAAACACTTTCTTTTTGTCACGGCCAGTTTGGCCGCAATGACGGTATTCGCCGCGCCTGGTATGGCGCAGGTCTACCATCCGCCGATGCATGTGGGAGTTCGCTGTCAGGCCGACTTCCAGAACGGATGGGCACCCACAGTGGATGTTTATCCGGCTTGCAGTGACTTCATCAGCCAAGTTCAAAAGACTGACTACCTGGATTTCTATTTCAATTTGCATGGCGCCGCAGTGGCTTTTCAGAACGGCAATGGCGCGGAAACGTGCAACCCATGCGGCGGCGTGGATAGTGTGGATTTCTTCTTCACCATCACCCACGGCACGATTGCCAATAACAATGCCAACTATGCGGGGTATGCGATGTGGGATGCGAATAGCATTGCGTGGACGCCGAGCATGCGGTTTGGAGCGGCGGGTAAGCAAGTGAAGGTTCTATCGACTTTTTCCTGCGACACTTTCAAGACGTCCGACGGTCTGTTCTGGGCGCGCTGGGGGAATGCGCTGAGCGGCGGTGTGAAGATCGCCACCGGCGGCCATGACCTGCTGTATGTGGATAATTCCACAGCGGCTACTACGAATTTTGTGGCTGATATGCAGAGCGGGATGTCGATTGGCTCAGCGTGGCTGGAAGCGCTTTGGTATGCCAACAACAGCAACCATCCGTCGGTAGCGAACACGGGTGCGAATGCGACGGATTGTTGGAACCGGCAAGGCGCAACGATGGCGAGTGTGCAGACGATGCCCGCATTGCGGGATGGCAGCATTGGCTACGTGTGCTGGAGCGGATGGAACGGCGACTGAGCCGGAACAATCTTTAACAAGGAGAAATGACAATGAAAACGAATCGATTTAATTTAGGCTTTGTGGGGTTTTGTTTGCTGGCAGCGGCTGCTGTGGCGCAGGCTGAGGACTTTGCGCAAATGACGGCGATTAAGCAAAAGTCAGTGACTCAAGGATTTGGGCAGAGCGCACTGCCTGTCTTGCAAAGAACTGCTGCGAGCACGCCGGAACAAGTCAGCAGATCGTTGTTAGATAAGCTGTGCGCCGGTTGTGCGGTGACGAAGGCTACGCAGGGAAGCAATCTGCAGATCACCGGCGAGAATGTGGTTCTATCTGTTTCGGCCGATGCAACGTCGGCAGATTTCCGGAACCCCGCGGTGCAGGCGAAAGCGCATTCGCTGGCGAAGCCGCTGGAAGGAAAGATGTCGCAAGCGCAGTTAGAGCAAGCGGGGCGCGCGTTTGTGGCGGCGAATTTGAGTGGCGTGATTGCGTTAGGCCCCGGTGAACAACTGGTGGCGTTGAGCACGGATTATCGGATTGAAGGGCTGCAGAACTTGAGCACGGGCGCAGTGACACGGTCGGTGGTGGCGAATCGTGTGCTGTTTGGCAGGACCTTGAATGGCGTACCGGTGGTGGGAAACGGGTCGACGGTGGTGGTAACGTTTGCTAACGATTTGTCGGTGGAATCGTTTCACTATGACTGGCCCGTTTACAAGACGACGGCGCTGAGTGGGCAGAATTTGGTGAGCGCGGCGAGTGTGTTGACGAGGGTCCAGCAGGTGCTGGGCGCGCGCACGGGCGCGGCGGTTACCTCGACGGTGCGAGTGCCGACGCTGGTGGAAGCGACCAGTCCGGTGGCTTTGAATCTGGGAACAACGTTGCAATCTCTGCAGTGCGGTTACTATGATGCCGGTGCAGCGGCGGGACATGCGCAAGTTCAGCCGGGTTGCGTGTATCATGCGGTGTTTTTAGATACGACCGGGATGCGGCAAGGATATGCGGGCGCGGTACCGGGAGGTTTGCAGTTTCAGGCTGATGCGAAGTGGCCGGAGACGCAGCTGTTGAAGTAGGAAGTCTTTCTAGAAGTGGAAGATCCGAGCACCGGTCCTGGTTTGGGTCGGTGCTTTTTTCGTTACCCATCGGGTGAAGGCCGTTTTCTTGATAGATCATGATCTGTCATGATAGATAGAGAATTCAACGATAGATTTACCATGATTCAAACCCGGGAAAAATTCGCCACACAGGTCAATTCGAAAATTCTGAAAGCGGTGCGTGCGCTTTCGGAAGCGGAGGGGCGCCAAATACAAGCGCTGGTGGAAGAAGCGCTGACCGATTTGCTAGATAAGCGGAAAAGGGCAAAGCCGAGGGCGAACGTGATGGCTGCCTATCTCAGTAGCCATGAAAAGTACGGCGCTCTCTACAAGAAACTCGCTGAATGACAGACCACCTTACGGTAGCCGAGGTGCTAGCTATGCATGCCGACCAAATTGAGCGATATGGCGGCTCTCACGGTATAAGAGATCCTGGCCTTCTGGAGGCGGCGCTTTTCCGCCCGCAGACTGGGTACTACGCCGATCTCATTGAAGAAGCTGCCGCGCTTTGGGAGAGCATTGCGCAGAATCACGCGTTCATTGATGGAAACAAGCGAACGGCCTTCGCTGCGACCTATACCTTGTTAGCGATTAATGGATTGAAGCTTACGGCCAATGCGGATGCAACCTATAGTTTCGTTGCAAAGCTTTACAAAGCCAACCAGTTCAGATTTGACAGGCTAGCAGAATGGCTAAGACGCAACGTGAAGGAGGGCGCTTGAGGAACACGTTTTTTCGGCTGTCTGTCGTTTAATGGGCAACCGGAAAACTTAGAGTCGTGGCCGCATCCGGGCCCACTTTTCGTCTCAGCTCTTTCATCAATATACCGTGGCGTCCGAGCTTCGCTTCCGCAAGCGCTGCTTTGAGACTCGCATCGGTGACTGACAGTTCCAGTCCAACCTGAATGAAACTGCCGCGGCACGTTTCTACGGCATGCGAGAGGCTAATGCGAACGTCAACAACACCGGGGCGTGAGTCATAGAAGGCGAAGTGCTTCACAAAATCCGACCCAAACGCGTATTCGCAATCGCTATGGGTGTAGTTGCCGTCCTTCTCCAGGATATCTGATAAAGCAGTGAACGAAGCCGGCTTCCTTTCGTGCAAGATTGCTACAACGACCGGGTCTTTCATGAGCGCTGCGTAGAGCACTTCGGGGGAAAAGTAATCGAGGAGCGAGGCATCGATGGGCTTTTGCGGCAGACTCTTGCTCAAGTTGAATGCGCTGAATCCGGTGAACTCCATGGGATGCGCGCCGCCGCAATCGCACTCTTCGCCATATTGCACGCTGATGATGGGGCCCACTACCGAGAGCAACTGATAGTCGAATTCAGCGGAATACTTTTCGGCGCCGCCCTCTTTTGTCCAGTCTTGCCAGTTGGCTTTTGATGCGGCAACGGCATCGAACGCCATCGAGGTGCCGCTGGCTTGCCGGGCGGTAAGATTCGTGCTGCTCCAGGTAATCTGAAACCCGCCGCTCTCACCCTGCCACAAGCGCTGAGAGTTCGCCAGATGCGGCGTCAGTGCGAGCGCTAAAACGATAGACAGCGAGTGAACGTGAAACACACGGTTTCCTCTAGCGGATGGTGTCAATGAGCGACAGCAGCATCTTGTTTAGCTCTTCGTCTTTCTGACGAAGCTCTTCAATCTTCTGAACGGAGTGGAGCACCGTGGTGTGGTGCTTGCCGCCGAAATAGCGGCCAATCTCCGGGAGCGAAGCGTGCGTCAAATCTTTGGCCAGATACATGGCGATCTGGCGCGGATAGGCAATTTGGCGCGTGTTGCTCTTCATCTTGATCTGCGCGGGCTGCATGTTGAAGCGTTCGGCAACAGCGCGCACAATGGAATCCACCGAGATTTTACGTTCGGGGCCGGAGCTCAAATGTTTGAGGGCCTGCTGCGCCATGGACATGGAGATGGGCGCGCCGGTCATAGACGAAACGGCGATGAGACGGGTGAGTGCACCTTCCAATTCGCGCACATTCGATTTTGTTTTGGTGGCAATGAAGACGCGCACGTCCTGCGGGAGTTTCACGCCTTCAGACTCAGCCTTCTTATCGAGAATGGCCATCTTGGTTTCGAGATCGGGTGCTTGGACATCGACCATCAGCCCCCATTCGAAGCGGGAGCGCAAACGTTCGACAAGACCGGGGAGCTGGTTGGGTGCGCAATCGCTCGAGATGACAATCTGCTTACGGTGATCGTAAAGTTCGTTGAACGTGTGGAAGAACTCTTCCTGCGTGCGCTCTTTGCCGGCGATCACTTGGATATCGTCAATGAGCAGCACATCGGCCGAGCGATAGTGGCGATGGAACAGCGGCATGCGATCAAGTTTGATGGAAGCCACCATTTCATTGATGAAGCGTTCGCTTGAAGTGTAAACAACGTTGAGGCCGGAAAAATGATCGAGAAGACTCCGGCCAATGGCGTGCATCAAGTGAGTCTTGCCTACGCCCACTCCGCCGTAGATGAACAATGGATTGTAGCTGCGCGAAGGCATGGTGGCCACGGCATGCGCGGCGGCATGGGCGAGCTGATTGGAAGAACCCACAACGTAGGCATCGAACGTAAGGCGCGGATTCAACCACGACGCCGTGCTCTCGAAATCGGGCAGCGGGAATTGGTGTTGCGACCCGCCTGCGGGTGAGGCGGAACCACCACCGGAAGAGGCAGACGCGGCCAAGGACATTGGCTGAATACTGTATTGCACCTTTCGGACGGGCAAGTTTAGCTCTCGAATAACATCGAGGATTTGTGAACTGTATTCCTGCTGGATCCACGCTTCAGTAGTAGGATTCGGAACCTTTACGGTCAGTTCTCCATCTTGAAACGAAGCTAACGCAGTGGCAGAAATCCAATTCTGGTATGCGCCTTCTCCCAGTTTCACAGCCAGCCGGCCTTTAATTTGTTCCCAAGCGTCAACCAATTTTGCGCGTTTTCCTCCTGCGTTAATCGAACCGAAAAAAAGGAAAAAGATTCCCACACGTTTTCCACATCTTGTGGAAAAACCAAAAGCGTTCAGGCCGTTTGGGGCTTGGCTGCCAGGCGGTTCGCAGGCAGATTCGAACTGGAGGAAACTCTTTCCGCTTCTTGCGGACCAACTCAGTCTATCACAGGGATAAATTTTTGAAATAGAAATCTCATGTATTTGTAAAGCCTTATTAATCAACGTGTTGGCAAGATAATAATCTAAAGTTTGGCTGTGGATAAGAGGGTTTTTCAACAGAGGTAGGGGCGAAAAGATCAACTGTTGCAAGCAGATGAATTGACTTCCGAACAAGATCATCGGAGAATGTCAATTGGGCTGTTCGCAGTACTTAAGCGGGAGTAACTCAGCTGGTAGAGTGCAACCTTGCCAAGGTTGATGTCGCGGGTTCGAATCCCGTCTCCCGCTCCAATAGACGCGCAACGCCTGACGAAGACGCCCAAACTTCGGTATTCTATTTCACGTATTTTCCTTAGTCTTAAGTAGAAATCCCCCAAACAGTCTGTTGCACGAGACGAAGTGTTCCGATAGGTACGGCAGGCACTCGTCTATTGAAACGCTCTATCCGAATCTGCGGACATGCGCTTTTGATGATCCTGCTTGGCACCATGAGCGCGCCAGCGGGGCAGGATAGCCATGCGCCTCAGGTGTTGACTACGGTGGCTGCGGTGCGGGGCTTGGCTTTTAATGAAGCGGCCAAACATTTGCCTTTACATCTGCGCGGCGTGGTTACGACTCCAAACGGGTGGGGGAGCAGTTTCTTTTTCCAGGACAGCACCAGCGGTATTGCCGTTGATCCCGCTAATAACGAAATAACCTATCACGCGGGAGAGATTGTTGAAATCGAAGGCACTTCGAACCCCGGCTGGTTCGCACCGTCGGTCTCAGCCACGAAGATCAAAGTGGTTGGGCGTGGAGAAGAGCCCAAATCCAGGTTGTACCGGATGAACGAGATCAACGGCGGCGATCAAGACAGCCAATGGATTCAATTATCGGGGTTGGTGCGGACGGCTCACGTTGAGGAAGTGTGGAATCGAATGGTTCTTGTGATGAACCTTGACACGGGCGATGGGGTAGTGAGCGCGCGCGTGATCGATTACAGCGGAGACTATGCGGGACTGGTGGATTCAATCGTACGGATCCGCGGTGCCTGTGCCTCTGTTTATAACGACCGCAGACAATTGGTGGGGATCAAGCTGATTTCGCCGAACTTGCAAGAGATCGAGGTTGTGACCAAAGGGTTTCGCAATCCTTACGACGCGCCATTGCGGCCGCTGAACAGTCTTTTGCAGTTTGGACAGGGGATTGCGCCGTTTCACCGAATTCGCGTACGCGGAATAGTCACCTATCAAAAACCGGGAAAAATTCTTTACATTCAAGAGGGAGACTCATCGCTGGAGGTTCACGCCAAAAGCGAAGAACTGGTAGCGGCTGGCACTGAAATTGAGGCGGCGGGATTCGGCGCCCTTGGCACTTACTCGCCTGAGTTGCAGGACGCTGTCTATCGGGTGATTGGGAAAGGAGCGCCGATTAAACCCAGAAAAGTGGACAGTTCAGCCATCCTAAAGAAGAAGCTTACGGTTTTCTATGTTCCCTTTGACGGGCAGTTAGTGGAAATCGAAGGCACGGTTGTGGAGCACAACCAAAGCGCGACGCAGCATACATTCTTAGTGAAACAGGGGAAACGGCTCGTTCCTGTGAAACTCGAACGGAGTGCAACCGCCGATGATGGAATGGGTGTGCCCGGTTCCGTCATCCGCGTGACAGGCATCTGCGCGGCGGTCAAAGACCGCAATGGCGATCCTGAATCGTTTGAAATTCTGGCGCGATCGGCTGATGACTTTCAACTCATAGCGGGGCCGTCGTGGTGGACGGCCGAACACGTGATCACGCTGTTGTTTTTGGGACTTCTGGCCATCTTGGGTTCGGTCAGCCTCATTTATGTTCAGGGAAGACGCATAGAGAGACAGAAGCTAGCATTGGTCAATGCTGCGCGGGCACGCCGGGAAGTGCTTGGCAATCTTGCGCTGTTGATCGTCCACTTGGACCAACAAGGAAAAGTATCCGCCTGCAATGAACATCTTTCGAAGCTATTGGCGCGGCCAGCAGACAGCGTAATCGGACTCGACTGGAAGGAAAACTTTGTCGTACGCGAAATCAGCGTCGAGGGAGAGCGGCTGATTGAAGGCGGCGGCGGTCAGACGCTCTGCGTGAAGCACGAAGACTACGTCCGAGCAGGCGATGGTTCAGAGCGTCATATCTGTTGGTTCAATGCGGCGATATACAATCCCCAGGGCGATTGGACGGGGAAGATGTTGGTGGGCGAAGACGTATCCGAGCGTAAGCGTGCCGAGGCAGCGCTGAGTCAAGCGGTGGAAATGGCCAATTCAGCCAGCCGCGCGAAGAGTGAGTTTCTGGCAAACATGAGTCATGAAATCCGCACACCCATGAACGGCGTGATCGGGATGACGGAACTCGTGCTGGATACAGACCTCAACCCCGATCAACGCGAAAATCTCGAAATGGTGCGAAGTTCGGCTGAGTCGCTGCTGAACCTGATCAACGAACTGCTGGATTACTCAAAAATCGAATCGGGCAATCTTTCGCTCGAGACAATCGAGTTTCAATTGGAAGATGCTTTGTTTCAGGCGTTGGGTCCGCTGGCGATTCAAGCGCACCGCAAGGGTCTGGAATTGGTCTGGAATATAGCGCCTGCAGTGCCCGAGCGGTTGACGGGCGATCCCGGACGGTTGCGGCAGGTGCTGGTGAATCTTTTGGGTAATGCGATTAAGTTCACCAAGGCGGGCGAGGTGGGTTTGCAAGTTTCGCTCGAACGCATGAAGGATGATTCGGTGGAATTGCACTTTCGCGTGCATGATACGGGCATGGGTATTGCCGCCGACAAACAGGCGAAAATCTTCGAAGCGTTTTCGCAGGCCGATGGATCCATCACTCGTGAGTTTGGCGGCACGGGTCTCGGGCTGAGCATCAGTTCGCGACTCGTGCAGTTGTTTCAGGGGAAAATTTGGGTAGAAAGTGAGCTTGGCGGTGGCAGTACCTTTCATTTCACTGCTGTCTTTGGCGTGAGTGCGCAGGAAGCGGCGGTGCGTACTCCCTTTGTATTGCCGGGATTGCGCGTGCTGGTGGCCGACGATAATCTGGTCAATCGAGAGATGCTGGAGCAGACGCTCGCTACCTGGCAAACAAAGGCAACCATTCTGTTGGACGGGTCTTCCGCGGCGCAAGAATTCGAGCGCGCCTACATGGCGGGTGAGCCTTATCAGCTGGTCATTTTGGACGATCGCATGCCGGGTTTGGACGGTTTTACGGTTGCCGAGCGTATTCGCACTCTGGCTGGTCCTGAGGAAACTAAACTGCTTATGCTCACCGCGCACGGACAGAGGGGCGATGCCGCCCGCTGCGGAGCCATCGGGATTGAAGGATATCTCCGCAAGCCCATCAAACGGAACGCGCTTCGCCATGGTGTTACTGAAGTGATGGGCAGTACGCTTGCAAATCAACGAGTGGAACGGAAGCTCATCACAAGGCATACCATCCAGGACGCGCGCCGGCGGATTTTGCTGGCGGAGGACAACCCTGTGAATCAGCGCCTCGCGGTTAAGTTGCTGGAACGGCAGGGCCATTTCGTGCGCGTAGCCAATAACGGGCGCGAGGCACTGGACAAGCTCGATCAGGAGACCTTCGACTTGGTGCTGATGGATGTGCAGATGCCCGTGTTGAGTGGATTGGAGGCGGCGGCGCTGATCCGCGAGAAAGAAAAAACCACCGGCGAACACACGCGTATTATCGCTTTGACGGCCAATGCGATGAGCGGCGATCGTGAGAAGTGTCTGGCGGCGGGTATGGACGGCTATTTATCGAAACCCATCCGTGTCGAAGAACTACTCGCCGTTTTGTAGTTATTCGCCGGAATCGGTGCTGACTTTCAGCACAGCCAGGAACGCTTCCTGCGGTATCTCCACACGGCCTACGCGCTTCATGCGGCGTTTGCCCTCCTTCTGCTTTTCAAGGAGTTTTCGTTTGCGCGAAATGTCTCCGCCGTAGCACTTGGCGAGCACGTTCTTACGCATGGCGGCAATGGTTTCGCGGGCGATGATCTTGTTCCCAATCGCGGCCTGCAGAGCTACCTCAAACATCTGACGCGGAATCAATTTGCGTAAGCGTTCGATAAGTGTCTTGCCGCGCTCATAGGCGAAATCGCGGTGTACGATCATCCCCAGCGCGTCCACGGGTTCGCCGGCCACCAGAACATCCATCTTCACCATGGGCGACACGCGGTAACCAGACAAATGATAATCGAGCGAGGCATAGCCGCGGCTGGCAGATTTAAGGCGGTCGTAAAAATCCAGAACAATTTCGTTTAGCGGCATTTCATACATGAGCAACACACGGTCGCCCCCGATATACTCAAACTTTTTTTGTATGCCGCGCTTCTCTTCCAGCAGCTTCAGAATCTCGCCAATGTATTCTTCGCGTGTAATCACCGTCGCGTCGATGATCGGTTCTTCGATCTTTTCAATATTGGTCGGGTCGGGAAATTTCTGCGGATTGTCGACTTCAACCAGATCGCCCGAAGTCGTGCTCACGCGATAGCGAACACCCGGCGCGGTGGTGATGAGGTCAATCTCAAACTCGCGCTCCAACCGCTCTTGCACAATTTCCAAATGCAGCAAACCTAGAAAGCCGCAACGGAAACCAAAACCAAGAGCAACCGAATTTTCGGGCTCGAAGTTGAATGCGCTGTCGTTGAGTCGAAGTTTTTCAAGCGCGTCACGCAGCAAGCCGTGTTCGTGCGATTCAATCGGATACAGACCCGCGAAAACCATCGGCTTAATCTCTTGAAAACCGGGAAGAGGCTCGGTCACCGTGGTCGGTTCGTCGGTAATCGTGTCGCCGATCATCGCATCGGAAACAGTTTTGATATTCGCGAAAAGGAAACCTGCTTCGCCCGCGCCCAGTTCGTCGCACGGGATCGGCTTGGGAGATTGGAACCCAACGCCATCCACTTCGTGCACCTTGCCATTTGACCAAAGACGAATCTTCTGGCCTTTGCGCAGCGTGCCGTCAATGATGCGCGTGAGAATGATAACGCCGCGGTAGGGATCGAACCACGAATCGAAGATGAGTGCACGCAACGGAGCGTTGGGGTCGCCCTTTGGCGCAGGCACCTTCTTCACAATCTCTTCGAGGATTTCTTTGATCCCAATGCCATTCTTCGCGCTGGCCAACACGGCCTCGCTCGCGTCGAGCCCGATGAGCTGTTCAATCTGCTCGCGAATCCGTTCCGGCTCAGCGGAAGGAAGGTCGATCTTATTAATAACCGGAATGATTTCCAGATTGTGATTCAGCGCCAGATACGTGTTCGCCAGCGTTTGCGCTTCCACACCTTGCGAGGCATCCACCACCAGCAAAGCGCCTTCGCAAGCCTGCAAACTGCGCGACACTTCGTACGTGAAATCCACGTGGCCAGGCGTGTCGATGAGGTTCAACTCGTACATATTGCCGTCATCGGCTTTGTAATTGAGGCGCACGGCGTGGGCTTTGATGGTGATGCCGCGTTCACGCTCCAAATCCATGCTGTCCAGCACTTGTTCCATCATTTCGCGCTGCGACAAAGCGCCGGTAAACTCCAGCAAGCGGTCGGCTAGCGTGGATTTGCCGTGGTCGATGTGCGCAATGATAGAGAAATTGCGTATGAAGCGGGGGTCCATGTTGCGGTAGACTGAGGGGTAAACTTCAAGTATCCCATAGCGAGTGTCCGCCTCCGCATTCATGTCATATCAGACCTTCCAAGGATCGCTCGACGCCAGTAATCTGCGAATCGCAGTTATCGTAAGCCGTTTCAATGAGTTCATTACTGAACAACTGGCCAAAGGTGCGCTCAGTGTGCTGGAAAAGCACGGCTGTCCGCCCGAAAATGTTTTGTTCGTGAAAGTGCCTGGGGCATGGGAACTGGCGGCGGCTGCCAAACATATAGCGCCGAAATGCGACGCAATTGTAGCGCTTGGCGCCGTTGTGCGAGGCGATACTCCGCATTTTGATTACGTGGCGGGTGGCGCATCGGAAGGTCTAAACCGCGTCACGCAGGATACCGGAGTTCCGGTCGCGTTTGGCGTTTTGACTACCGATGACATGCAACAAGCCATGGACCGCGCGGGCGGCAAGAGCGGCAACAAAGGCGCCGAAGCGGCCGAAGTGGCGATTGAACTGGCGAACCTGGTGAAGCAATTGAAGGATATCCGCTAGTTATGGCGGCTCGACACAGATCAAGAACGCGCGCTTTGCAGGTCTTGTTCGAATGGGACATGCGGCGCGAACCCATTGACCGCGCCATTGCCCACTACTACGACACGCTGCATTCCGAAGAAACGCAGACCGACGTGCAGTTGAAGCCCGACAAGTTCATGGAAGAACTGGCGCGCGGCACCGTGGCCAATGCGGAAGAGATCGATAAAAAGATTGAAGCGAAAGCGGCCAACTGGCGTTTGGAGCGCATGGCCGTGGTGGATCGCAATATTCTGCGCCTGGCGATTTACGAGTTAGAGCGCAACGAATTGCCTGGGCCCGTAGTTATTGACGAAGCGCTCGAGTTGGCGCGGCAGTTTTCGGGCGATGAATCGCTTTCGTTCATCAACGGTGTGCTTGATGCAGTGCACCGCGGCAGCGCTACCGCAAAGTAGTGCGCGCCAAACCCGCGTTGTTCGACGTGTCGTAGACGCGCACAACTAGTAAGTGCTCGCCTTCTTTCAAATTGTCTAAGTGCAGATGGAACCGTTCGCGCGGGGAATCGGTTACTCCATCCACCGCTTCCACGGGCTGCCAGAAGCTTGCGTCGATTGAGTATTCGCACAACCGAAGTGGGCTCGTCTTATCGTCTGCGTTGATATCGGCGTCCAGCACTGCTCCGTTGCGCGTCACTTTGCCGAACGACACCACCGGCGGCGTGTTATCAATCAAAACCGGCGAACTGGCGATCTCCGATTCAAGCGCGAACTCGGGCGCATTGGCAGGAGCATCCGAAGCAACCACTCTGAAGTAATAGCGCCCATCGGCAAATACATCGGGGTCTAGTAACAGCGTATTCTCGAACATGCGATTGCGAATCAGATGCCAGTTCGTCTCGTCTTCCGAACGGAAGTAAAGCGAGTAGACGAGGCGGTCGCCATCGGGATCATCCGCTTGCCAGGTAATCTGCGTTTGGGTAGACTGCAAGCGCGAAACAGATTGTGACGCCGACGTGGACGAACTCGCCGCGGGCGCTTCTCCTGTGTCCGTGACTGTGATGGAATACGCCGCAGATGAACTTGCGGCGGTGTTGCCCGATTTTTGCGGATTGTTCGAGATAACCGAAGTCACGCTGATACTGTGCACGGAGGGGGGGCCGTTTTGCGGCAAATAAGGAAGGTCCACGGTTGAGATAGCGGCGCTGCTCCCCGCAGGCCATTCCGCACGCCATTGAATGAAGCGCGCTACGGGGCTCGTCATCAAAGCATTTGCAGGATCGCTAATTGCCGCTGACCAGGCGCTCCAAGTTGCATCCGGGCGCGCGGTATTTCCTGTGCGTGTCCGAAACGCCAAGCCCGAGCCTGAACCGTGCCATTGCAGGTGACCCCAGCGCGCCACGCTCGAAGAATCATGTACCTGCGATTCGTAAGAAGACGGTCCGCTACCCGCTGGATCAAACGCGAAGATTCGTGCCGGATTACTCATCGCCGCAAACAGCTTCCCATTCGTTTTGAGCAGCCGCGTAGTTTCGCCATTGCCAGGTTCCGAAAGCAGGGTGGTTTGGTGGTCGCGCCAACGATAGATGCGGCCGTTGTCGTCGGTAGAGAAAAGCAGGCTCTCGCCATCGAGCAGCAGGTCGTAAACATTTTCTTCTTTCGACGTGCGCAAGGTTTCCACTGCGCCACTTGGAGAGATTCGATAGATCGCGGATTTCTCCACGCCACTGGCTTCACTCACCGAGGCCGTGGTGGAAGCTCCTGACGATTGAGCGCTAGTTACTGCACTGTTGGTTGTCGAAACCTTCACCCCGCTTTGTTCATTTTCTTTCGCCTCGCTCACGGTGATAACTGTGGGTGAAGCAGCAACGGCTGTGGAAGTCGACGTAGCAGTGGCAGGGGCGGTGCCTGTGCGGGTGGATAGTGCGCCGCCCATCGCGGCCACATAGATGAAACCCTTGCTATCGCTAGCGATGGCGCGAATTTCAGGGAGCGACGAATCGTACAAAACGCTGGCCTTGCCCTGCGCACTGATCTCATAAATGAGGCCGTTCGGATCAGTACCCGCGAGTATGTGACCATTGGCCCCAAACGCCAAAGCGGTAACGTTTGCCTGTCCCGTTTCGTAATATAGGTCCGCTGTGGTCGCGCCCGCAGCCAGCCGGTAAATGCGGCCGGGTTCACCCGTGGCAATGTACAGTTCGCCCTCACGCCCGATCTGTATCGCCCAAATGTACTTCGCCGGAGCGCGCCAGATCTCTCGCACATTTGCACCGTCAATGCGATAAACGCTACCGCTCGGCGAGCTACCTGCGAAAAGAATGCCTTTGGCATCGCAAGCGAGCGCGAATACTTCGCTTTGTGGCGCGGACCAAGCCAATGTGGACTTGCCGTTGGCATTTACCCGATACACCTTGCCTGAGTGACCCGTGGCCGCGAACATGCTTCCATCCGGCGCAGCGACAATCGACCACAGTGCGGGCTGATCCAGTGGAGTTGACCAACGAATCGATGGTCCCGGTTGCAAGATGCCATCTGCACTCAGAGAAAGATTGACAAGCCGACCTTTGAGGAAATCGGAAAATCCGTTGACCTCCCAAACGGTGCTGGTGGCCGCAGACGCGGCGAGGGCCAATGCGCCCAGGGCGGTGAATAAACGGAGTTGCAAGCTATCTACATAGTAATGGGCGGGCTTTTCATCAAGGTACGACGGCAATGGGAGCTCGCCAAAAAGCAGTCTTCTGGCCCGTCGCATCTAGTATGGAAACCTGACAATCGTACTTGCCGGGTGCCAGCGCGTCGAGCGGAATGTTGAACTCAATCGGCATCGTCTTCAGCCGGTTGTCCCAACTCGCGGTTACTTTGATAGGCGGCGTCTCCCATGCTTTTTCTTGCGTTCGATAAAAACTGACAAAGGCCACGAGCGGCCGCACCGTCTCCACGCCCGGTTCATAGGCTTGCAGATACACGAACATATTCCGTGCTTTACTGAACACTCGCGTCACGCTAGGTATCAGCTTTTGTCCATCCTGCACCAACGGATTGCTGGGTTCTTCCTTTTGCGCTTTATCTTTAATCGCGTTATATAGAGCATCTTTGAAATCCACCCGCTGACTGCTCAATACCACCGAACTAATCGGCAAACGCTTCTCTTCTTTCATCAAATTGGGAATGATAAACGAAGTCTGATAAGTGCCGATGCGGCCCGTTTCGTCGTCGCGCGCCAGGAATTTGATTGTGTATTTACCCGGAAGCAGCGTGAAACCCGCGTCGTATTCAATGGGCCGCTTCGCTAATTCGGCAGCCGTGGCATCACTCAATTTGACGTTCACTTTATCGCGCACGTTGGTCATCGTCGAACCATAATCGTCTTTGATCTCGCCAATGAAATCAATGAGCGTCCGTTCGCCGCCCCGCCGCTTCACCAGCGCCAATTCACGCCCGGGGATCTTCACCACAATCGGCACAAAATATTCGGATCGGTTTAATTGGAAATAATCCACCTCCATTGCGATCGTAAGTTCCGTGATCGGATCACCCAGCAGCAGCGCGTCTTCCAGTTGGCGCTCTTTGTCGACCGCGGTAAATTTGCTGAACTCTTTGCCTGCGTAATAGCCTTGCCGGTAATCCAGCTTGGCCGCCAGATCGCGCGTGAGCGTAATCTTCACCCGCCGGAATTTACCATCCATCGCGCTGTTTGTTGTGTAGTAGCCAATGACGTAATAACTCGTCACCGCTTGTTCGGCTTGCACAATGCCTTTCGTCAAATCGTTGTAATCGAGCAGCGCTTTGCCGCCGGTATCAGACGCGAGCGTATAGAGCGTATCTTGCGATTGCTGAAAATTTGATGTCGCTGCCAGCGCCGAGTTGCCGGTGTACATGCCAATGCCGCCGGGCGAACCCTTGGTGGCATCGCCCAAAGGCGCTTCTGCCACCAGGCCGCGCGCATCAATCGGCCAAAACGAGACACCTGCGCGTATGGCCGCGTTGACGGTGGCATGCAGTTGCGCCTGGTTGTTCATGCCGCTCAAGCGCAGGCCGCCGGCGAAATAAATGAGCGACTTCTTCTCATTTAATTGCCCCAACATTATCGCAGCCGTTTGGAGTGCCGATAACTGACGGTCGGTATTAAAGATGTTGAACTCGCTATCGTCCTGGCCGAATGCCGCGCCCGTGTCGGCCGCACTCGCGTCGGCATTCGAAACATCCAGACCTTCGCGCTCACCCACAATCATCGTGCCCACAATGCTCAAGAGCCGGTTGCGGTCATCCGTGAAATCTTGCAATACATCAACCGAACCACCGGAATAACGCATGATCGCCATCAGATCAGGGCCTTGCATCTGCGTGCGGATGAATTGCCGCGCTGCCTGAAGCGCGCGCATTTGCTCGCCTTCTTGCATCGCGGTCATGTCGAAATACAGCGCCAACAAGCGCCGGTCTTTGTATTTGACGCTGCCGCTCGCTTCCGGAGAGATATGCGTTTTGCCCAGCTTGTCAAACAGATGCACACTGCTGGTATCGGAGGTGACAGTTGGAACCGTGGCCGGAGTCTTTGGAAGGTTCTGATGCTCGAACACGCGAATGGTTTGCGGTGCACCGTTCTCCGTAATGGCGAAATCCTTCGCCGTCAGGTCATCAATCGGCGCACCATTCTTGTCTGTCACAACCACTGTTTCCACCACTAACTGCGTACTAGAGGTGAACGTCGCAGGGCCACTTGCGCCCGGCGTCGTATTCTGGCCCACTTGTTGCGCGGTTGCGAGCAGTGCGAAGAAGAACGCCGTGTATCGCATCTCCCTTAGAACCTCAGCCGCAGCGTTGTCTGCAGGCTGCGCATGCTATTTGCCGATGTAGGCGACCCGAATTGCGCACTCGTAACATTTGTATTCCAACTGTTGAACACCACATGATTCAGAGCGTTTGCCGAATCAACGCGCAGGTCAAGATTGAAGCGGTCGTTCACTCGAAACGTGCGGCCCATTGAAGCGTTCAACGTGAACTGCGCCGGACCCGTGATGGTATTCCTTCCCGCATTGCCCCACTGGCCCGGTAGCGGAGCCGCATAGGCGGCGGGATTGAGAAACAATCCAGCAGGCGCAGCGTAAAGTGCAGCACCCGTATAATCAGGCCGCAGTGGCCCAATAATGCCGGTGCCATTCACCGGCGTAGGCAACGTGGGCGTTTCCGGCAAGCCGCTGCCCGCGCCGATCAAAGAAGCGAAGGTCCACTCTCTCAGGAGACCCGCGCGCCAACCTGATAAAAGCGTTCCACCAGCCAAGCCCATGCCTGTCGTGTATTGAATCTGCGCATTCAGCGAATGACGCTGATCAAAGCTTGACCGGCTTCGTTCCGCACTCAGGTCGAGCCAGTTCTGCGCNNCAGCACTCTGCGTGAGTCCGAAGCCCTGCCCACCCAACGACGAATCGTCATCAATCGCTTTCGAAAAAATGTATTGCAGCGTGGCTGTGATGCCGCTGTGCAGCCTACGCCGCAACTGAAACTGTCCTGCTTCACGCGTCGAATTGCCGCCTGAGCTGAGATATACGTAACCGCTTGGACAAACGAAACACGCATTAGCCGCGCCGGTTGGCAAAGTATTCGGCAAAAACTCCTGCATACCGCGCGTTCCTTTGATGCCTAAGTAGGTGGCCGTCATTTGCAGCGACCCAGGCAGATCCCGCTGCACAGAAACTTGCCAATTCTGCGCATAGCCTATTCTAAAATTCGGATCTACCCCGAAAGTGTCGGTCGTAGAACTCGCCGTTACACTAAACCCGTTCGCCAGCGTCAGAGGATTAGCCGCGCTGTTCGCTACGCTCAAGCTCTTAGAGAGCGGCGCTTGCTGTGCCACTTGAGTCGCAATGTTCTGATACACCGAGGTGTTGTAGTAAATGCCGTAACCCGCGCGCACCACCAAAGATGAACCAGAGAGCGGCCTCCAGGCTATACCGATGCGCGGTTCCACGCCATGTTTATCCGGGTGAACGAGCGAAGAAGGATAACGTGCGCCCGTGAGCGGTCCGAGCGGATTGTTTCCGACCACCGGCGCAACCGCCGCAAAACCCGGAGCCACATCAAGATTCACCAATCGCCCATAGAGTTCCGTAATCGGTGCTCCGTACTCCCAGCGCACGCCCGCGTTAATCGTAAGTTCCGGACTCATTCGCCAATCGTCCGTGGCATAGAAATCATAGACCGAGTCGCGAAAATATTTATCCGCGTTGCCGAACGCGATCGAACTTGTGTCTGGAACGCCGAGCAGAAAATCCGTAAAGTCAAAACCGCTCACCGTACCGGTAAAATTAAAGCTGCCGCGCGGATTCTGCTGCGAGAGATAGTTGAATTGCTGCCTACGAAAATCTCCGCCCAGGGTGACGTGATGCCGCCCGCGAATCCACAATGTGGAATCCGAAACACTGCCCGTCTGATTGTGGTTCGATGCGGGCAACCCGTCAGACAGCCCGGTAATGCCGCTCGAAAATGTGAGGCTCGGTGGCCCCCAATTCAGCGGTGCCTGGTTGTTCCCAGTAATGCCGGCGTCCCCCGAAACATTTTGCCGGTTTTCAAAATACGGAACAGCATGCGTACTCAAACGGCTGAATTGATACCCGAACGTTGTAAACACATGCGAACCGAAACGATGGGACCAGTTGGTATCCGCCGCCAGACCCAGCACATCCGTCGTATCAAGAAAACTGAAAAGGTTGGGTGAACTGCTGCGCGTATCTTGAAAAGCAAAGCGCCCATAAATCTGATTTCGCTGCCCAATTGATTTGTTGAGCCGAGCTTGCAGTGCATCCTGATGCGTGGTGTTCACCAGCGGGATTTGATAGTTGTAACGCGAACTTCCGGCGAAATTCGGAAGTGGATAAAAAGTCAATAAAGACAGCGCTTGCGGGCTCACACGGCTCGCGGGAATCAGCCCATTGCGCTCGGCCAGCGTAGGCACCAGTCCAGTGGCTGTGTTCGCATCACGGTTCCTGGTCCACTGATACCCAAGAAAGAAGACCGGCCCGTTCTTCAATAGATGGTGAATTCTCAGCGGTCCGCCTAACGTGGCCACGCCCGTAATGCGGCTATAAGATGGCTTCGGCGTTTCTTGGCCGGTCAGTGAAAACGATTGCGCATCCAACACAGAGATATCGCCGATAATCCCGATGCCGCCGTTATACAGGCCACGATGTCCCGAGCGGCTGTTGCCAAACGCCGCGAATTGCGCGAATGGAGACGCCGCGCCATTATTGCTGCTGCCATTGATCAACAATCCATCGGCTGTCTCGTCTTCGCTTTTAGCCTCTTTCGGCGCAGATTCCTTTGGAAGTGCGGCAGGTGAAGCGTTGGGAACGGACGGAGCAGGAGGCGGCGGAGCGCTCACACGTGTTCCCATCGGAATAACCGACTTGATTTGATCGAGCGGTAGGAGCGCGAGTTCCCACTTCTCCGCGGGCGCGTTCGCACTCACCGTGACCTGGCGGCTCAGGGCAGAGAAGCCGGTCATCTGAACTTCCACCGTCCATGCGCCGTCACTCAAATCAGCGAAAGCGTAAGCGCCTTCTGCATCCGTGACCAAGTGCATCTTTTTCTCACCTTGTGATGCCGTGACGCTCGCGCCCGGCACCGGCAAGCCCGAGAACAACACTTGCCCCGAATGCTGCGCCGCGAACAAACGCACCATGAAGAGGCAAGCGCCCACGAACAAGATGAGTGCCCGTCTAATTTTCGGAGGCTTTCTCCGCATGGTCAATCACAATCACATCGACCGGCCCTTTTTGCGATTCTAATTTGAGTCCGAGTTGTTCTGTCAACGCAGTAAAAATCGACGGGCCGTTCGCATCGGCGGAGGAGGCAGCGTCTCCGTGGTTTTCGTCCGGCGTCCACTTGAGCTCGTAAGTGTAATCTCCCGTAAGACCCGTTTTGTCAAAAACCGGATGGCCTACGGCGTTGGACAGCGAGTTTGCCAGCGATATGATCTTTACACCTTGCGCGGTCAGTTCTCCTGGTCCCATGCGCATCATGCCTCGGGGCAGCCGTTTTGGGTCGGGCTTATCAAGGGATTCTTTGGGGGCGTCCTTGGGATCGGGAGCAGGTGTTGTTTCCGGCGGCAACTCCTTTATCTTTGGTCCACCTTTGGCAACGACCAGCGCATAAATGGTAGATTCCTTCGACTCCTTATGAACCGCGAGTTTGAAGCGCTCGGCGAGCAGGGCCTGAATCATAAGTCGCCGACGATCCAAGTCGGCTTTGCGCTGTTCCTCCGTCTCGGTGCGAAGGTCGCCCTGCTGACGACCCTCCGCTTTGGCCTGGATATCGTATCTATCAGAACTCATCCACGCCGGACCGCCTGACACTTGAAAATCTCGAACATCGTAGGCGATCTCAAGGAGCGTTTTCAACGAGGCGTTGTTGGCTTCGAATCGGCCGCCGGGCTGGAACATGATGCGCGTGCCCATGTCGCCAGACTTGTTCGGCTTGACCGATGCAACGTCGAACGCCGGCGCCTGCGCGTTCACAAGCAGCGCGAATGCGAATCCTAAGCAACAAATCGAAATCATATTGGAGAACTTCATTATGGCTTGTTTACTCCTTCGGCCGAAACTCAAACACTATTGTGTGATCGCTTTCCACTGGTTGCCCGTGCAACTTGGCGGGCTCAAACTTCCACTGTTTGGCAGCGGCCAAAGCCGCAGCGCCTATCGGCGTTCCTTGATCAAAGTTGATTAGCCAAGCCTTTGAAACCAGTCCAATAGCGTTGATGCGGGTTTCAACCTCCACGCGCGTCGGTTGGGTAATTAAACCATCGGGAAGATCGCGCGTGTTCGGCATGACTGGAGAGAGAACGCGAGCCGCAACGAAGATAACCGCATTCTCAATCCCCTCAATGGGTGTATTCTCAGCCGCATGCGGCACGTCTACCGCTTGTGGTTGCACCAGTTCACGTGGGTTTTCCCGCAGCAGATCGTCTCTCTCCAAAACTGGGCTTTGCGAACGGTCAATCAAGAGATGTGTTGGTGGCGTCTTCTCCGCCACACGCGTCCGCACCGGTACACGTCGTATTTCCGGCAACAGATCGCCCGTCTCTAGAACCGGACGCTCGGAATGATCAATCAGCAAGGCATCTGTCCGTTCAACCGCCGGCTGCAAACGCAGGCCGAGTTGTTCCTCCAACGCGCTGAAGATAGAGACTCCTTTGGGAGATTTTGACGTCTGATGCTCACTTTGGTTAGGAGTCCAATAAAGACTGTAATTGAAGTCTCCCTTCAGTCCGGTTTTGTCGATCACTGTGCGTCCCACTTCTCGCGATACTTCGGCGGCCAAGAACCGTAACTCCGACCCGGTACTTCCGGTTACGTTAACCACCATGTGCGGAGAAATCCTCGCATCGGTGGACACATCAGCCGGCGTAATCGCTCTTCCAGCTTTGTGAAGCTTCGCCCCGGTCTTGGCCACAACCAGTTCATAGATCGGAACCTCGGTCCTCTCCCGGTGCAGCACCAAGCCAAAGCGTTCAGCCAAAAGACCGCGCACCATCTCCGACATGCGCTGCTCGTCGGCTTTGCCTTGCGGCGCGCCAGGAACCTGCGCCGCTATGTCGAACCTTTCTGTGTCAATCCAAGGTGGGCCGCCTGTAACTTGCGATTCTTGCACCCCATAGCCCATGGCCACCAGAGACTTGAGCGTGATGTTTGTGGCACCACAGCGATCTCCAAAGAATCGCACAACTTCTCGCATGCCGCCCGATCGATTCGCTTTAATCGAAACCGATGCGAAGCGGGCACTCGCCGGACTTGTGTTGATGGATTGGGCAACGCTCGCGTGAGCACTTAAAACACCCAACGCGACGGGCACACACACGGATGCCGATGCCGCCATACCCAACAACAGTATCTTGCCAGCGCCCAAACTGGTTGCGACCTTCGCTGTCATGATGCGCGCGATTCGTTTTCTCAGGTCTGAGCCTGACACTCCCGAAATGCAAATCAGCGGAGACGCCAGATAGAATTCACAAGTCTTGAGAATCCCTTCGGCATAGATATGCGCTTCGCTGCCAAGGGTGAGGACCTCTTCATCGCAAGCCCGTTCGCGCTCTTCTACTAACCGAGTGCCCATCCACCAAACCAGCGGATGAAACCAAAACACTGCCTCTACGCACATATGCAGCGCCGCTGTTAAGTTGTCGCGGTTCCGGATGTGGCAAAGTTCATGCGTGAGAATCGCCTCCAGTTCCGCATGCGAGAGCAAATCAACAATCCCTGTGGGCAGAATCAATTTCGGCCGCCAGATACCGAACACACCTGGCTCGCGCAACGTGGGAGAGTTCAGCGTCGTTACTCCATCAACAAGAAAGATCGCCGAGGCGGTGAGCAGTTCCGCCCTGAGCCGAGCCCAGCGCATAAACCAGAGAAACGATATGCCAACAAAGCCGCAAGCCCAAACTGCCAGCGAAATGGCAGGCGCTAAATCGGCAGAACGCTTCACCACGGGAGCGACATTCGCGACGGCATGGCTACCGAACGGCTGCCCCACTTGCTCCACGGTGAGCGAAAAGCTGCTCGGCGCTGCTGCCGATTCGTTCGTTAACCTTAAATGACTCCCGGCGCTCACCAATATGGAAAACGGCAGCAAGAACTTCAGCGAGGCCGCAACCCACAGCCAGTAGCGAATGCGCGCTTGGTTTCGCCGAAGCACCAACGTCAATACGCTTACTGCCGCCGCAAACAAAGTCGATTGCCAAACATGATTCAAAACCGCAGACATCATTTCGAATCTTTTTTCATGAATTGACGAAGCTCTCGCTCGGCTTCTCTCACGTCTTCCATCGTGAGTCGCCCTGTCTCAATCAGATGCGACATTACCGGTTGGGTGCGCCCTCCGAACAAGCCAAGCACTTCGTCAATCAGCTTGCGCTGCGCTGCGGTTCGCGAAACAACTGCTTCAAAGATGTGCGCGTTGCTGATCTTCTTGACACGCCGCACGGCGTTCTTGCCTTCGAGTCGGTAAACCGTGGTCTGCACCGTCGTATAAGAAGGCCGCTTGCGGTCTGGAAACGCTTCTTGAATCTCACGGATAGAGGCTGTTCCGCTATCCCAGAGCGCCTGCATGATCTGAAGTTCCAGCTTGGTAAATTTAGCCGCGGCCATATAAGCTACTATATCTGTGTGTGATTCTACTACGACAGTATGTAGACCGCAAGAGCTATTTTGGAATGCTGGTAGAGGGCCGCTTTAGGCAAGAATGTCTAAACCGAGCGAGGCGCGTTTGCGCGTGCGTCGTTCGATGGGAGTGATCTCGTACTTGGAAGCGATCTGGCGAACCAGCTCTTGAATCAGTTGAATGGTGGTGGGTTGCCCCGTGACTTTTGGCAACTTCTCCGCCATCCAAATATGCCCCATGGCATCGGCCAATACCGAGTTGGGCGTCCGCATCATATTCTTCGGCCGGTCAAAAAACGTAAACGACCGCATCTCCGGCAGCGCCGCTTGTTCAAAAGCGCTCCACGACTTCTCATCGCGCTGGAAGCGATCATTTTGTTCAGCTCCGGTGGCGCGCTGGTACAGCAGAAAGATGCCCGCGAAAAGCCGGTCGGCCGCAGGAGAAATTCTTCGGTCGGCCAGTTTCTCCCACTCTTCGGTGGTCTTAGGATAGGAATCTTCGTACACAGTATTTCGCCACGAAGATAGTGCGCGCTCGACCAAATTTGTCTCTCTAAACAAGGCGAGCGATATCGTAGTGTTCGTCATGGATCTCGAAGCACTGCTCCACACGCGCGCCTACGATCTGGGTCAGACCTATTTCCCGGGCATGCCGCATTACCCCACGCACCCGCCATTTCTCTATAGCCTCACCAAAAAGCACGGCGATATTCTCTACGGCGATGGCTCTACCTCAGCCGCAGACGCCATTGCTCTCGGCACGCACGTTGGCACACACATTGATGCGCTGAGCCACTTTTCCTGCAATGGCGTTTGTTTTGGCGGCCGCCCAATAGAGCAGACTTACGAACAGGGCATGACCGCGCTAGGCGTGGATACAATCGCTCCCATCGTTCGCCGTGGTGTGCTGCTTGATATTGCCGGGCAGCAAAGTGTTCCAGCTCTGCCCGTCGATTTCGAAATCACCGCAGATCATCTAAACCTTGCCGCATTGAACATCGAAATCGCAGCCGGTGACATAGTTCTCCTGCGCACCGGTTGGGCGCAGTATTTTTCCGATGCCAAAAAATACATCAACAACGTCGTCGCTCCCGGACCTACGTTGGAAGCTGCTCGCTGGCTTAGCGCACGGAAAATCTTCGCAGCCGGCGCGGATACAGTCGCTTTTGAAAAAGTGCCCGACCCCGCCATGCCCGTACACGTCCACCTGCTTGTCGAATCAGGCATCCATATCATCGAAGTGCTCAACCTGGAAGAACTCGCGCGCGATCAGGTTTATGAGTTCTTCTTTGTAGCCGCGCCCATGAACATCCGCGGCGCAACCGGAGCACCCATTCGCCCCTTAGCATTCCCACGCAAGTCGTAATCAGTTCTTCAACTCTACGGCGACCACCTCAAATGGTTGGTCGCTCAAATTCTCTTCCGTGTGAACTATCGGCGTGCCCCAAACGGCTTCGCCCGCCTTGTGCTTCACAATATCCACTTTGCCGTGCGAATCTGTCACGCGAAACTCCTGGTCTGTCAAGAAAACCGTTAAGCGATTGAGTGCATGTTCATGCAGCAACGCCACCCCATGCGGCTCAATCTTTGCACGCAACACTCGGACCTGCGCATTCTCAAATTCCACCTTGTAATGCTTCGGATCGACTTTGACCGGGTCGCGTTCACTCACAACCGGCTTCCCGCCACCGTTCGTTTTCAACTCAACCTCAATAATGTTGAACGGATTGTCACTGGTCACTTCCGGCGCGTGCATACCAGAGGCAGGGCTCCATTGCACTTCGCCTTCCTTCCACTCAAACACCTCTGGCTGCCGTCCATCTTGATATTCAAAGCGCTGCGTGCCTGGCTGCAGATAGATCATCACGCGGTTCTGCTTATGCTCGTGGAATTTGCCTTTGACATGGGGTTTTTCTAACGCGCGCATGACTTTCACTTGATCGTTCTCCAAAATCGGGCCAGACGGCGCAATCGCAATCGCCGCTCCCAACATTCCACAACAAACCGCCGCGGCGGCACCTAGCTTAATTTTCATAAGCCATGATCGTATCGCGTTCTCAGTATGCGAAGCTGTTTGAGATCTCCTAAATGACTGCTGAAAAAGCGAACCCGCGCGCGTCGAAAGCTTCGGGCTACATTCCGTCGCTGGACGGTTGGCGCGCCCTGGCCGTGCTCGCCGTCATTTCTGTGCATGACACGGTGCATCGAGCAGGCCCAGTCAGCACGGCTGTCCTGAACAGGGAAGGGCATCGCGGTGTCAACTTGTTCTTCGCCATCAGCGGCATTCTTATCTGCAGCCGTTTGCTCGAAGAAGAACGCCGCTTTGGAAAAATCAGCCTGCGCCGTTTCTACATCCGGCGCGTCTGCCGTATTCAGCCGGCTGCCATGCTTTATCTAGCCGTAGTCGGCATCATGGCGCTTATGCACAGGTTGCCGCTCACCCTTGGAGCCTTTCTCAGCGCCGCTCTCTATTTCAGAAACTACTATCCCTTTCACGGCGGCATCAACAATGCCACCGAATTCACAAATCACTTCTGGTCACTCTCTATGGAAGAGCACTTCTATTTGCTCTTCCCCATGTTTCTGGTTCTCTGTGTGAAACGCCGCGCCGTGATCCTAGCTGTTATCGCCGCGCTGTTGGCCGTTTGGAACGCAATCGTGAGCGGTACACCCGCTTTGCAGTTCGGCCCGGTGCTCGTCTGGCGCACCGATGTTTCGTTGAACGAAATCCTCATCCCCGCTCTCATTGCCATCCTGCTCTCGACGCCCAGCATTCAGCAAAGTGCAATAAGGTGGATTCATCCATGGTCAGCGTTAGTTCTTGCTGTTGCTCTATCTGTCTTCGCCAAATTCCACGTGCCCGCGCTGAGCGTAGTGGCAGGTATTCTCGTCTATCCGTTGCTGCTGCTCGGCACTATGCTCCATCCGCAGTCATACCTAACTCGCTTCCTCGAACTCGCACCGCTTCGCTTCATTGGTCGAATTTCGTTTAGCCTTTATCTATGGCAGCAACTACTGTTTACCGGCACCTACACTGGCCCGCCTCCGCTCGGTGTGCTCGCCGCTTTTCCCTTAAACTTCATCACAGTGTTCGCACTCGCCACCCTTACTTACTATTTCGTCGAAAAACCTATGATCCGTCTCGGCCATCAGTTAGCCCCACCTGCCTCTCCAGGTCGGTCCGACATAGAAAAGGTTTCTTGAAATGACAAAACAAATTCTCTGCTTCCTCCTATGTCTGCCTGCGATCCTCTCTTCACAAACCTATCCCGCTGCCCCCGAACCCGACGTTCGTTTCAAAGCCGACATCCTCGTCATCGCCGCCCATCCCGATGATGAGGGCATGGCCATTGGCTATCTCGCGAAAGCTGTCTTAGACGAGCAGAAACGCGTTGCCGTTGTCTATGGCACGCGCGGCGATGGAGGCGGCAATGCCGTCGGTCTTGAACAAGCAGCCGCCTTGGGCGCTGAGCGTGAGATGGAAGCCCGCAAAGCCGTCGGTTCTATCGGCATTACCAACGTTTGGTTCCTCGGCGCGCCCGACACGCCGGGCCAGGATGTACTACGCTCACTCGAAACCTGGAACCATGGCTCGGCGCTGTGGCAAGTCGTACGGCTCGTACGACTCACACGCCCGCAAGTCATCATGACCTGGCTACCCGCCCACGTCATCGGAGAAAATCATGGCGATCACCAAGCCGCCAGCGTTCTCGCTTCCGAAGCGTTCGACATGGCCGCCGATCCCACGGTGTTCCCCGAACAAATCACCGCACCCCGCGACCACACCTCGAACGGCAACCTAACCGAGGGCTTACGGCCTTGGCAACCTCAGAAACTCTATTTCTTCTCTGACACCGCAAATCCCTCCGCACTCGACGGCAAGGGCCCACAGTACTCATGGGAGGAAATGTCGCCATCTCGCAAGATTTCCTATGGTCGAATCGCATTAGAGTCCATCGCGAATCATCGTACGCAAGACTATCCCGGACAGATGGCTATTGCGGCGTTGAAGCAGAACGACCTAGGTGCACTTGAGCAGATGAAGACTCGACTCGTGCTTGGCAAGTCATTGGTTCCAAGCTTAGTCACTGCCGACGTGTTTGAAGGCACTGTCGCCGGTGCTGTCCCGTTCAAACGTGCTCGCGGCTACGAGCCTGATTCGCGCAACGGTGTTTCGGCAGAGCTCGGCGGTCCTTGGTCGTTCTACAGGCAGTTTTGGAAAGCGCACAATCTCGAATCCTTGCAAGATCTTTTTCCTCCGCAGATGAAAGTTGAACCATCTTCGTTCGCCAAGATTCCTGTTCTGCTACACAACGACACGGCAGCCGAAGCGAGTCTAGAGGTAACCGCCACGGCCCCTGCTGCCTGGGGCGCGCCAAAAGGGACAGGCCTCTATCCGGTCAGAGCCCATGAAAGCCGGGCCATCGAGGTGACCATCCCGACGCCCGCAAAAGAGCCCTCACCGCAAAAGCTCGAGGTTCAAGTGAAGAACCCCGCCGGCAAAATCGCGAACCTCTCGCTGGATGTGGTCGTGGGATCAGGCGGATTGCCGCAATAATTCGTGAGTTAGCTAACACTCCAACTTCTTCCTTGCGCCTTTGCAGGAATCGATATATGATCCTCCACATATGGAGATTTTCGGAAGGTTCCTCACACGCCGCCGCGCCCTGCAGTCTGGTCTTTTGATGGCCGCACCGTTCCCGTTCCTCAAAGCCGCAGATCGCGATGAGCCGCCCCTGCATTTCGTTGCCAGGACCGTGGAGGGCGACAAGGTTTCGAGTGATTCGCTGAAAGGCAAAGTCGTGCTCATCGAGTTTTGGGACACCTGGTGCAAGTACTGCAAGCGC
>PMQB01000452.1 GCA_003169195.1 Bryobacterales bacterium
TTTTGATTGCTCGGCTTGCCGCCCAGCAGACCAAAGTCACTGGTGACACGCTGTAACCCTTCGCCAAAGTGCCAGCCCCAGATCCGGTTCACAGCCACACGCGCGAAAAGCGGATTCTGCGGAGCAGTAAGCCACTCAGTAAATGCCTCGCGACGTCCATCGCGAAAATCGAACCCGGCTGGCTGAAAAGGAAAGCCCGGCTCCACGGGATGATCCAACTCCGGCTTCTTCGGATCGCCCGTGTTGAGAATGTAGCTTTTCTCTTTGAGGAGGTTTTTATCTTCCTCTACGGTCCAGTACGATGGCAGCGGCGGGACTTCACCCAGCGCGTCGAGTTGTTTAAGCAAAGCCGAATAGCGGGCCGCTTCCTCTTTCGACATAATGGCTTTGATCTTCGACGGATCTATGCGCAAAACCGGATAGTAGTCATCAAACGTTTTCTGTTCTTCGGGGGTACGGTCGCGCTCAGCCTTTCTCACAATGGCCTGCACTTCCGGCGTAAGGAGTGCCACCCGCTCATCGAAAAGCTTTTTGCGATAGGCCCCGGTTAGAGTTTCAATCTCGTTGTCAATGGGCGCTTTCTTGCGCTTATATTCGTCCAGCTTCTGGCCTGCCTCAAAGATCTCAGTAGGAGTCGCCAGCATGACGTTCTTCAAAACCAGCGGATCGAAGATCGCCTTCATGGCGTAGAAATCCTTTTGGGTAATCGGGTCAAACTTGTGATCGTGGCATTTTGCGCAACCCACCGTCATGCCCATAAAAGCAGTTGAAATTGTTTCAACAGCGGAAATGGAAACGTTGCGGTCTTTGTCCTCGCGATCGAGAGCGGCGCGTGCCAGAAAGCCGAGAGCAAACGTGTCAGCCACCGCTCCTTGCGGCCGAGATCTGTGGCCGCCAGGGTCGGTTATCGTTTCGGGCGCATAGCGGTTCCCCACAATCTGCGCGCGCACAAACTGGTCATACGGCATATCGTGATTGAGGCTGGCGATGACCCAGTCACGCCAAAGATAGATGCCGCCCGCGGCCGGCATCACCGAGCCATCCACACCATCAAGGTCGGCGTAGCGCAGAACATCGAGCCAATGCCGTCCCCAGCGCACGCCATGCTGGTCACTCGCCAATAGGCGATCCACTACTTTCTCGTAAGCGTCTGGAGATGTATCACGCAGAAAACTCTCTTGTTCAGCAACCGTGGGAGGAATACCGATCAGATCGAAATAGACACGCCGCAGAAGAGTGAGCTTGTCGGCTTTAGGAGAAGGGTGCAACCCTTTCTCCTGATACATAGCTGCGACAAATGCATCGATAGGATTCTTAGAAGCGGTAGCGCTGTCGGGCACCGCCGGTTTCACCACAGGCTGCAGAGACCACAACCGCGGCGCCCGTTTTGCAAACTTCTCTTCCACTGTTTCTTTCGGCGAATCGGCGGCCCGCAGGCTGACCGCAGCCAAGGCGATGGGCAGCACAAGGGCACAAATGCGCAACCGGGTCGACATAGTGTGATTGTCCTTCATTTCGCGGTCTTGGTGTCAGCGGTCCACGGCTGCAGCCACCATCTCCAGAACCCGCCGCACGCCATCGTCGACGCCAATCGGCCCGTCGTTGAACTGGCTCTTGGCCGGCGGTTTCCAGGTGTCGCGCGAACCGTCGTATGGATAATTTTGCGGAATACCGGTGAGCGCAGGATCATATTGAGAATCGCTGCCGGCCATTTTGTAAATCACCAGATCAAGCGAAGGAACCACCATGATTCCGAAGCCGCCTCCGCCCGATTTGAAGAACGCGTCACCCGGCGCGCCTGCCACGTGCCCGTCGGCATTCACCTCGAACATCAGGCTAAATGGCGCATGCTTCTGATAGGGAGACGGGCGGCCGCACATGGCAACGTAGTCTGCCGGCACAAGTTGCTGCGTGCCCCACCGCCCCTGATGCAAAAGCAAATAGCCAAAGCGCAATGCATCTGTTGACCGAACGGCAATATCGCCGCCGCCCGGCGTGTGCGGAAGCGTCCCGCTACTGTGATGCGTTCCGTAGCCCCACTTCCCCCAACCCATCGGCTTCGCTAACTTTTGATCGATGTACTCCTGCATCTCCATGCCTGTTACATGGCGCAGAACAATGGAGGCAACGTGCGGGGAGGAAGACGCATAAGAATACCCACCACCCGGCTCTGTCCACAGCACTGTCTGCAAAGCGCTGCGATCCTGATCATCCACCGTAAGCGGAGGATTCGGAGCAGGCACCGGTTGCAGTTTAACCGAAGGCTCAAAATTCACAAACCCGGGATTGCCACCTTCGCCGTGAAAGCCAGCCGCCATGCTCAGCAGTTGCCCCAGCTTGATATCTGCCTTGCGCGCATCGTTCAGCGGCAGAGCTTCGGGCAGATATGTTTCATTGAATACTCTTTGATCCAGCCCTTCCGGAATCTTGTCGTGGCAATCGCGCAGCATAATGCCACAAGCAATGCTGGTATACGCTTTGCCTACCGACGCCATGGCCGGAATCGCTTCGCGGTTCCCTTTGCCGTAGTAGCGCTCGTAAACAAGCCAGCCGTGCCGAACCACTAGCAACCCGCCATGTTGGCTGCTGCGCTGTGCATAGGCGAAGGCTTCGTCCAGCTTCTTCAAGCTCATGCCGGCCTTGCTTTCAAGTTCGGCAGCATCCTTCAACGTGCGCCATCCGCCAGCACTATCCGGCGGTGGAAAGTATTCGGAGGATTTCCCGTTGGCAGGGACAAGGTTCAGAATTAACAACGAAGTGAGAGCGATTCGCTGCGTGGTAGCCGTAATGCGCATAAGGGTGCTCCTACTTTTCAGGTGGATTGTGAATCTTATCACCCACCATCCAATGAAGAGCGGAGCCTACGTCTTGCCGGCTCTCGCCGGAGCAGTGATGGAACCGATCGCGCCCGTCGATTTATCGTGCATCACGATTCGCAAACTCGCGGCACCCGGCTGAAGATCAATATTGCGGTGATAAGACCAGCCTTTGGCACGAACCTCGTTATAGCGTTCTGTGGAGAACTTCAAAGTGCCGCTATCGAGATCGACTTTAAGCGAATGGCCGTCTGCTGAGAATTGAGTAAAGATCAGTTCGAAATCGTCTTGCCACAAGCCGTCTTTGTTGATGAGATTCAGGTCGCGCGCATCGACAGTAAGGTCGATTGCTTGTGGACCTACATTCATGGGATTTGAACTGGCAGTGAGCGACAAGCCAATACCAAGGCTATCAAGCGGACTCGTAATGGCTGCTTCCACCCACTTCTTGTCGTCAACCGGAACATCCGCGCGCGCAGCAAAGTAACTCTTCCGAGCGCGGACGTCCATGCCGGGGCGATCGATTTTGACATCGAGCTTATGGAATTTACCGTCCCAATCGGACTCGGCCGGATAGTAACCCAGCAAATAAGAAACTGTGGAATCGTCCATAGCCTTGCGAATAGAGCCCTCCACATCGTTGTTGTTGAAATAGGCCCGGCCGCCGGTTTCGTGCGCCATCACTTCCATGGTGCTAATGGAAGCATCGCGCATCGCGAGTTCATAGCCCTGCGGCTGACGTAATTCAGCCAAAGCTTGTTGACCGCCACGGTCAGCATCGAAGCGAGGATCGGTGATCAGACCGGTGGAGTCAATCGGATAAATGGAAATGTTGGCGTTGCCCAGAGCGTGCGTGATGCGCTGCACTTCTTCGGCGTAGCTATCCACTTCTGACCAGAGTGCGGCACCGCCCTTAATGCCAAGAATCTCAGGAAAAGCGCCAGAAATCCAAATTAAATTCTTACGGCCGGGAATGCTGCTTAAGTGGTTGGCCAGAGTTTGCAGCGCCTGCGATGTCCAAGTAACGCGTTGTCCCAGAAGAAACGGATCTTCGCGAACGGTTTGCAGGTCGATGATTTTCGCACTTTCAAAGCGCAGATGTTCTGCGGAGAGATCTCCGCCGCGCATCGGTAGCGGCGGTTGCGAGGCAAGCATCGCGCCCACTTGTTCAAACTGTGCGCTGAACTGCACCATGTCAGCCGGAAGTGGCTTCGCCTGAAACGATCCGAAGCGCGATATGGTGTAGTGCTTTGCGACCTCAAGCAGAGAAGACGGGTCCTGCGTAAAGTCGCTGATCACTCGAAGATTTTCACCTTCCAGCGAATACAAGCCGAGCGGCTCGTTTGCTTGAAAGTTAGCCAGAAACTTCACGAGCGCGATCTTGCCTTGCTGGGTGCCGGCAATGGAAGACGAATTCAAAGTGTCCAAAAGCACCAGCGTGACCGTGGCCGGACCAGACGATTCGCTACTGCGATTCCGAATGCTCAAGGCCTTCGCATCGGCTGTGACGAGTGTGCGCGCCGCTTTGACCGGGGCTGCCATTTGCGGCGAGAAGAAGGCCAAACTACGCTCCGTGCCGTTGTCGCGCACCACGAAATCTTCGCGTTTGAGGTCTCTGACAAAAGCACCGGCTTTGTCGCGCACTACCACGCGGATTTCCACTAGCCGCGAACTAACCTTGATCACTGATGGATCAGGAGTCGCCGGATCAGGAAGCAGATTTACGGCCAGAACAAACGTAAGCAACCATACTTTAGCGCGCATGCAGGGCGAGCCTCCAAGTGAGCTTCAGTATAGGTCGGGTTGGGAGTAATTACAAGTCTAAGGGCTAGCGGCCAAAATACGCAGCGTTTTTCTTGGCGAAGTCGTTCCACTTCTCCGGCAGGTCATCTAACGCGAAAATAGCAGAAACGGGGCAGACGGGAACGCAGGCGCCGCAATCGATGCATTCGACAGGATCGATATACAGCATAGTCTCGCCCTCAAACTTAGGGCTGTCTTTTTTCGGGTGGATGCAGTCAACAGGACACGCGTCCACACAGGCAGAGTCCTTGGTTCCAATACAGGGTTCGGCGATTACGTAAG
>PMQB01000603.1 GCA_003169195.1 Bryobacterales bacterium
CGCCGTCATGGATCTGCCGGCCATCTTGCAGCGCCACCCTAAGGTCTGTCTCGTAGATGGCTTAGCTTATGACAACCCGCCTTCCAGTCTTCACGCCAAGCGCTGGCAAGATGTCGAGCAGTTGCTCAAATCCGGTATTTCCGTCATCACCTCCGTCAATCTTCAGCACATCGAAGAGAAGCGCGAACGCGTCGAAGCCATCACCGGCAAACACGTCAGCGAAGTCGTTCCACTTAGCTTCCTTCAGATGGCCGATGAAATTGTTGTGGTCGACGCTCCTGCTTCCTCCTGTGTCGATGACACCAAAGGGAAGCTGACCCAACACCAGCTCTCTGAACTACGTGAAATCGCTTTGCTCCTCGCCGCCGACGTCGTCGACAAGCAACTCGAACGCTACCTCGCGCGCCACGGCATCGAACAGCTCTGGGGCACACAAGAGCGCATCGCTGTCTGGCTTTCGCCCGGTGCCGATTTTCACCGCATGCTCGACAGCGGCGCACGCAACCGCGACCGCTTTCATGGTGAGCTCATCACCGTTCATCTCAATCGCCCTGAGTGGTCGCCGGAACAGCGCCAAACCGTCCAAGAAGGCCTAGCCACCGCCCGCTCAAAGGGTGCCGAAATCGCCGAGCTCGATGGCGAAGACGCCGTCGACACCATTCTCCGCTTCGCCCGCCAACGCGGCATAACCCAAATTTACGTCGGCCACCGCAGCCGCGACAGCTGGTGGGAACGCGCCTTTGGCAGCGACCTCGACCGCCTCATCCGTGCCGCCGAAGGCATCGACGTTCGCGTTTTCCCCCACAACTAGCTGTTGTATAACTGAAACAAATCTGATAATGTTAGTCCCTGGATTCCGGAGGGGGAGTTCCACTTGACTAACATTAACGGCAAGACCTATGCGTTGACCGCCATCACGCCTATGAAGCCTTGGAAGACGATATTTCTTCGGATCTTCGTTTTCCTGCTAGGCCATATCAAAGCGCTCAACAACGATCTCATCAACCTGTCCTTTATCCACTTTGCGCGCTGGGTCATCATCACGCGCAAACAGTTCCCGTACCTGGGCGGTAGCCAGGAACGCGAAAAACTAAAGTACGATTACGTCCTCTTCTTTAGTAACTTCAACGGCACTTGGAACCAATACATCGACGCCTTTTCCAGCGTGCTCGCCATCGGCCTCAACCTTTTCTGGCACTGGAGTGAAAAGTATCCGGGCGCTGTCCCCATCACTCCGTTCAAGAACTACATCCAACGCGTCCAGTTTGAGACCGACCACTATTACAGCGCTTACCCGCACGCGGCTACGAACGACGTTAAAGCCGCTCACCGCGTCCAGGCCGCCGTTGACGGTCTCGCCAAATCCACTGCCGGTATGTCGCCGGCCGATTTCGCAAAAGCCTATTTGCAATTTGTAATCAAAGTACAAAGTGATTTAGGAACCACGGGCGCTGCCCCCGTCGGTGTCTAGTTAGGAGATCGCATCTATGGCAAATCAAAGCGGTAGTGTTTACGGCCTTACCATTCTTTCGCCCATCATTGATGATCCACATGCCGATATCTCGCATGACCTGCATCTGCGCATGTATCTAGGCGCTTTGCCCCGCGACGAACGTGCCCCCTTCGCTAAGGTCACCAGCACCCACATCGCGCGCCTCACCGTCATGAACGATGTAGTCTTCGTCGGTAGCCCGGCTATTGAAGAACACCTCAAGTCCCAATATCTGGTCTTCGAATCGAACTTCGACGGCGATCTCGACACATATTTGCGAGCCATGGCGACCGAGATCCCCGAGCATGTCGATGCCGTCTGGAGTCATTGCGTCGGCTACCCCGGCATCAAGAACATCGAAGCCTTTCAGGCCTACATGAAGAAGTGCCAAGTCACCACCACGTTCTACTTCGCCGACGTGAACGATAAGACCGTCGATCAAACCCTGCGCGCGTTACAAACCCAGGCTGCCGTCGCCGCCTTCATCGAAAAGAATCAAGGAAAGTCCGCTGAAGAGATACAAAAAGCGTTCTCGGAATTTATGCAGGCGCTACAATCTGCGCCAACACCAATCCGCGGAAGTGGCTTGAACGTTCCGCAACGTTACCAAACTGCCATCGTGGGAGGCACCAGCCATGAGTAAGTTGAATGAAACCGATGTTCAGGGATTTGTCATCCGCGGTTATAACTTCCCGTTTGCCCGCTACTTATTCCTCGAAGTAACCGATCACCAAAAAGTAAGACGCTTCATCGATAATCTCCTTCCTTACATCACCACTGGCGAACACTGGGACGACGGCAAGCCTCAGTCCACCGTCAATATCGCCTTTACTCACAAGGGCCTCGCCCTGATGCAATTGCCCGATGCTTCGCTACTCAGCTTTCCCGTCGAGTTCCTGCAAGGCATGAAGGCCCGCGCGGACATCCTCGGAGATAGCGGTCCCAACGGACCCGAGAACTGGGATGAGATCTGGCGCGAAGAGCGCGTCCACATCTGGCTCGCCGTCAATGCACTTTCACCAGCCGCCCTGGAAGACGCTTGCGCCACCATTCAGCAACTCCTCAACACCCACGGCGGTGCCGGTATCGTCGGCCAGCAAGATGCCGCCGCTCTCCAAATCGACGGCAAATTCTGCACCAAAGAACACTTTGGTTATACCGATGGCTTCGGCAATCCCGATTACCTCGGCCTGGAGCGTCACTCCCAACCCGGCCAAGGCAAACTTAACAAAGACGGCAGTTGGTCGCCTCTCGCCACAGGCGAGTTACTGCTCGGTTACGCCGACGAGGCCGGTGAACTGCCCGTTGCCCCTCTCCCTCACTTACTGGCCAACAACGGTACTTTCATGGTGTACCGCAAGCTGCATCAGAATGTTGCTACCTTCCGCAATTATCTGGAAGAAAAAGGCAAGGCCTATCCCGGCGGCAAAGAGAAACTAGCCTCCAAATTCGTTGGCCGCTGGCGCGATGGAACGCCTACCGAACTCTCGCCTGACAAAGAAGATTCGTCCATCGCCACCGATCCTAGTCGCAACGTCAACTTCACCTTTGGCAAAGATTCCGACGGCACCAAATGCCCCATCGGCGCGCATTTACGCCGCGTCAATCCGCGTGACGCTTTCGGCTTCAACGGCCGCCTCACGAATCGCCGCCGTGTCACGCGCCGCGGTCTTCCTTACGGCCCTTATGCTCCCGAGGGCCAGCCCATCACCGACAACATAGAGCGCGGCGTAGCTTTCATGGCCCTGAACGCCAGTCTCTCCCGCCAGTTCGAGTTCGTCCAGCAGCAGTGGATCGAGTATGGCAACGATTCGCATCAAGGTAACGATAAAGACCTTATTCTGGGCAATCATGGCTCTCACGCAAACGGCAGCAAGTTCGTTATCCAAGGCACCGACGATCCCAAGAACCCGCCTTTCGTTTGCGGCGGACTTACCAATTTTGTCGAGCTGCGTGGTGGCGATTACTTCTTCATTCCCAGCATGACCGCCCTGAAGATGCTCTCCACCGGAACGGTTGATCCACGTTAGTAAGACCCACGTTAAGAAAGTGTCCATGTCCCTCATTGACGACCTGCAAGCCCAGTTAAAGCAAGTTCACACCGACGGCGCCGCCGCCCTTGTTTCCGCCGAAGCCAACATCGGCACTTTTATCGACCACTTCAAGCAGCACACACTGCAATACCCCGAACCGGTCTTCGCCGTGCTTCGGCAAGTTAAGCCAGTGCTGATTGTGAAAAACACCGCCATTATCACGCGCTTTGCCGATGTTCAGGAAGTGCTTTCGCGCGATGACGTTTTCCAGGTCACTTACAAAGAAAAGATGGAAGTCGTCACCGGCGGAAAAAACTTCTTCCTCGGCATGCAGAATGGGCCCGACTACGAACGCGACGTTGCCAACATGCGCTCCGTCATGCGGCGCGACGATGTCGCCAAGTGGGTTGTGCCGTTTGTAGCGAAAACAGCCGAAGCCTGCGTCGCTTCGTCGAACGGTTCTCTCGACGTCGCCGTTCAATTAGGCCGCGCCGTCCCCGCTAAATGGGTGGCCGCCTATTTCGGTTGCCCGCCGCCCACCGATCAAGAGTTGGTCGATTGGGGCACCGCTATCTTTCAATTTCTCTTTTGCGATCTGAAAAACGATCCAACCTGTGGTGCCACCGCTCGTGCGGCCTCTGTCAAAGCCTGCGCCTGGCTCGACGACACCATCGCCAAACGGAAAGCCGACCCCAACAACAAAACCGACGACGTGCTGGGTCGCTGCCTTGAACTGCAAAAGGCCAACGTACCCGGCATGGACGACCTGGGCATTCGCAACAACCTGATCGGCCTGCTTACCGGCGCGATTCCAACCACCGCCAAGTGCTGCGCCCAAGCGTTGGATGAATTGCTCAAACGTCCGGCCGAACTCGAGAAAGCGCAACAAGCAGCGCGTGCCAATGACGACGCTCTCTTCTCGCAATACGTCTTCGAAGCCCTGCGCTTCAACCCCAACAACCCCGGCGTCTTCCGCATCGCCGCGGAAGATTATGTGGTCGCACGGGATTCCGCCCACGCCACGCTGATTCCGAAAGGTACGAGCGTTTTGGCTTCCACGCAATCGGCCATGTTTGACGAACGCTTCGTTGACGCGCCAAACGAATTCCGTGTGGGCCGTCCTGAGTACATGTCCATGATGTGGGGCTATGGCATCCACACCTGCTTCGGACAATACATCAATCGCGTTCAAATTCCGGGCGTGCTCAAGCCGCTGCTACGCCGCCGGAATCTGCGCCGCGCTCCAGGCGACGCTGGCCAGTTAGGCTATTCCGGCCCGTTCCCCACTCGCTTGGGTGTCGAATTCGAGGTCGCTGCCTCCGCGTCCGCGAGTTAGTTGAGGACTAACGTCTTCTTCAACCACGCCACCATTTCACTCTTCCAATGCTGCTGGCTTGGGTCTTTCCAAGAACTCATGCCATGCCCGCCGCCCTCAATGGTGACTAACTCGCAACTGGCACGCACCTTGTGCATCGCCTCGCACATCTCGGGGCTCTGCTCATACGCAACTTGATCGTCCTTGTTCCCGTGAATGCACAAAAACGGCGGCATCCCTTTGTGTACGCCAAAAATCGGCGAAACTCCATGCAGCCTCGCCAACCCTTCGTCATCCAATTGTTCCGCGCCAAAAAAATGAATGCCCCCACCATTCGCCGCATGCTTGCTGATGGAGGTCATATTGAACTGCTCGGGGTGATCGCGCCGCTGACTGGCTAACTTGCCGTAATCTACCGGCCCATAAAAATCGACCCCCGCCGCCACGCGCGTCTCTTTGTCGCCACGCGTCCCTGCATAGTTGACTAAGAATCCGCCTGCCGAT
>PMQB01000654.1 GCA_003169195.1 Bryobacterales bacterium
CCGCGATCCAATTCTTTCGGCTCTCGGGTGTGGTGTCGCCCACGTACATGCGGCATTGGTTGTACACAACGTCGCCAGCGACGATCAGGTTGATCGATGGAACGTATAGAGACGTCGAATCGGGACTATCGGTTCGGCCCTGCTCGATGATGCGCAATTCGTGGCCTTCGAGCGTGAACGTGTCTTGCTCATAGGGCTCAGGGGGAACCAACTTGGTGGGCACTTGCCCAGGAAAGAGCCGGCGGGCCAACCGCTCCACTTGGGGAGAGAAAGAACTCTGCATGGCGTTCACGGTGTTGGGCGTTGCTATCGCCCGAGCGGCCGGGAAACGGTCGAGCAGAACGCTTAGACCGTAGAAGTGGTCGAAATGGGCGTGCGTTATGTAGATGGTCTCCAAGTTGCGGTTGTGCAGAGCGACCCAATCCGCGAGAGCCTCGGCCTCAGCGACTGTTCCCATTGCNNGGGTCAAAGCCGAGCGCTTCGCCAAAGGGCTTTGGCCGCTCGCCGACCATAGCCTTTCCGGGGGCGGTAAAAACATTGACGCTAAGTGTGTTCGACGCGACAGGCGCAGTTACGCGCGTGGCCTCTTTCAGTCCATTTGTCCTGGCCATTTAGTACTCCTTTTACTGTCAGAGAGATTGACTGCTCAAAGCAAAACTGGCAGAAGGGCGAGTTTAGATCCCAATCCCACAGCTACGAGAGCTAACCGTACTTGAGCTCGGTGCTCTGTCCGACNNCTCCTCGACTTTTCCACAATTCGTAGGACCCTTGAATATCCGCAACGCGGAAATTCATAAAGCTGTTAATGTGATTCGGGTCGGGGACGGTGAGAGTTACCGATGGCTTGTCGGGGGTCGGCCCTCCTCCAACGTTCAGAATCATCCAGATATTCGCAAGCTGAAGATATCCAGGCGCGTTGCCGTCACCGAGGCTCAAGATGCGAGCGCCGAAAACCTTTTCGTAGTAGCGNNGATGTCGGCGACGGTGAGAAAATGTGCGACGGTGAACCCCTCGCGCGGGGGCATCTCATAGCTCTTCTGGTCAACTTGTACCGCTTGCATTGATGGTTCCTTTTGTACGCTGTTCATTGATGACTCCTTCGGATACGCTCCAACTATGGTTGGTCTACTTGAAGAATTCTCTTCGGTTCGGGCGCGGGCAATTAGGCGCGAGCAGCCACTAAGCGTGACTGACCCGTTCACCTCTTGCCGTACGCAGTGAAAATGTAGTCTTTGGCCGCGACTCTCGAATGGCATGTGAAGCCGCAACTGACGACGCCGGTCGGATCGGGTTTAAAGGTGTCCGATCCGGGATCATAGTCAAATGCAGCGTATGCCCATCCCTTCGTGGCCGGGAATCTCTTGCTGTTCTTTTCGATCAGGAAAACGTCTTGTAAAGTGTCCGGTACCCTCACTGAAAAAGGCGCTTCCGTATTCTTTTTCGGTTTCCACTCGATTTTTGCAATCTTGGAGCCGTCGGGGAAAGACTGGCCGTTGCCGGGAACGCCGGAACGGTAGGCGCCCATCATGATGGGATTAGCGACCATCACCTTCAGCAGGTCGTCAGTCTGACTGACGGCGACAACCTGCCAGTTCTCGTACCCTCTGAAGTCGGAGAAAGCTAGCCCATCTGGCAAGCGCAGTGTGTACTTGTCCTGCGCGGAAAACGCGCTGGCCCCCAGGACTGCTAATGCCATGGCAAGTGGGGCTGCTGAAACAACGCGGAAACCGCGCGAAGGCGACAAAGCTTTGTGAAACATGACTTCCTCCTGCTCGATATGCTTATGAGTGCCGCACATCTGCTGACTGTAGATGCACGCTTCGGGCCAAGTTGGCCGCTCGGTTCGAAATACTGAAATTGCCTTGATTTGAGCGGCTTAGCATGAACGCTTGTAGGGACGGGCGGTGTTGTTCAGATATCGGGTGTCGGCGGGCAGACTCCAATGTCGGGTATTCGGTCGGGGTGTGTGACTGCGGAGGATAACTGGGCCGATGCTCATGCGGTACGTCTTATTGTCGACAAGTAGCGATTTATAGTGGCCGTTAGTTTAGCAGCGATTCCCAGTTGGCTGGCACCCTGCCTGCCGGTCCAGGTGCGGGCTGACTTTCCGGATGCGAGTGTGGCGGAAGCAGTTTCACACCGTTGATCATTTGCCCCTTCTCGTAATCGAAGAACCAGTCCTCACCAGGCTCAAAGCTTGTAATGATCGGATGCCCCGTCGCCGCGGCATGTTTTGATGCATGCTGACTTGGGGAATCGTCACAACAGCCGATGTGCCCACACTCCGCACAGCGACGCAGATGAAACCACCAACCTTTCGGTGACGCCAAGCATTCGACACACCCATCACCACTTGGTTTCGAAGCTAGATTAATTCCGCGGTGCTCTTTCTTCATTTACGAGTTCTCCTTTTGGAAGCTGCACGTCCACAGCAACGAGTTCAAGGTACTAGCAAGATCTTCCCCCTCTGTTGTGCGGCGCGCCTGCCAGCATTTCGTGCGCCCTCCGAGCTTCTTGGAGCGGGAGCACGCTGCCCACCTCTGCGGACAGTTGTCGGCTATCGAGCAATCCACCGAGTTTGCCCAGCCGGGTTGCGGTGACATCTACCAGGAAGAACTCTGCACGAAAACCCGCACGCTGTGGGGGCGGCGAAATCACCGAAACAAGGATGCCGCCCGGTTTTAAGACACGGAATGAACGATGCTGCGTTTCTCCTCCGACCGTGTCGAGTACCGCATCGACGGGGGGCACGACATCTTCGAAATTCGTAGTCTTGTAGTTCACGACGGTCGCGGCCCCGAGACCGCGCACATAGTCAACATCGGCAGGCCCAGCGGTTGCGAAAACCTGCAGTTCCGCCTGCTTCGCCAGTTGCACGGCATACGCGCCAACATTTCCAGCCGCTCCGTGGATTAATACCGCTTGGCCTGCCTTCATCTGGGCGTAGTCGAAGAGCATTTGATAGGCTGTCACCGCCACCACCGGCACAGAGGCCGCTGAGACAAAGCTCAACGACCTCGGCTTCGCGGCTACCGTCACTGCTGAGGCCACCGCGTATTCGGCATAAGCGCCACAAAATTGTTTGTTCGTGACGCCGAAAACCTCCTCACCCGGCTTGAACTGAGTTACTGCGGCTCCCACGGAGTGGACAATCCCCGCGAAATCTGACCCGAGAGTGATCGGAAGGGACGGTTGTACAACGCTCTTTCCCTCCCGAAGAAGCGCGTCCCAAGGGCCAACTCCGGCAGCCGCGACCCGTACGACCAACTCGCCTTCTTTCGGCGTTGGGCACGGTATCTCGTCGATCACAATCGCGTTTGGCGGACCGAAATTGTGGATCCTTCCAGCTTTCATCCTGCCTCTTTTCCGTGACGCCAGTCATTTCACACACCCATTGCCGCTTGGTTTCGAAGCAAGATTCAAACCGCGGAGATCTTTCTTCACTTTCGATTTTACATTCCGACGAGTTCAAGCTACCAGCAAGATCTTCCCGATGCCACCCTTTTCTGCCAGTGCTTGAGCCTCGGCCGCTTCACTGAGTGGCCGGGTTTGGCCAATCGGGATTATTAGTTTGCCATCTCGCACTGCTTCGGCCATGAACTCGAGAGTTTTCCTGTCGAATTTCGAGAATACTGGCACCACTTTTACGGACGGGAACTTCGCGGCGTTCTGCGGTGCACCCTCAACCGAGGCAAACACCCCTCCGGGCTTGACCTTGGCGATCAGCTTCTCGGCAGTTCTTCCGCCGACCGTATCCGCCACCGCATCGAGCGAGGGAAGATTCGCAATCGCAGTGTCATCGTCGGTTGCGACCACCTGATCCGCGCCGACAGTCTTTGCCTCATCCGTCTGCCTCTTCAAAACCCCCGCGATCACCGTTGCCCCGCGTTCCTTCGCCGTGAATACCGCCGAACGGCCGACATTCCCGACAGCACCTACGACCATGACCGTCTGACCTGCTTTGATTTCCGTAGCTGAAAGGAGTTGGTTACCAGTTACCGTAACCAGCGGCAGAGCCGCCGCGCGGATCAAATCGAGCCCCTTGGGGACCACCGCTAACATCGCTCCTTTTACAACACAAAGTTGGGCATAAGTATTGTCAGCCATAGCGAACACGTGGTCGCCGACGGAAAAACCTTCCACCCCCGGCCCAGTCTTGACGACAGTCCCGGCGATATCAACCCCTATGAGGCCCGGGAAATGGA
>PMQB01000145.1 GCA_003169195.1 Bryobacterales bacterium
AGCGAAAGCTTGGCGGGCTTTTATTTTTGGTCCGGCGTCTCTCGTACTATAAAACAAAAACTTTTGATATTGTTTTATAGCCCTATTAGGGGTATACTGCGTGTGGATGCGAAAACGCCCAACGTTGCGCACCTGGGTCACAACCTCTGCCTTGGCTGTGACATTTACTGGTGCCCAAGCTGCGTGTGGCAGCGAGACCCCCCTATCGCTCTCGCCCGGGCTTTCTTCTTTATCGATCGAAAAAACGCCTCGCAAGGCGGCTCCGGAAGTGTCCCCAAGTGAAGCCGAGGCCGACGCGCGAGACGAGCTGATCTTGTCGAAGACTTTGCATACCTATGCTCCGCTGGAACCGGTTGCATGGGTATCGATGGTTGAGGCAGCAGAGAGACGCTTGCTGCGGCAAATCCAGTGGAATTTTTCCATGGCAGGCTCATCGCCCGCTGACATTGCGGCGGCCGAGCGGGAAATGGAAGTGCGCAGAGGCGATTTGGATTTAGCGCGGGTTCGCAAGATCATTGAAACGCAGCGGATTATGCATCACAGTGAAGCCGACCTCACTCGTGCGCTTACCTCGATTCGTTGGGAAAAGCCAATGCGTAAGTTCGAAGGACAGGCGAAGTTCGCGGCTGGGGATTTGGTTCCGTTGTCGGCCGAGTTCGAACGCGAGTTTCATCGGCCGATGCCGGTGACCGCACGCGGCGAGACCGCGACCCATGTAAGGCTTGGGCTTGATCATCGCGGCAAGTTTGATGTGGGAGTGAATCCCGAATCACCCGAAGGGATCTGGCTGCGGCGAACTTTGGAAGCGCGACTGATTCCTTACATTGCGTTTTGTCGAGCGGTGCGAGGTTCGGCCACGGCTCCGCACGTCCATATTGGGACGGCGAGCACGCGTATCCCCAGAAAGCAGCGCGCGGCCTTTAGAATGGCTTTTTATCGGGAACGCGGAAGGGTGCATGCGCGACTTTCTGCATCGCGACGCAGATTTCACGCCTATCCTCACAGCACGAACCCCGAGAAAATGGTGTTGGCACGCTCGGCCCAGTCGGTACCCAAATCGCGCGTCGTCCTTTCTATGATTGCGCCGTTTGGCCGCTAATCTTAGGTAAATGCGCATTGGTCTGCTCTCGGACACCCATGGGTTTTTAGATTCGGCGATCTTCAACTATTTCGCCGAGTGCGATGAGGTTTGGCATGCGGGCGATTTTGGTCCGTTTGAAATTCTAGAACAGTTAGAGAAGTTCAAGCCAATGCGCGGCGTCTCGGGCAATATTGATGGCGACAAAGTGCGCGCAGCAGTTCCCGAGGATTTGCAGTGGCAGTGTGAAGAGCTGCGAGTCTATATGACGCACATTGGAAATGCGCACCATGTACGGAGTGAGATTGCCCGCTACCACCCGGGCCTGTTCATTTGCGGTCATTCGCACATTTTGAAAATTACGCGCGAGCCGGAGCGGCATTTGATCCACATGAATCCTGGAGCTGCGGGGCATCATGGGTGGCACAAGGAGCGGACGATCTTGCGCTTCACTGTGGCTGAGGGCAAAGTAAGTCAGTTAGAAGCGATTCAGTTAGGTCCGCGTGGGAGAGCTAAAGCTACGTAGGAATCAAAAGAACAGAAGACGACGTATTCGGTGCCTGCCACTTCATAGATTGCCGGAATGCCTCCGATGGGAGAAGTAAGTGGCAACTCCCAAATCACTTTGCCGGTTTGTTCATCGAGGGCACGGATCATTTTGTCGGAGGTGCCGGTGAAGATCAGGCCACCAGCGGTGACGACGGGTCCGCCTCTTGTGCGATGCGTTTGCCCCAGACCTACTTGCCACTTGATAGTTCCGGCGTTCAGATCGTAAGCAGTCATGGATGTCCATGGCGGAGCGATGGGAGACACGCCAGCGCTGGTAGACATGAAGCCGAAGCCGCTCTCATAACGATCGGGTCCCGCCTTGGGAGCGGGGACGAGTTTCAAGATACAGGGTAGATCTTTCGACACAACATAGAGTGTTCCATTTGTTGGATCGACGGCGGCGCCACCCCAGTTTGCGCCACCGTTGTTGCCGGGCATCTGCACGGTGTCGCGCAAGCCGGGCGGAGTGAAGAGGCCTTCGTTGCGGGCACTTTGAATTTGATCTTTGATACGGGCACGTTCGGCGGGGTCGGTGATGAAGGTGCTCAGATCATCGGCAGTAAATTTCTGGCGAGCGAATGGCGGCGGCTTCACGGGAAATGGCTGAGTCGGCGAAGCGTGTTCGTTGGGCATATCGGATTTCGGAACCGGACGCTCTTCGATTGGCCAAAGCGGCTGGCCATTATCGCGGCGGAAGACCCAAATGAAGCCCTGTTTGCTGACTTGCGCGACGATATCGACGGGCTTGCCGTTGTGTTGAACGGTGAGGAGTTTGGGAGCGGTGGCGTCGTCGTAATCCCAGATGTCGTGATGCACCATTTGGAAATGCCAAAGCCGTTTGCCGGTGCGTGCGTCGAGGGCAAGAAGGCAATCGCCGAACAGATTAGCGCCCGGCCGATCGGCGCCATAGAAATTGTATTTGGGGCTGGCAGTAGGAATGAAGACTATGCCGCTTTTCGGATCGACTGTCATTTCGCTCCAGGCATTTGCGCCGCCAACGGATTTCCAGGCGTCTTTGGGCCAAGTGTCATGACCGAATTCACCTTCGTGCGGAATGGTGTGGAAGACCCAACGGACTGCGCCGGTGCGAACGTCGAACGCGCGGATATCGCCTGGCGCGGAGCCCCAGCCTTGATTGGTGGCAGAGCCGAGAATGAGGAGATCTTCGAACACGCGACCTGGATTAACGGATTGGACAAGAGCGATGGTTTGCGGATCTCGACCCAAACCTTCTTTCAAATTGACGCGGCCGGATTTACCGAATGACTCGATGCTTTTGCCGGTACGCGCGTCGATGGCTTGCAGCATGTGATTGGCTGCGAAGAGCAGTCGGCGGTCGGTACGATCTTTGCTTTCCCAATAGTTGATGCCGCGATTGGTGATGACCTTCGTATCGGGATCGGCGGTATGACGCCAAAGTTCTTTCCCGGTGGAGGCGTCGAGCGCGATGACCGCATTGTTGTGGGCCAAGACATACATGACGCCATCGACGATGAGCGGGCTGAAGGGATAGTGATTCGCGTCTTCGATGGGATAGCTCCAAGCGATTTTGAGATGCGTTACGTTTTGCTTGTTGATTTGCTTGAGGGCGGAAAACTGAGCGGCATCGGGCGAACCACCGTAATCGGCCCAGGTTAGGTGCGATTGGGCGGACGAATTCAAGCTCGCACAGAGCGCGAGACTCAGGACAGCAATTTTCATCATTCCTAGTTTTTCACCAATACAGCATTTTGGCGATCGGCACCGCGACAATTGTCAAAAAACTTCTTCACTTTTTCGAATTGATCGGGCGGCAAGGTGGCGGCTTCAGTGCGGAGTTCTTCGGTCATGATGAGCATGCCTGGCTCTTGTTTGTAGACCAGAGAGAATTTGGCAAAATCGGAATCAAACTTGAACGGCGTTGGTGCTTCGTCAACGGCAAACCCCGCCGGAAGTTTGACGCGGACGGTTTTGCGATAAAGCCCAGCCGTGAGAATGATGGGTCCAACACGCTTTTCGTCTTTGGGAAAGGTAGGAGCAACGGAGCGCGGTATCTCCACTACTGCAGGATTGAAGACGAGCAAACGCCCCTGCATGAGTTGCGCGTAATCGTGAGAATCAAATTCCACCGCTAGATCAAATTTGTTTTGATCAAAGTGATCTTGAGGGGTGAGCTTTGAGATGGTTGCTCCTTTGGCAGTGCCATTCAGGAAGCGTTGGTAGTTACTTTTGTATTCATCGGCGTTTTCGGAGGCGTGGCGATGGCGCTCGCGGCTGGCGGGCTGTCCGGTCTTGCTGTTGACGAACGAAGCCGTCAATTTTCCATCGGGTTGTAACGTGGCGTCGGCAGTGTATTCATTGCGATTGGCGTCGGATTTGGTGATGGGCATCTTCACCAAATCGCCGTGATCACTTGATAAGAGAAGAGCGTAACTGCCCTGTTCGTACCAGGGAAGATCACCCACCGGCGTTTTGTCGTCGGTAGGATCGAAGATAAGAAGGCGGCCGAGGGGGCTGGAGATGGTGGTAGCGGCTGAAAGAGAGTCGGGCACTTTGGCGGCCAGAATCATGTGATTGAACTGGTAGGGCGAAGGCCACTGCTCGCGGACATGAGTGGGATCACCCGAATAGATGGCCACTAAATACGATTGCAAGCCGGCGGCCTTCAACATGCAGCGCATGAGGTTTGCCTTGTCTTTGCAATCGCCGTATTGCTTGGTGAAGACGGTGTCGGCCGAATGTGGAATATAGCCTCCGCCCGTCTGCAAATTCATTTCGATCGCGACGTAGCGGATGTCTTGGACATAGTGGCCGATGGCACAGAGTTTTTCGTAATCGGTTTTAGCGCCTGCGGTGAGCTGATTTACCTTGGCGGTGATTTCGGGAGTGACTTCATCTTGGCCCTGAGCAAGGGAAGATTGCCAGCGGGAGACGTCCGCCCAGGAGCTCAGCGTGACGGCATTGGAGCCAGCGCCAGCAGGCGGGTTAAAAGAGATGGCAAGCCGGGGCAGGGTTTCGCCCGATTCATCTTCGGCTTCGCGAAAGGGTAGATCTTTCAGCTCCCACGTATATGAAGAGCCGTCAACGATGGGCTCGATGGGAGGACGGTTGAAGACCACAGCCTTGGCGGTCCAACCAGCGGGCAAGGTCAGTGTGTAGCGCGATAGCAGCGAGGGAAGATGCGTTTGAAAAACGAACTCGTCCTGCGCGGTGAGTGCTTTTTGCTGAACGGTGTATTCGTAAGCGAAGACCGCGCCGATTTCGGGGTTATCAGCAGCGATCACGCGAGCGCGGCCATCGGTATAAAGTTCGGCATCGCTATAAGCGCCGATATCGATCACGCTATTCTTATCGAAAGTCTTTTCGAAACCGCTGGGCGCCACGATCCAAGCATGCAGATCTTTTACGTCGCGGCGGTTCTTCCAGTAAGGAACGCGGACGAAAGCATCGCGCTTCCCTTGTTGATTAAGAATCTTGATGGCATGGCGTTGGACAACCGTCATGGTGCCTGACGGGTCCATGGTGACGTGTTGTTCGTCAAGCAGGACTGCGGCGGCCACTTTGCCGGGATAAGCCGGCAGCTTACGAGTGGAAACCTCCTCCACCCACGAAGGGACGTCTTTACTGGCAGCACCCCAAAGCGCGGGGCTCACGGTGAGGACGAAAAGGATGGAAGAGAGTCGCATGGATTTTAGTGTCCTTGTGTGGGAGCGTCAGGTGGTGTGTCGGATTGCTTGAGCGTGATCATATGCTCGTCACTAGCATGGATTTGATCGAAGATGGCTTTGATTGGCTTGTACTGAGGCACATCGAACTGAGGAATTTTGTCCCCGCCAAAGACGAAATTACGGCGGTAGAGCATTGTGTTAGTCGCCTTAACGAGAGATACTTTGGCAGTGTATTTTCCGACGGGCTTGAATTCAAAAGATGGCGGAGCTTCGGGGTGGTCGAGCTCGTAGCCGGCGGGCATATGAATATCGACTGAGTCTGTCTCGCTCCAGGGGTAGTCAAAGTAAATAATATTGTTGCGATTAGCGTCAGTGAAATAAGCCGCCTGGCCGACCGTGAAGAAGCTGGGCCGCAAAAAGATACGTTTGCCCGTGCGCTGGGCATAACCTTTCACACTAAGATGATAGGAAACACCAACAGGACGGCTGGCATCAGGCGAGACAGTTACCTTTATGTCGCTCACGTCGAAATCGGCATAGCGCTCTTTGATACTTTCACGAATTGAGGCTTCGCGCTCCGAATCGTTTTGTCGAGCGTGCTCAATGCGCCACTTGATAGACTCGTTCCCCCAGTAAAGCTCTCGGATATTGCCATCCACATCACCGGCTTCCGATAGAGTGATGTCGGCAATTCTTTGGATCCTGGTTTGATCGGACGTCAGGAGTGGGGTCTCGACCCATTCTGAATCCTTTGAATCGGGAAGCAGAGCCCACACGCCCTGTTCGGGCCAAGTGAGAGTTCCGGGAGGGGCGAACTCATCGCTGACGTCGTAGAATTTCCACTTGCCGTCAACTTGCACGGCAGCGTCTCCATTGTTCAGGAAAAAAGCGGATTGAATCTGCGGATTGAAGATAAAAGCGCGGCGGTCGGCAACGCGGGCGCGCCGAGCATCAAAGCCGGCAGCTTGGGCAAGGGCGACGAATGCAAAATCAATATCCGCAGGAGTACCAACTTTGCGGCGGAACGTATCCGCTGAATTCAGGTTCGGTTTATACGCTTCGCGCTCTTCGGTGGTGACGTCGGGACCATCAATATTTTTCATGTTCTTGCGGCAGTAATCAGCCAGTAGGCTTAGCTTCTCGTCGTCCGTTTTGCCCTTGGACACAATGTCCGCGGCCGTCTGCTTCATTTCGCCGCTGATTTTGATTTGCTCTTTCGCTTTGGCGTTCTCCTGTTTCCCGATGGCCGCCCAGTATTTGTCTTTGCCTGTTTTGTCATTCTCTTCGTAGTAGACGAGAATCCACTGTTTGGCAGCCAAACCAGCAGGCGAATATGGTTCGTTGTGGAAAGCAGGCACGTTGTGAACAGTAAAGGGATAGAAACCTTTGGTGTCGGCACGGCCTTGTTCAGGGTTACAGCCGAAGTTCATGACGCGCATGGCGGGCAAAGCGACATAAGAATTGGTGGCTGGCTTGACGTGGAACGTTACTTCGTCGACGGGATATTCGGTCTGCACGTCGAGTGGGATGTATGTGAAGAGGACTTCGCCTTCATCTTCGACATAGCGATATTCAATGATGGAGCCGGGTTCGACGGAAGGAAGCGCAAACGAGATCACTTTGACCTTAAGTCCGCCCTTTTTGACCTCGACCTTGTCAAATACCGCGTCGCGCTTTAGATCGATGATGGTGCCGTCGGGATGGATGGTACGGGCTGCGACATCGGAAATGTGTTCTTTGCCCTCGTATTCGAGTTTGACGTCCGAGTATTTTTCGCGACCGCGGTCGTTAAAGATTTTGAATCGAATGTAACTCGTGGTCTGCGAGTGAAAATGGCCGACGGCGGTATTTTCAATGCGAACGTCACGAAACAGGCATTCCGCATCGGCATTGGGATCTGATTTCGATTGCTTGAGAGCAAGTTCTTCAGGCGTTACAGGACGCCAGTCAGCACCCAGAGAGGGCAGGGCAAACGCAAGAAGGGCAAGAAGGAAAGCGCTAGTGTTTGCGGGCATACAAGACAGTGGTCTCCTAAGGGAACAATGGGAGGAGCATGGCAATAAAAGAGTTTTGGCACGACAAGCGTGCAAGGGGTGCTGCGAGGACAACGACCCACTACCTCCGTGCAAGGCATTTTATCGTACTTATGAAGATCTATGCAAAGATACGAGGTTTATTGGGAATCTGTAGAGGCCGAACGGGTCTTCTACTCTTTAAGGTATGCCCTTGCATCGCTTTGTTCAGCGGATGGCCGTCTGGTGTTTTATAGCCATTGTGCTTTTTGGAGCTGACGCCAAACAGCCAGCGGATCTGGTAATCACGCATGCCTACGTAGTGACGATGGATGGCAAGAAGGAAATCTTTGAAGACGGTGTAGTTGTGGTTAAGGATGGCCGCATCGCTGCGGTTGGTCCGGCGAACATTGCGGCTCGCTATCGTGCAGACAAGACGATCGACGCTGCCGGTGACATTGTGATGCCGGGGATGATCAACACGCATACGCATGCCTCAATGACCGTGTTTCGCGGCCTTGGCGATGATGTGCCTGACCGGTTGCAGCGTTTCATTTTCCCGTTGGAACACAAGCTGGTGGATCGTGAAATTGTTTACTGGGGCGGCCTGTACGGAATGGTGGAAATGATTCAGGGCGGCGTCACCACCATTGCCGATATGTACTACTTCGAAGATGAGGTGGCTCGAGCAGCGCGGAAAATCGGCATGCGCGGCATATTGGGTGAGACGGTGCTGAATGCTCCGGAGCCGGACGCGAAGGAGCCGTACGGGGGCATTGCCTACGCGGAGAAGTTCATTCGAGATTTTCGCGGCGACCTACTGGTGACCCCTGCTTTCGCGCCACATGCGCCGTACACGGTAGACGCCGAGCATCTGCGCATTGTTCAAAAGAAAGCGGATGAGCTGGATGTGCCCATCTTGATGCACGTGGCGGAGATGCCGGATGAAGTGGCCAGCATTCGGAAGGAGTTCAATAAGACACCGATTGAATATTTGGATGGCCTTGGCCTGCTGACGAAACGGATGGTGGCGGCGCACTGTATCTTTGCCAGCGATTCCGATATTGCCCTTTTGAAAGCGCGGGATGTAGGCGTGGCGCACAATATGGTGTCGAACATCAAGTCGGCGAAAGGCGTCGCACCTGCGTGGAAAATGTTCCAAGACGGCGTGCGCGTGGGGCTTGGCACCGATGGACCGATGAGCGGAAATACTCTCGACATTATCGGGCAGCTTGGATATGTGGCCAAAGTGCAGAAGCTGGCGAATCATGATCGGAATATCATGCACGCTGTTGAAGTGGTGGAGATGGCCACGATGGGAGGCGCGCGTGCGCTGCATATGGAAGATCGAATTGGTTCGCTAGAAGTGGGCAAGCTGGCGGATTTGATTGTATTGGATAGCCAATCGACAACCATGACGCCGTTTTACGACGTGTACTCAACGCTGGTGTATGCGGCCAGCGCGCATGACGTGAAAACCACGATTATCCAAGGGCGGGTGGTTATGGAGAACCGGAAGATCACTACAGTGAATGTGGACGAGGTGCGGGAGCACATGCGGAGTCTGAGCCGCAAGATCAGCAGTGTAGTGGCAGCGGGCATACAGTGAGCTAGAGCTACTTTCGGAGTTGATGGCGTCGATGTTTAATCCGTCGAGAAGCGCATACGTAGAATTGCGTTCAGCAAGTTAGAGCACTCTGAAAATCTGTTATTATCATTTCAGTCACTGAAACCTTAACGAGAGTGGCCCGCTGTTCTGCGACCGCATCTCTTTCTGTCACGTCGTTACCAGAATGGGGCGAGGACAGTTTATACATTGACTCATTAAGCAGTTGTCAGTTCAGGTCCAGATGATCTTTCGTCCCCTCACGTGCGCGGAGCGTACGGCCCACTAAGCAAGTCCTCAAAACAACAAACAGCTTAAGCCATTTCGCCGTTTCTTGTGTCGCTCAGATCGGTTGTACCGACAGCGCCTATCTCGATTATTTCTAGAGGAGGTTATGCGATTAAGCAAAGTTAGGCCTGCTAAGGCCGGAAAGTGGTTAAAAGGCCTTTCCAAATGCGCGACGGGTATCCGCGGATTGGATGAAATCACGTTCGGCGGTCTGCCGAAAGGACGCCCGACGCTTGTCTGCGGGAGCGCCGGCTGCGGCAAAACGCTTCTTGGTATGGAATTTCTCATCCGTGGGGCAGTGGACTTTAATGAGCCAGGGGTGTGTCTCTCTTTTGAAGAAACGGAAGACGAAATTGGCAAGAACGTGGCGTCTTTGGGTTTTGACGTAGCGTCATTAGTGAGCCAGAAGAAACTTGAGATTGATCACGTGCACCTCGAACGGAATTTAATTGAGGAGTGCGGCGAGTATGATTTGGAAGCGCTATTCATAAGGCTTGGCCACGCAGTGGATGCGATCAAGGCGAAGCGAGTTCTGCTAGACAGCGTGGAAGCACTGTTTGCGGGCTTGACGAATCTAGCGGTACTGCGGTCGGAACTGAGGCGTCTCTTTCGCTGGCTCAAGGAAAAGGAACTCACTGCCGTCATCACGGCTGAACGCGGGGAAGGCTCGTTGACGAGACACGGCTTGGAGGAGTACATCTCGGACTGCGTCATCCAACTTGACCATCGCGTGACGGACACGATTCTGACCCGACGTCTGCGCGTGGTTAAGTATCGCGGTTCCACGCACGGGACAAATGAATATCCTTTCCTGATCGAAAACGATGGAATCTCGGTATTACCAGTGACTTCGGTTCATCTTACGCATGTCGCGTCTAATGAACGAGTCGGAACCGGCATAGCCGAGCTGGACTCGATGTTGGGCGGCAAAGGTTACTTTCGGGGCAGCAGCATTCTGGTCTCAGGCACTGCCGGCACTGGGAAAACGAGCGTGGCTTCGCATTTTGTAAACGCGGCGTGTGCCCGAGGCGAATCGTGCGTGTTTTTCTCGTTCGAAGAATCACCCAATCAAATCATTCGCAATATGAAGTCGATTGGCATCGATCTAGACCGTTGGGTAGAGAAGAAGCGGCTGCATTTTGAATCGGCGCGGCCAACTACATTTGGTTTGGAAACGCATCTTGCCAAAATTCACAAGCTGCTGGGACAGGTTGCTCCGTCGATTGTGGTGGTTGATCCGGTGACTGGATTACTCGACTCTGGCACGGCGAGCGAAACCAGGAGCATGCTACTGCGAATGATTGATTATCTCAAAGAAAATCAAATCACGGCGTTGATGACAAGCTTGACGAACGGCTCGAGCGTGGAGGAACAGACAGATGTACGGATCTCTTCCTTAGTAGATACGTGGCTAATGCTGCGCGACCTTGAAAGCGGAGGCGAGAGGAACCGCGGATTGTACATTCTCAAAGCTCGCGGGGTGGCGCATTCGAATCAGATTCGCGAGTTTTTGATGACCGACCACGGAGTGCAACTGCGAGCGGTCTACCTTGGGGAAGCCGGTCTACTCACTGGCTCGGCACGCGTAACTCAGGAAGCTAAGGATGAAACCGCGGCGCTGATGGCCAGACAGGAAATTGAGAGAAAGCAGCTGCTGTTGGCGCGCAAGCGCAGTGCTTTGGGTGCGCAGATTGCCGCTCTCCAGTTGGATATGGAGAGTGAGGCACAGGAATCGCAACAGTTGATTACGCAGGAGGAATTGAAGATTCGGAAGTGGGAGGCAGACCGCCACGGAATAGCCAGTAGTCGCGCTCTCAATACACCGGCGCAAGTTACGAACGGGCACGATGGCAAAAGGCAGCGAGGCCGAACATGACGAAAGCCGACGTCTTGTCTAACGAAGCGCAACAGGGGCGCTGGGAGTTGAAACTGTACGTTGCCGGACAAACTCCGAAGTCGTTGCAGGCGTTTTCCAACCTAAAACGCATTTGCGACCAACATCATCCTGGCCGCTATCACATCGAGGTAATCGACCTGTTAAAGAATCCTCAACTGGCGAAGGGCGATCAGATTCTGGCACTCCCCACTTTAGTGAGAAAGCTTCCGCAGCCGGTCAGAAAGATTATCGGCGATTTGTCGAATACAGAGAGCGTGTTGGTCGGACTCGATCTGCGAGCGCGGAAAGTAAGAGCATGAAGCGAGTTAGCAAGGACGAAGACACCAGGGCCTTCGAAAGGGCCGCAGCTGCAGCATCGCGCTCGCGATCCTATCGGCTGCGCCTCTTTGTAAGCGGCAGTACACCCAACAGCGTGCGCGCGATACAAAACATTCGCGCACTCTGCGAAGAGAATCTGAATGGGCGGTATGACCTGGAGGTGGTAGACATCTATCAGCATCCGGAGCACATTAAGCCGGAGCAGATTGTGGTGACGCCAACACTGGTGAGGAGCTTGCCGCAGCCGATCCGCAAGATTATAGGCGACCTATCCGACACAGAGCGCGTTTTGGTAGCCCTGGATATCTTAGCGAGTGAAGTACCGGGGAGCGAAGATGGCCCTTAGAGCTAGGGAAGATCTGCTGGAGCATATCCAGAAGCTCGAAGAACGCCTCCAGGAGGCGGAAGAGACACTGGGTGCTTTGCGGCGCGGAGAAGTGGATGCGGTTGTGGCATCGGGGCCCAATGGCGACTGCGTCTACACCCTCAGGGGCGCAGACGAGGCATATCGCATTATGGTCGAGAACATGGCCGAGGGTGCACTCTCCGTGAAGCCTGACGGTCTCATTCTGTTTTCGAACGAACAGTTCGCCTTGCGAATTGGTGTTCCGCTGGCGCGTGTCATTGGTTCGTCCATGTACGATTTCATCGCAGCCGAGGACGCAGCAATGCTATCGGCTGTGTTGGCAGCTAGCGGTGGAATGAAGGCGGAAGTTCGGTTAGACTCACAGGCCGGTAAGTCAATCCCGGCACAGATTGCGGCTAATCGACTGCTGTTGGATGGAATGGAAAGCGTTTGCCTCATTGTCACTGACCTGAGTGAGCAGAAACAGAATCTTGAGGTGATGGCTGCCGAGCGGCTGGCGCGTTCCATCCTCGATCAGACGGCGGGCGCCATTTTGGTGGTGGAACCGGGCGGGAGAATCATTCGAGCTAGCCGGGCGGCGGAAGAGATGGCGAACGGCGGAGTGCTATTGCAGATGTTCGATGAGGTGATCTGTCTTCGCACAGATTCGAACATGCATTCGTGGGCGCTGCGGGATCTTTTAGTATCTCTCAAACGTGGGCCGATCGCGGGACTGGAGGCAAAAGCGCAAACACCAGACGGCCGGCTGTTAGATGTGCTGCTGAGCGCCAGTCTGTTAACCGGTAGTGATTTGGAATGTCAAGGCTGCATTGTGTTGCTCCACGACATCAGCGGGCTCAAACAAGCGCAGCGATCCACGCGCCAGTTATCGGAACAGCGCGGATTGGCATTGGAGGCGGGCAAATTGGGGAGTTGGGAATACCGCTTCGATTCCGGATATGTTTCGTGGGACGAGCGCTGCCGCGATATGTTCGGCATTCGCAGCGGAACGCAGATTCACTACGACGCAGCGATCGACAGGATTCATATAGATGACCGCAGCGCGGCCCTGACAGGTATGAAGTTGGCGATCGGCGGAGATTGCGGGGGGACATATGACCAGGAGTTTCGTGTGGTCTGGCCGGATGGTTCTCTGCATTGGGTTGCTTCGCATGCACAGGCGTACTTCGAAAGCCACGGCGAGCATCGAACAGCAGTGAGATTTGTGGGTGTGAATCAGGAAATTACCGAACGAAAGCTTGCGGAGGAAGGCCTGAAACGGACTCTGGATGAGAAAGTGGCGCTGTTGGAGGAGATTCACCACCGCGTAAAAAACAATTTACAGATTGTTTGCTCACTGCTGGCGATGCAAGCCGATTCGGTGAAGGACCAGGAAACCGCAGCGCAATTGCAGGATTGCGAACGCCGGGTCACATCCATGGCGATGATTCACCAGCAGCTCTATAATCACGATGACCTGAGTTCTGTGGATCTGGGCGGCTACGGGCAGGACTTAGCAGCCCAACTGTTCGCCTGTTATTCACGAAGCGCACTTACGAGCTATCGTCTGGAGGCCACTTCCATCCGGTTACCCATTGAACAAGCGATTCCGTGCGGCTTGATCCTGAACGAGCTGATCACCAATGCATTTAAATATGCGTACCCCGACGGCAAAGGCGAAATTCTGATTGCTATCTCGTCTGTGGGGCCGTTGGTCTCCATGACGGTTTCCGATCAGGGCGTAGGTTTGCCGGTGGACTTCAATTGGGAGACTTCGAAGTCGCTTGGCATGACACTCGTACACGTGCTCACTGAGCAAATCGACGGAGAGATTGAGATCGGAGCGCCGCCAGGTGCTTCCTTTACCGTCCGTTTTATGAAGAAAGCGGCGCCGCCCGCTGTCTCAGGCGCGTCGGCATAGGACAAGCAACCGATTTGACAGGACCACTGAATGGTACTAAGTTAGTAGAGATTCGCGTTTCCTGAACCCCGTCCAGTTCCCGCCCCGTCATTCCTCATTGCCTTGTCTGCAAGATTTTCCAGAGATGCTGGCGCTCGGTCACCGCGCACTCTGGACCTACCGACAACCGCACCAACAACTTCAACCTAAACAGGAGTTACGAATGCCTCAGTTACTCAATCGGGAAGTGCAGGAGAATCTGCTTGCGAGAGGCTTCTCGCGGCGGCATTTTTCGCGCGTGATCAGCATGATAGGAGCTGGCGCTGCGCTTCCTTTCTACAACGAAGCCGCGCTGGCACAATCAGCGTCGGGCGTATATGGCGCGATACCGACAGACGTGGTACGCATCAACGGCAATGAGAACCCGCTAGGGCCATGTCCAGAAGCGGTAGAAGCCGCCAACAAGATTACGAAGTATCTGAACCGGTATCAGCCGACGAATGAGCTGGAACAGTTTAAGACGGCGGTTGCGGAATCGGAGGGTTTGAAGACAGAGAACATTGCGGCCTTCGCGGGTTCAAGCGATCCGCTGCACCGGATTACGCTGGCTTTCACGTCGCCGACGAGAAGCTTGGTGATGGCAGATCCTGGGTACGAAGCGAGTTCGCGGGCAGCGTCGTTCATTGGCGCAAAGGTTCATAGAATACCGCTCAAGGCTGATTATTCCCACGATGTGAAGGCAATGCTGGCGGCCGATCCCAATGCGGGTTTGTTTTATATCTGCAATCCGAATAATCCCAGCGGCACGATTACGCCCAAGGAAGATATCGAGTATTTGCTGGCGAACAAGCCGGCGGGCTCGATCCTTTTACTAGACGAAGCGTACATTCATTTCTCGACGGCGGAGATGGGTTCGCCTTGGGTGGCACAAGGCAAGGATGTCATTGTGCTGCGGACGTTCTCAAAGGCATACGGCATGGCTGGACTTCGCATGGGTATGGCGTTGGGACGGCCGGACTTACTGGCCAAGATGATGCCTTATGGCGCGGGTGGGTTTCTACCGATGACGGGTGTGGTGGCTGCGACGGCGAGTATTAAGGCGGCGGGACTAGTGCCGGCGCGGCGGAAAGCCAATGCGGCCACACGAGAGAGTGTCTTCAATTTCCTGGAGCAGAAGAAGTTCAGCTATGTGCCATCAACGACGAACTTCTTCATGCTTGAGGTGAACCGGCCGGGCCGTGAGGTAGCAGACGCCATGATGAAGGAGAAGGTCATGATTGGGCGTACGTGGCCGTTTTGGCCCACGAAAGTGCGCGTGACGATTGGTTCTGCCGATGAAATGAAGCGCTTCCAAACAGCACTGCTTAAAGTGATGGCGTAACTGAGAGAAACGTAAGAGCTAGAGGGCCGGCGCTAAGCGTCGGCCCTTTTTCTATTGGGGTTTAGGTTCGGACAACTTCAACGTGATGATGTGTTCGTCGCTGGTGTGGATATCGTCGAAGAGGGTTTTGAGTTGAGGGTAAAGATTTGCGTCGAACATAATCATTTTGTTCAAGCCAAAACTGAAGGTGCGATGAAAGGTGAGGGTATTGGTAGCGGGAGTGATGAACGCCTTCGCCACGTAGGTGCCGACGGGAGCGAAGTTGTACGAAGCCGGCGATTCGGCGTGATCGAGTTCATAGCCTGGCGGCAGGTGAATGGTGACAGTATCCGCTTCGGTCCATGGAAAGTCGAAATAAACGGGATTCACGCGTCCTGGTTCGGTGAAATAGGCACCTGCGCCGGTGGTGAAGAAGCTGGGGTGGATGAACAGGCGTTTGCCAGTGCGTTGCGCGTAGCCTTTTACAGCTAAGTGATAGTTGATGCCGACCGGCCGATCTGCCTCCGGCGAAACGTTAATGATGAGATTGGTGACATCAAGGTCAGCGAATTTCCGTTTCAAACCGTCGCGGATCAGATCTTGTCGTTCGGCGTCGCTCCGATTCGCAAGCAGCATGCGCCAGGCGATGGATTCGTTACCCCAGAAGATTTGGCGAACGTCACCTTCCAGATTGCCGTCCCGAGACAAGGTCATTTCGGCATTGCGCTGCATCTTGGTCTCTTCGGCAGTGAGTATCGGTGTGGTGACCCATTTGGGCGCTTCTGCATCGGGAATCAGTGCCCAGACACCTTGTTCGGGCCAGGTGAGAGTTCCCAAGGGAACATCGGCGTTGTTGATGTCGTAGAATTTCCACTTTCCGTTCAATGAGACCGCCACGGCAGAATTGGTGACGAACGCTCGCGATTGAATCTTGGGTAGGAAGAGGAACGAGCGGCGGTCGGCCACAAGGGCGAGACGGGCATCATAGCCCGCAGCCTGGGCCAGCGCGATAAAGGCTAACTGGATGTCGCGGGATGAACCTTTTTGGCGATGGAAGGTATCGGCCGTGGTGGTATTGGCTTTCACCTTCTCGCGTTCTTCCATGGGGGTCTGCGCGCTGTTGAGGTTGGTTATGTTTTTACGGCAGTACTCAGCCAACAGTGCGAGTTTCTGCTCATCCGTGCCTTCCTTCGCCACGGTCTCGGCAATCTGCTTGACCTCGCTGCTGATTTTGACTCGTTCTTTGCTGTAGGCGAATTCCAGTTTGCCGATAGTGCCCCAATAATCGCCGGATAGGAGAAGCGACTCGTAGAACACAAGAATCCATTGCTTGGACGAAAGTTCAGGTGGAGAGTGGGGTTCTTCGTGGTACGGAGGGATATCACGAACAGTGATGGTGGTGAACTTCTTATCGGCCGGGTTCTGGATGGGGTTGCAGTGGAAGGAAAGATATTTGAGAACCGTCCCGGAGTAATGAGTATTGATGGGATTGACGTGCAGGGTAACTTCGTCAGCCGGAATCTCGGTTTGAATTGCGATGAATTTGGACGCTTCCACGATCTCTTCCGTCCAACGGTATTCAATGACGGAACCGGGAGCCACGGCTGGCAGAGCAAAGGAGATGACCTTCTCTTTGAAGCCACCCATCTTCGCCTCAACCTTGTCGTAAATGGAATCTTTCTCAAGCTCGACAATGGTGCCGTTTGGCTGAATGGTGCGTCCGGCAATGTTGGTGATCTGGTTGGCGCTCAGGTACTTGATCTTGACGCTCGCGTATTTCTCACGGCCGTGATCGGTGAAGATCTTGTAGCGGAGATAGTTTGTGGTCAATCGCTCGTTGATTCTGATGTCGCGAAAGAGGATTTCGGCATCCGCGTTCGGATCGATCTTCGATTGTTTGCGGGTGAGCTCCTCGGGATTAATGGGGCGCCAATCGGGCGTGGCACAGAATGCGCGCAACGCGAGAAGAGTAAGAAATGCGAGGAGAACTCGCGATGATGGGGCGGCCATAGTTAAGCGGGGATGACCCACAACCTCCGTTTGGGTGATTCTACCTTATACGTAACGGCACACTGTTGATGGCCGCTATTCTGATGCCTGGATATCGAGCGGGATAATGAGGGGGCAAGATTATGGAATACAAGACTCTAGGTAACACAGGACTGCTAGTTTCAAAGTTGTGCTTTGGCACGATGACCTTTAGTGGAGGGCAAGGATTCTGGAAGGCGATTGGCACGGTAGATCAAGCGGGCGCAGAGGGGCTCATAAAGGCTTCGATGGACGGGGGGATCAATTTCTTTGACACGGCCGACGTCTATTCGGAAGGCGAGAGCGAGCGGATTCTCGGGCAAGCGCTCAAAAATTTGCAGATTGCACGCAAAGATGTCGTTCTGGCTACCAAGGTGTTTGGGCGCGTGGGTCAAGGGCGCAATGACGTAGGTGCCTCACGCGGGCATATTATGGACGCGGTGGAAGCGAGCTTGCAGCGTTTGCAGACGGACTACATCGACCTTTATCAAATTCACGGCAACGACGTGATCACGCCCGTGGAAGAGACGCTGCGAGCGCTGGATGCGTTGGTGCAGCAGGGGAAGGTTCGCTATATCGGTTGCTCCAACTGGCAAGCTTGGAAGATTGCGAAAGCGCTGGGGATTTCGGAGTTCAAGAACCTCGCGAGGTTTGACACCCTGCAAGCTTATTACTCAATTGCCGGACGCGATTTGGAGC
>PMQB01000511.1 GCA_003169195.1 Bryobacterales bacterium
AAAAATTGCTCGGGACCTCGCTGTCCAGGCACAGTCGGATTCGCCGAAACTTCAGGTAAGCGCTGATGTCCTCGCCGCACTCAAACTCTCGCGAGATGAAGCCGCTCGGGATCAGACTCAACAAAAATCCGACGAGTCCAAAGGCCCCTCCTATATCGATAGTCTGGAGTCCGTCGGCCTCACAAAGCTTTCTGTGGACGATCTCATCGCCCTGAAAATCCAAGGCGTCACCGCCGATTACGTGCGCCAGATGAAAGCGGCCGGCATCGAACCCAGCGTGCATGAGCTCATCGGTTTGAAAGTCCAAGGAGTAACTCCCGAATACATCCGCGACATCCGTGCCACTGGTCTCAAGCCGAGTCTCCGCGACATCATGGGGATGAAGGTACAAGGCGTCACGCCCGAATTCATCAAAGCCATGCAGTCCGCTGGCCTGGGAGATTTGCAAATCCATGACATCATGGGTGCCAAAATTCAGGGCATCACACCGGAGTTCATCGAAAAGGTGCGCAGCCACGGCTTCAAAGATCTGACACTGCGCCAGTTGATCGGCCTCAAAATGGCCAACGTTTTCTAGGAGCTTACCCAACATGATCCAACCAAAAGTAACAACTCTATTCGTGTGTCTGCTCGCTTCCACCTGCGCCTTTGCGGCTGTTGACAAAGGCGAGTGGACGCTGAGTCAGTCGCAAGATCCCGCCAGGGTCCGCCTCTTTCTCCACAGCGAAAGCGACGGCGATCATTCCTTTAGCAGCAGTTCCGATTGGAACACCGCCGACCTCAAAGGCATAGACTGGGGCACCGCCGGCAAGCACGACGTGCACTTCACAATCGCTCGCGATGCAGGCAGCATCGACGCCGAAGGTTTCTTGAAAGATGGTTCCGGCGCGGGCTTGTTCACGTTTCGTGGCAATGCACAATACAGCGAGGAAATGAATAAGCTCGGTTTTCCGGGTGTGACGAATGACGACCTCTTCGCCTACACAATCCATGATGTGAGTCTCGATTTCGTGCGCGGCATTAAGGCCGCGGGTGTTTCCGGGCTAGACACTCACAAGCTCATCGCCTTTCGCATCCATGGAGTAAGCCCGGCCTTCATTCGCGACATTCATGCTGCGGGCGTTAACGAAAACGAGGCTGACAAATTGATCGCCTTCCGCATTCACGGCGTCTCACCCGAATTCGTCCGAGATATTCACGCAGCCGGCATCCAGACCGCAGACTCCGAGAAACTCATCGCCTTCCGCATTCACGGTGTCTCCGCTGAATTCTTGAAAGGTTTGAACGATGCCGGAATCGGCACTACGAACCCAGAGAAACTCATCGCTTTTCGCATTCACGGTGTCTCGCCCGAATTCGTGGCTCAACTAAATCGTTTGGGCTACTCTCATCCCGACGCAGAGAAACTCATCGCTTGCCGCATCCACGGAGTCACGCCTGAATACATCGAGAAGCTACGTGCCCGCTTCATGCAGAACCTCACTCTCGATCAACTCGTTAATTTGCGCATTCACGGCATAGATTAAAGTTGGTCTGAACCTAACCGTACTTACTTACGTACGTCCAAAAGAAGTTTGTTATGACGATTTTGAACGACATCCGTTACGCTTTGCGAGGCTTCCGGCGAACGCCGCTCTTTACCGTGGTCGCCATCTTCTCATTGGCGTTTGGCATCGGAGCGAACACCGCTGTCTTCAGTTTGCTGGATCAAGTCATGCTGCGTCTCTTGCCGGTAAAGAATCCGCAACAACTCGTGATCTTAAAAGAACACGGGATGCATTATGGCAGTAATTCGGGCATGAACGCCATGTCCTACCCGATGTACAAAGATTTCAGCGAACATAACGATGTCTTTTCGGGTATGTTCTGCCGCTTTTCAACGATGCTCAGCATGGGCTACGGCAATAGAACAGAACGCGTGGCGGCAGAGTTGGTATCGGGCAGCTACTTTCCAGTGTTAGGTGTGTCCGACGCTGTAGGGCGTATCCTTGGACCCGATGATGACCGTGTTCTGAACGGTCACCCGCTTGTGGTTTTGAGCTACAACTTCTGGCAAAATCGTTTTGCCGGCGATCGAAGCATTGTCAATAAAACTATCAGCCTCAACGGTCACAACATGACGGTTATAGGTGTCGCCCAAGCAGGCTTCGATGGAGTCCAGTTAGGCCACACCACCCGAGTCTTCGTGCCCATCATGATGAAAGCGCAGATGACTCCGCTATGGGATGCCATGAAGGATCGGAGGTGGCGTTGGGTGAATACCTTTGGTCGCTTGAAAGCCGGCGTGAGTCAGAAACAGGCTCAAGCCGCCTTGCAGCCTTTCTTTCACAGCATGCTTCAGATGGAAGTGAGTGAGCCGGCGTTCCGCAACGCATCTGAATTCACCCGCCGTGAGTTTTTGAAGTCCTCCGTAGAGTTAATACCGGGGTCGCAGGGCCACTCCTATTTGCGAGACCAGCTCAGTACTCCGCTTTGGGTACTCATGGCGCTTACGGGAACCGTCTTGCTTCTCGCCTGTGCCAATCTGGCAAACCTGATGCTGGCGCGCGCGGCAAGCCGGGAGCGCGAAATGGCCGTCCGCTTGGCCATTGGTGCAGGCCGCGCACGCATTATCCGTCAGCTCTTGGTTGAGAGTTTGTTGCTTTCCATACTGGGCGCAACGCTAGGCTTGACGCTGGCTTTTGCAGCGGATCAACTGCTACTGACTGCTTATCTTCCAGCGGATGCTGCCGGTGATCTCACAATTAGCGCGATTCCCGACGTCCGCATTTTGCTCTTCACCATCGTAGTGATGTTCTTTACCGTGTTGATTTTCGGGTTGGCTCCGGCCATTCATAGCTCTCGCGCCGATGTTGCACCAACTCTGAAAGACCAAGCTGGATCGGTAGTAAGCGGCGGCAACGTCATCATGCGCAAGACGCTTGTGGCCGCGCAAGTCACTCTGTCTTTACTGTTACTCATCGGTGCCGGTCTGTTCTTGCGAACATTGAATAATTTGCGCGATCTCGGACCCGGCTTTTCGTCGGAAAGACTTGTAGGCTTTAATCTTGATCCCTCTTTAAATGGCTATTCCGTGGAGCTTTCTAAGAGCTTCTACCGGCGCCTCACCGACGACTTAGCGGCCACTCCGGGAGTGCAGTCAGTGAGCTTGGCGTCGATGCGCATTCTGGAGGGTGACGAGTGGGACAGTTCTATGACGGCCGAAGGCTACAGCGCGCGTGCCGATAAAAGCCCGGAACCTTACATGAATTCCATCAGCCCTAACTACTTTGCCACATTAGGTGTCCCCATCCTGCAAGGCCGCGATTTTACAATCAAAGACACCCTAACGGTTTCGCATGGGAAGAACGAAGACGGCAGCCCTTATACCGCCCCCGCTACCATCATCATCAATGAAAGCTTTGCTAAGAAATTCTTCCCTGGCCGCAGCCCCTTAGGGATGCATCTTGGTTTCGGTTCTGATCCAGGTACGAAGACAGATATGGAAATTATCGGGGTCGTGAAAGATATCAAGTACACCAGTCTCCGTGATGAGATTCCGGTGCAAGCGTACGTACCCTATTTGGCCAGCTCTTACGTAGGGGGAATGACTGTCTATTTGCGGACCACGCTCGAACCGCAGCAAATCATGGGTGCTGTGCGCCGCAAGGTGCAGAATCTCGATTCCAACGTTCCTGTGTACGCCATGCGCACAACGCAGGAGCAAATTGACCTATCCCTCCGCACGGAGCGTTTGGTGGCGAGTCTCTCGGCTGTGTTTGGAGCGCTGGCCACTCTACTCGCAGTAATCGGTTTGTACGGAGTCATGGCTTACACGGTCGCGCGCCGCACTCGCGAAATCGGCATCCGCATGGCTCTGGGCGCAGAGCAGGGCAACGTGGTATGGATGGTCATGAAAGAAGTGTTGCTTCTGGTAGGTGCCGGAGTCGTAGTTGGTGTTCCGCTGGCCATCGGTTTGAGCTCTCTTATCAAGAGCCAACTCTTCGGCATGGCGCCGCATGACCCAATCACGCTCACGATTGCAACGCTAGGGCTAGCTGCCGTGGCCTGCCTCGCTGGTTTCATCCCTGCCGTCCGAGCAAGCCGGGTCGATCCCACTCTTGCGCTCCGTTACGAATAACTCAGAAGCTTAGCCGCCGTCCCCACTAAATCACTCAGTCATAATAAACTGATTCCTGAGGTCCGGTGCAATGCGTTTGCCGTGCGCGCTCGCGCTGTTGTGCGCTTTTCTGTTTTCCTCGCCTGCCTTTGCCCTCTCTTTAGATGGCAGGGTCATTAACACCGAGACCAGCGAACCTGTTCCGCTGGCCGACGTAACACTTACCTGTTCGACGGAAAATCCTCGGTGGCGCAACGTTTGCAAAGATCAAAGTGTAAAGACTTCCGCCGACGGCGCATTTCGTTTTGAGTTTTTTTTGCCAATCAAATATGTTCTTGCTACCACCGGCGCGCCCGGCCTAGTTCCCACAACGCTTTCCAAGATCGAAATCGACTTCACCCGCCGATTTTCCTTCATGAGCAATATCGTTCTTAAACTAACTCCAGAAGGTACTATCACTGGCAAAGTCCTCGACGAAAAAGGCCAGCCGAAGCCCGATGTCGAAATTCTGGCCGTGCGGCAGATCGTTGCTGCTGCGACTGCGGAAGTGGTGCTTGTCTCCAAAGCATTGAGCAATGAAAAAGGTGTTTATGTCCTTCATTCGCTCGCGCCGGGCAATTATTATGTTTCCACTCCCATCCCTCACGAAGACAAGAACGACGCAGTGAATCCCTATCTCTTCTTTGCGCCGGATTGCTTAAGCCTGGATCAAGCCAGCCTAACTCATGTGGATGCCGGCCAGAGTTATTCGGATATTGATTTACACTTGCGCCCTTTGCAATTCTTTCGGCTGCAAGGCCGTGCTCAAATGGAGACGGCTAACTCTATAGCGGGTGATCCGCCTCGATTGAAGGTGGATGCGCGCGACAGTTCCGGTATCGCGATGCCCGGCCGTGAGATTCTGCTCGATCGCGACGGCAGGTTCCAAACGGATGTGTTGCCTGGCTCGTATACGCTTCGACTCACTGGCGCCCTGAGCACTCCAGCTCTGAAGAATTCAAACAAACCTCCCAGTACCATGATTCATCTTCTCGCCAAGCAGGATCTCGAAGTCAGCGGCAAGGATATTTATGGAATCACATTGCTGATTCCGCCACCCATCACCATAACCGGCCGCGCCTATCTGGAAGATGCGAATGAGACCAAGATTTCGGAGGGGCGGATTACCATGCGGCCAGTGGAAACCGCGGCTGTCGGTGTTTCACAAATTGCAGAGATTCAACCTGACGGTACCTTTACCTTCACAAATTGTGATCCGGCCAGTTATGCTGTCCGTTTTTTTCCACCCTCCGGCACCTACATAAAGGCGATTCTCTTCAATAATCAGGACGTGAATACACAACTCATGGATCTGTCACGAGGCACCGGAGGCCAAATGACCCTGGTCGTTCGGCCCAATCCAGCTTCCCTTTCTGGAACGATCATTGATTCAGCGCCAGCAGATGCCAGCGGCGCTCAGCAGTCTTTCGACGTTGCTCTCATTTCAGATCTCTGGACAGAGAACGGAATCGTGCCAATCCGGCATGCCCATAGCAAAGACGGCCGCTTCACTGCTACGGGAATTCCTCCCGGGCGTTATACGGCCCTTGCCACAACCGCCATTGACATACACCTGTGGGAGATTGCCACCTTCGTGCGGGAGATGCAGTCTCGCGGCGTAGAAATCGATCTGGCAGAGAGCGATCAGAAACAAGTGGCAGTCCCGTACCTTTCCCTTGCAGACGTAGATCAGATTCAATCGCGGCTTGGCATCAACTGAAGTGGCAAAATATCTAGAACCATGTCCCTTACTGACGATCTCGCCATCATCGCCCGCCAAGAAGCCACTCTGCAGTTCTCCCGTTTCAATGAAGACACAGCCTGGCAACTCGGCACACGCCTTCGTCAGATGTGTGTCACGCGCCAGCTCACTTTGGTCATCGATGTTCGTCGCTTTGGCCATCCTCTCTTCTACTGCGCGCTGCCGGGCACGTCGCCCGACAACCCCGTCTGGGCGCAGCGTAAGGCCAATACCGTCGCGCGCTTTCATCGCAGTTCCTATTACATGGGCCTGGAACTGCAACTTAAAGGCACAACCTTGGCCGATCGCTTCGGCTTGACTCTCAACGAATTTGCCGCGCACGGGGGTTCTTTCCCAATCAGCTTGGTGGGCACGGGTGTGATTGGTGCCGTCACGGTCTCGGGCCTCCCTCAGCGTGACGATCATCAACTCGTTGTCGAGGCGTTGTGCGCCGAAACCGGCAACGATTTCACCCAACTGCAGTTGCCCCTCCCGGAAATCAAAATCTAGTCGGTAGCGCCTAGTTTTCGCCACCAATTCACACATTTTCTGCAGAAGGGGTATCCAAAACCACCACCGGAATGTACCTTTCGGTCGTTTTGGAACGTCGGAAGGGGATATCTGGGGGCTTACAATTACCTCCGCAGGGCCAACCTCCAAGAAAACTCGCTAGCCGTAAAGTAAACAAAACCTGAGGGTTTTCGACGAGAAGAGGCGTGAATCCGTGAAGATTAATGCTCACGAATTTGCACTTGGTTATCAGATTGCAGCATCCAAGCTGTTAGAACGATCGCCGACACGGGCGAGGAAGTTTGGGGTTTAGAGAAGAAAAATGACCATTTGTCGACATTGCGGTTGTACAGCTTCACAAGCGGCAGCAGACGCGGCCGTCCTGAGTTTTCAGGAAGAGTATCAAGCTGGCACGTACACCTGCTGTCAGGTGGTGACTTGGGCCGATGAGCAATGGCTCGCTTGGGCCGAAGCGGCTGCCGAAGATGGCAAGTCGGAAGAAGAAGCCACCAAGCCGTTAGAGGTGGTGGAGTGCCCGGGTGTTGTCCCGATTCGGCTTCGTGTTTTCCCGAAACCTGAATAGCGCGCAAAATCGCCGATGCTGCAGCTCATTAACAAAGAGTTGTTCGAAAAAGTAGCGGCGGGCGCTGCGGCTTCTCCTAGAAAGCGTCTCAATCACAATTTTCATTCGGGCCCGAATGATAATCCGCATCGTTTCTTGAACGTACTTTTACGGGGAACCTACATCCGGCCCCATCGCCACCTTCACCCGCCGAAGGCAGAGACTTTCCTGGTCTTGGAAGGCCAAGCGGCACTGCTCACGCTTACCGATGCGGGTGAGGTTATGGCGCGATGCAATCTCTCTCAGGAACCTGCGAACGGTTCCTTTGGCGTTGATGTGGCAGCGGGTGTGTGGCATACCGTGGTTGCCCTCACCGAACGAGTAATTTGCTTTGAAGTGAAGCCTGGTCCCTGGGAACCCTCTTCCGATAAGGAGTTTGCGCCTTGGTCGCCTACAGAAGGCTCCCCATCCTGTGCCGCCTACGTAGAAACACTAGCTTCGGCTAATGTTGGCGCAGCATTCATCCGAATCGTAGAATCTTAGGCAAAAAGCTCTGTTCTTTGCTGGCTGGCTGTGCTTCACTAGTTCTGTAAGGAAGTTTGTTGCCCCCGCTTGGTCGTGAGTGGGAACAACGCCTCTATTGCGTAACACGCGATTACGGCGACAGCCGCTTGGCGAGGGTCGCGACCCGGCTCACTTGAGCTTCCAACGGAGGTTCTTATGAAGTCATCAGGCCAGCCGCCTAGCGTTTTAATTGTTGAAGATGAGGCAATCATCAGCCTCGATATAAAACGGCTACTCGCCAATTCAGGTTACGGTGTAGCCGCCGTTGCTTCTTCTTCGGAACAAGCTATACGCGCTATTGAGACGTCAGCCCCTGACTTGGTGCTAATGGATATCCATATCAAGGGTTCGAAGGACGGCATCGAAACCGCTCTCCATATTCGAAATGCGTTTCGTCTGCCCGTGGTGTTTGTCACAGCGCATGCCGATAGAGCAACCTTGGAAAGAGCTCGTCAAACCGAGCCGTTCGGTTACATTGTCAAGCCCATTTCCGCACTCAGCCTAACCAGCACCATTGAGATGGCGCTTCACAAGCATCAAATTGAATTGCAGCTCGAAGAACATCGCGCCTGGCTTACCACTGTCTTGCAAAGCATTCCCGACGCCGTGGTTGTCACGGACTTGGCTGGCCAAGTTCAGTTTCTCAATGGCGCCGCCGAACAACTCATTGGAGCAAGCCAAGCGCAAGTGCTGGGGCGCGCGGTCGATGAAGTGATTTCGCTTTCAGGAGGTGGACACGAAAACATCGCGTCTCGCGTTTTGGATAAAGCGGAATGGGGCAATCGTGTCTCTCTTCCGAAAGACACGCTGCTGACCCTCGACGCCCAGGGCCAGCGCATTCCCATTGAGGGTGATGTCGTTATCAGTTATCGCGGAGATCAACCTGCCGGCGCCATTTTTAGTTTGCGCGATGTTTCGCGCCGCGAACAGGAAGAAAGTATTGAACGGCAGGAAGAACGCATGGTGGCCCTCGGCCGCTTGGCCAGCAACATTGCGCATGATTTCAGCAGTTTGCACAATCTGCTTGGTGTCACTTGCAATGAGCTGTCAACGCTGGCCAACTCGTTGGTGGGCGATGAACGCGCTGTTTTGTTAGACAAAACTGATACTATTGCCCGCGTCAACGCCATCGGTCTCTTAATGACGGAACAACTCATCAGCTTGAGCGCGCAGCCCTCGGTGCGGGCTACGTTGGTGAGTGCCTCGGGTATTGTCGCCTCCATAGAGCCGCTTCTCAATAAACTGCGTAGCGGCAGCCTCCAGGCCGATATTCATCTCACCGACGAATCCACGTTGGTCTTGTGTCACCCTGACCGTCTTTCCATTCTGCTGGTTAATGTTTTCTTGAACGCGCGCGAACGGATGTCAGGCTCTGGGCGTATTCGTGTGTCTACCAATCAAGCGCCGAACAACCGCGTCGCCATCGTCTTTGATCTGGAACATATGGGGGGTGACTCTTTTCGCTCTCTTTCCTTCCCGCTCGAAATGGAAAATCCCGATTTCAGTCTTTCCATTGCTCAGGCATTGGTCGCCGCCATGGAAGGCTCCATTACCTTTACCTCTCTTTCTGATAAGCAAGGGCGCATCGAAATTCTGCTGCCATTGCAATTCGCCAGCAAAGACTTTGTCAATGCCATGAACCGGCGCGGCACCGTGTTGCTGATTGGCGCCGATCTTGGCGTGTTTGGCGAGATTGAAGAATGGCTCGAAGAAGCGCTCTACGGTGTGATCCGCTGTTCGAGCGCGGCCGAGGCGCTGTTGCTGGGCCAACTTTATGACAACAAAATTGACTATGTCATCGCAGACATGGCGGGTGTTACCCCAGCGAATCGGCGCAAAGTGCGGGCCTTCTTTTCAAATCGAAACGGCGCTGCAAAATTTGTTCGTTTAGTGGCTGAGTCGCACGGCGATGAGCAAGGCTGGCAGTCATTTTCCAGGTTGCCTGAGGCTACGCTTGTAGAGCGTTTGGCCCGCCTCCTCAGCATTAACGATAGCAAGTTTAAGGCTTCTATTTGATGAGTCAGAACCTCTCTCGAAACGAGTCTCTACCAGAAGACCTGATCGAAGAATTGCAAGCTCTGACCCCTGCCCAACTCCAGGCGGCGAAGACGTTTCTCAAAGATTTGCGGCGCCGGAGCCTTCCGGGCTTGCCGGCGAGTACCGGCAAGTTCGCTGCCAACTCGCGAGCTCTTCAGCCGCCCGACGTCTTTCTGTCACTCTATGCCGATACCCTGTGCATCGAAGAATGCGATCAGGCGTCCGCTGATTTATTGGGGGTGAGTCCAGTTGGCCAACTTTTTCTGGAACTGGTCGATTCAGAATATCGCGATTCGGCCCTTCATGCCTTTGAGGTGGTTCGTGCGCACAAAGAAACGAAGAATGTCCGGCTTCGTCTCTTGCGCCCGCAAGGCAAGGCTGTTCCTGTGAACATGACTGCTCGCTGGGTGGACAGTTATGGCGGTAAGCCCGATCTTATCGATATTGTTTGCCGCGACATCAGCTATCTTAAGCGCATTGGCAATATCGAAATCTTCAGTGAAATGCTGTCGATTGGAATCTTTCTGGTGGATGAACGCGGCGACATTGCTTTTGCCAATACCTCGGCCGAAAAAATATTCGGCTATGAGCAAAGCGAACTCGAGCATCAGCCATTGGCAAGCCTTTTCCCAAACGAGTCAATCAACGCTCTTGCCGATGAAAGACTGAATCTGCTGGACTACCATCATTTGCAGATTGAACGGGCCCGGGAACTGCGCGGGCTCTCCAAACAGGGCCACGAAGTCGCATTGAAAATAAGTTGGAGCTTCATTCGCCTGGAAGGTAACCGCTTCGCGGTGGCTAGCATTACCGACCTCACTGCCAGCAAGTCAATCGAAGGAGTCTTACGCAAGCACGAGGAACAAAAAGAACTCATCTTCAGCAAGGGCCTGTTGGGTGATTTTGTATGGAACGTGGAGCGCGATGATTTGAAAGCACATCCTCGCTTGTTCAAGCTCTACGGAGCAGCGCCGATTACCGGGCCAGTTGCGGGCGATTGGTTCCGCTCAAGACAGCATCCGGAAGATAGGGAGCCTACCAAAGTGGAACTTGAGAGGCAACTGGCCGCCGGCTCCGATCTTGCGGTAGAGTTCCGCGTCAATGGTGATGATGGCGTCACCCGCTGGGTGGAATGCCGGGGTATTGCTATCCGCGACGAACACGGAGTACCCATCGAAGTGCGCGGCTTGAATATCGATATCACAGAGCGCAAGCTGGCAGAAATCGAACGGCGTGAAAGTGAGGCGCGTGCTCTTCGTGCGGAGGCGCTGCTCCGCACCGCGCTTGAGTATTCCAACACCGTTGTTTGGCGTTGGCATATTGATGAAGGCAAGCTGGAATGGTGGGGCGGCGTCAAGCAACTCTATGGCGTGGATGCCTCCGCTTTGAGCAGCTTGGCTGGCTTCAGGCAGCTGGTTCTTCCCAGTGATCTTCTGGGGGTGCAAGAGACGATTGCCAAAAATCTTGATAGTGGCAATGAGATCTTTCATGAATTTCGCATCGCTCGCCCCGACGGAGAGATCCGCTGGATCACAAGCCGGGCCGGCATGCTTCGCGACAGCAGCGGCAAAGTTTACGCCATGGCCGGCGTTAACTTCGATGTCACCAACCGCAAAGTCGCCGAAGAAGAATTGAAGCAAAACGAGCGTGACTTTCGCGAACTGGCAAACGTGCTTCCACAAATCGTGTTTAGGGCGAATGCTGCCGGGGAAATCGACTACCGTAATAAGCGCTACTTTGAAGTGAGCGGTTTTTCAGACGAGGAAGAAGCAAAGCTACGTTGGGCTGAAGTCTTGCACCCGGAAGATCGTGATCGACTCTTACAAGTCTGGCGGGATTCGATATCGTCCGGTCATCCTTATCAAGACGAGTTCCGTCTCTTCGATAGCCGGCACAAACAGTACCGCTGGTTTTTGAGCCGCGCCGTTCCCGTTCGCGATGCCAGCGGTACCGTGCTTCGCTGGATTGGCGCCACCACCGATATTCACGATCAGAAAACAGCCGAAGAACGTTTAGACCGCGAAGTCCAAAGCCGCACCAGCGATCTGCGTCAGCGCGAGGAGCAACTCAAAAAATCGCTGCTGGAAAAAGATGCTTTGCTGCGTGAGATTCATCATCGAGTCAAAAACAATCTGCAAATCGTCTCGTCCTTGCTTAGCATGCAAGCCGAAAACGAGGGTATCGGCGCCGCCGTCGCTCCGCTGCGCGATAGCGAGCGCCGCATTTCCAGCATGGCCATGATTCATGAACAGCTCTATGGCACCGAGGACCTGCAGACCATCGAGTTTGCCGAACATGCACAGCGGCTGTCGGAGAGTTTATTTGCGTCTATGGCGGGCAGTGCACTTGTCACGTGCCGGCTTGATTTGGAACCGGTGAATCTGACAATCAATCAGGCCATTCCCTGCGCTCTCATTCTGAACGAACTGCTCACCAACGCGCTGAAGTATGCCTATCCTCACGAACAAGGCGGCGAAATTACTGTGCGGCTAGCCATAGCGGACGGCATGGTCACGCTCACCGTTTCCGACAACGGTGTCGGTCTGCCGTCCAACGTTGATCCCTTCCTACCCAAGACCCTTGGGCTCGAAATTGTGCAAGTCCTCGTGTCTCAATTGGATGGTGAGTTGACGGTAGTCGGCTCGCCAGGAGCAACTTTCTCTGCAAAGTTTCGTCCGCAGGGAGGTCCAGCAGAATTGGATCGGGTGCAGTCTCGTTCCACGCTTTTGAACCACAGCTGACCGTATTCGTTAAGGACAGCGTTAATTTAGCCGATAAGGCTAAGTGGTGGTGTCGTGGTCCAGCCTCTTTGTTCCCTGGTTTCCGTCCTGCTGTTTTGTCTCAGCGCGTCGGCGGTGACGCTTCCCATCGAAGTTACCGGCGCAGACGGCACTACGCAGAGTACTAAGGTCGAATTGACGCCTGCCTTCGCGCACGAAGCTCGCTCACTGTGGATGCAAATCCACGGCCTCGAATATGCAGATATGGTCAGCGTTCGGGTCAACCAGAGCCGCTGGTTCTCACTCAATAATCAAACCGTGACAGTGGCGGAACCCGGCAAGAGTTACGGCGGCATAGGCGGCGGCTTTGCCACTCTGCAATTGACGTTACCTCTGACCGAAGGCACGATTGTTGATGGATCTAACACCATTGATTTCCGGTTCAATCGCACCAACGGCGTGGTCAGTGGCTTCCGCGTTCTGGCCTTCAACTTCCTGACCAGCAACGGACGCTGCCTCCTGCCTGCCAACTCTTTCATCAACGAAGATCCCAACACCTGGCTGCCGCCGCTCCGCGATGGGCAGAGTATCGCCGCTGGTCGAAACCTTTGGCAACAGGCCCAGCTCGCGGCCAACGGTCTTCCCAACGCTCCACCCATCCGCGCCCACTGTTCCGACTGTCATACTCACGACGGACGCGATCTCAAATACTTCAACTTCTCGAACGACTCCATCGTTGCGCGCTCACGGTTCCATGGGCTCTCCAATTTGCAGGGCCAACAAATTGCCAGCTATATCCGAACGCTCAATTTTCCAAATCCGGGCCGCCCCTGGAACCCTCCGTACCAACCGGGTCCAGGGTTGGATGCGCAGCCGGTTGCCAATTGGGCGGCAGGGGCTGGACTGGAATGGGTTCTAAATAACGATGTGGATACACTGCCGTTCTTTTTCAACAGCAAAGGCAGGGAGGTCTTTCGTCCGGACGGTGATTTAAATCCGCGCGAAATCCCGATTGCTATGCAATTGCCCGACTGGAACCACTGGCTGCCGCACGTCCACCCTCTCGATGCTTGGGGCGATGCGTTCGTTGGCAGCGCGTTTGCGCAGCTCTATCAAACGGTCTATGATGACCAGCCCGCGACGCCGGCCTTCTTTGAGAATTGGTCCAAAGCGCGTGCCAAATTTCTCAGTCACCGTTCGCCGCTATTGACGGATCAGGTCTACTCGGCTCAATTGTGGCAGTTGGCAAAGACATGGGAACTCATGCAGGAAATGAAGTTGGAGGAGACCCGCGTATGGCCGAATACCATGGCGGCAGCGACGGCACCTTCAGCGGCGAATATTTCCGATGGTCCGAATGGCATGGGTGGCTCGGCGTTATCCAACGAATTTTTCAGCAGCGCTTGGTATCAAGTGCAGGTGATCTTGAATAGCGGCAATCATCGCCACCACGGTCGAACTCCATTGGATTGGATCTATCTGACCGGCCACTTTATCGATTTGGAACGGCTGAGCCGCCAGCCCGAGCCCGCTCGTTTATTGGTGACCGTGATCAAGGCGTTGCAGTCGACAGATCCGGGTCTCGGTCCTGAAAATATCGCGGAAGGATGGCGGCCCGAACTAAATCTCGACCCGCGCATCATGATTGGCCCAGCATGGGCCCCGATGTTCGCGGCGCTTGCGCCCGATGTAAGACTTAAACTGACTGAGTCATTCTTAACAACTTGGCTCGACAAAACTCAGCAGTATCCGCCCGTGGCGTACTTCCAACTCGGTCTTCACGCGAGCAGCTATGCGCGGCCTACGGATCTGCGCGAAGTTTCCGGCGGGCGAGTTTGGGAAGCCCTTCCGCAGTTTGCTGCGGCCGGTGTCGATCCGCGACTGCTGCAGCGCCTTCAGTTATGGGGCAAACACTACACCGCCATGGCCGAACTATTTCACTACTAGCGTTTCCTTCAGCTTGCGTGCAAAGAAATCCGCCGTCGCTTTGTAAGCGGTCAACCAGTCTTGATGACGTAAGAAATCGTGAATTTCATTCGGGAAGATCAACTCTTCGAAAATGATGTGGCGCGCGCGTAGCGCTTCGGCCAGGACTTCGGTTTGCGCGAACGAAACATTGCGGTCGTCGTCGCCGTGAATGAGTAGTACTGGACTCTTCCAGTCGTTCACGGTCGACATCGGGGAAGAATCAAAGGCCAAACGCAACGCGGCTTCGAACTCATGTTTGGCTTTCGGATCTCCGCCTGCCGGTGGTCCTGTTGTGTCCTGTAGACTGCTCCAATCGTGGACGCCGTGGAAATCTACACCAGCCGCGAATAAATCGGAAGCGCGCGAAAGTCCCATGGCAGTCAGGTACCCACCATACGATCCGCCCCAAAGGCCAATCCGTGTTGGATCGACGTCCGCACGGTTCTTCAGGAACAGACCGGCGCCAATGACGTCGTTGTATTCGCTGCCACCTTGCGCGCCATAGTTCAAGGCTTCGCGAAACTTCATGCCGTAGCCGATGCCGCTGCGGTAGTTCACCGAAAGCACCACGTATCCTTGGCTCGCTAGAAACTCGTTCATCGCGAAGGCGTTCGAATAGTAATACATGTAGTGGAAGCCGAGGAGCATCTGGCGACGTGAACCACCGTGGAAAAACGCCAGCGCCGGGTGCCGTTCGCCCGGGTTGGCGTTGGGCGGTAAGAAGAGTTGCCCGTGCACCACCATGCCGTCCGCTGCTGTAATCATGACTGCTTGCGGCTTCACCAAGCCGGCGGATGGAAATTCGGCAGGGATGAGATCGTCCGCTATGCTTTGCACTTTGCCGGAACTCAGTCTCACCATCGGATGCGCTTTTTCGTGATAGCTCGACGAGAGGAAGAATACTGCCGCATTATCGGAAAGAGGTGAGGGTGACCAATCGATTCGCTCGCCGCTAGTCAGTTGCTTCGGTGCTGCGTTGCCTTCGAGATTCACGCTCCACAAATGCCGCGCGTCAATTTCGCCGATATTGGAGGAATAATAGACGGTCTTGCCGTCAGTCGAAGAGGAGACGTGTTCCACCTCACCCTCGCCCGGCGTCAGTTCTACAGGAGTGCTACCGCTCGCCGCCATACGGTAGAGATGGCACCAACCGGTGCGCTCCCAGGGAAACACCAACTGGTCGCCAGCAGCCCAGGTGATTTGATTGCTTGTATCCACTGCGTGGAAAACACTGCCGGTGCCGGTGGGCGCGCGGAACACTTGCTCTGCTGTGCCAGCCTTCACATCCACTACGCGAATCGACCACGGCTCGCCTTCACGCTGCGGCCCGGGACCGATCTTTGGCGTACTGGAAGGCATACGCACATAGGCCAGACGTGCATCATCGCCCGACCACGCCGGTTCCACATCGTAATCAGTGCTGGCATCGAAGTAGCGGAGCGACTTGTCGGCCAGCGTGTACACGCCCACAAAACTATGGCCCTGGCGCGCGCTGACAAAGGCCAGCGACTTGCCATCGTGCGACCAGCGTAAATCCTCCTGATGCCCTTTTTGCTTGACGATGTTTTTGACATCCTCGCCCGTGGGCTGCATCGTGAAAATCTGTCCGCCACGGATGAAAGCGATGAGGCCGCCGGCAGGTGACACGGCAGGCGCATGTCCTGTGGTGAGCTTCTTCAGTACCGAACCATCGGCGTTCGCGAACCAAATTTCCTGCTCAGGCGTGGTGGCATTGAAGTCCGGGTTTGGGTTTTCGCCGCCATTTTCCAGATCGCCGCCGCGCACAAACACGAGATAAGATGCGTCGTGCGCCCAAGCCATTTCGCCGATGTCCTGGCCATCGTCCTGCGTGAAGTTGGTGATCTTGTGCGCCGTCCAATCGGGTGCAGAGGCTACAAAGATGTTGCGCTTACCTTGTTCGTTCTCCAGCCAAGCGAGCTTGCCGCCGGTGGGTGATGCCACTGGTGAACTGGCGAACGGCGCACTCATGATCTGATTCAGCGTGAACGGTGCGTTCGCCGCGAGGGCGCTGGTAGCGAACAAAATAGAGAGTGTGAAGAATCGCATTGGGTATCGGTTCTTCATAATACCCAAAGAATCATCTTCCGGCAGGCGTGTACCGCCTCAAATCGATTCCGGCCAGTTCGTAGTCCGCCACTACCTTTCCAACCGAAGGTTGTGGCTCTACTTCAAGCCGGTAGTGGTTGAGGATCGCCAGCGGAAGCTTCCATTCCGAATCCGCCTGGGTGGTTAAGTGAAAAAATGCCTCGCGGAGATTGATCGATGATAACCAGGTAGACGTTGGGTACGAAACCCTTGTCACCGCGCCACCGAGAGGCTCATCGCGAGAACGGCCGGTGCTGGTATCGGTCAACACCATTTGTGTCTGTGGAAAGCTGTTAGGCGATTCGCATGCGACTCGCAGCATCTCATCTTGGTAGGTACGGGCGCTTACTCGCGAGACGGCGCACTTGCCGAAGTTCGGGACGTCGGTACGCGCATCTATTTTGAGCGCCGTGGGCATTGCGTTGCGATGAACTTCGGCCGCCAACTGCCCTTTCAACTTGACGGGAAGTGTAGCCACTCGATCGTAAAGACTCTGCTCCATATTGAGAATCAGGTGGTAACTGGGTGAGTCGCCGCCGGTCGATGTGATGAACCCGTAAAGGGAAGTGAAGTTGGGCTTTGCTCCTGTTCTGCGGGTCGGTTGGGAAAAATGCAAGCCCATTGTGGTGACCAGTTCAAAGCCCAACGATTTCAAGGTGGCATGGTCTAGTGCGGAAAGGCCTGTCACTTCAACTGGAATAGAGATGAGGACAACGTTTTTCGGGAAGTGCGGGAATGGCTTCAAGTTTGCGTCCGGTTCCAAGGCGCGCACGGTGATGGCGCGCTTCAGCTGTGAGCCTTCGAGATGGGCGGACAGGCGCGCGGGAAGCCAAAGGTACAGTGCTGCGGCGGCGAGGACGCCGGCCAGTCCAACGTTGGCTGATAGGAGAGTGCGGCGAGAGCGGTATTGCATCCACAAAACGGACGCCGAGGTGAGAGCCAATACCAGCAAAGCGATGTTCTGGGGAACGCGATCTGGAGCAAGCCAGGGAATAGGTTCAAACGCAGAGACAGGCCAGCTGCCGCTGCCATACACAAGGATGGCCGCACCAGCGAGGGCAAAGGCTGAAACGATGAACTGCGTTGCGTTTCGAACGATCGAAGCGAGAGCCATGGATGGCAGTGTCAAACAGAAGAACAGCAACATTTGCTTTTGCAGCAGGTCGGGGATGTACGGCAGCAGGGCGAAGCCGCGCGCCTGCAGCACCGTGGCATTCGATAGGAAATAGGGCACGTGAATGCAGATGACGATCAACAAGAATTTTGCGCCCAACTGGGCGGTTCTTGGGTGACCGGCGGAGGGTTGCTGGAGAGATCGCGCTGTCAGATAACTCCAAGCCAGCGGGAGCAAGAGATGCAACCAGCCTTCCATTGCATCGGGAATGTATCCGTCGCGCCAGCAGTCGCGATAGGTTAAGTAAAGGAGAAGCGCCCATGTCAGAGCGACCTCTTTCCATAGAGGGCGTGCCTCTTTGCAAAGGATTAGCAACATTAGAGGCTCCTTTCGGTGTTCCAGTGTTCAGCGCTACGAAGCTCTCGTAAGGACAGGATAAAACGAAACGTGGTTTATAGGCACACTTTGGGTGTGTCCTTGGCTGCATTTTTTTTAGGCGGCGGCTTCGGCGCAGGCCCAAGTGGCGGGTTTTGCGCCGTGCTTGGCGAGTTCCGCCTCGAATTCCGCTTGGAAGTTGGGGTTTTCTTTGCGGGCCGCGGATTGTTGCATCAAGTTCAGGGTTAATTGGTGGCAGGCTTTGGCGTCTTTGTGTAAAACCTCCCAGTATTGGGATTGTTTTTTCATTTCGTGCTGCTCGTTTTTGATGCGAAGTTCCTCCTCTTTGCGGTTTTGCGCTTCGAAGCCAAGCTCGGCCTTGCGCTTTTCGGATCTGAGCTTGATAAGGTCGTTCAAACATTTGTGAAAAGCGCGGGTGTGGGTGGTTTGGTAGCGCAGATAAAGGGAGAACATCTTGGGGTCTTTGATTTGGCCGGTGAGGTAGTCGATGCAGGTCTCCAGGAGTTGGTCGGCACGCTGCTTGAGCCAGAGTGATTCGGCCATGCTGTTGACGAGGATGGCTTCGGTGGGAGTGGTGGGTTGCTGTTCGTCAGCCAGTTCCGTTTTTAAGGCTTCGAACTTGTCGTGCTTTTCCATGGGGAGAAGACGGAAGGAGCCGTTATGGCGAGCTAAACCGTGGACGGTTCGATTTTGCGAGGAGGCGGCGAACCCTGCCGAACTGGTCGGACCGGTGGAGTGTTGCGCATTTTGACGATTGGCTTCTCTGCGCGCTTCGGAGATGGGAGGTTTCGCGGGTGGCGTGATGGAGTCGAGCGACGGAAGAGGCAAGCCGGGTTCGGGAATGTTGAGGTCGGGCACAACAGCCGACGGAGTTGTGGGGAAACCGGCTTTACGGTCTTGCTTCCGTTGTTGGTGCGCAGCGGCACGGCGTTCTTTACGATTCATACGATTACGTTCCTTACCGAGAAAGTGGAGAAGGTTTGGTGGCTTCTCTGCTTCAGAATTTACAGGTCGGCGGGGCGTGGCAGAACGGGGCCGCGGGTTTTGGAAGGAATAAATCGGCGGTAAACGGTTGAAAGGATTGGGGATAAAAATTCTGAAAAAATTTGGCGAGTGTTGTGATTCCCCCACGACGGCCCTTCAGGCCGCCGCAACGAGGAATGAAAAGGGCCTGCGGCCGGGTAGCCGCCACGGGATTTATTTGGGAGGGTCAAATAATTTATGTTGTTGATTCGGCAGGGCTTAAAAATACGACTTTTCGAAGGACCGACTTTTGGCGGATTGCTCCTTGGCTGATATGAGTGTGATCACGCGGGGCGAAGCCAACGTTTTACGGTCCGCTTGTTTTCGTCGAAACGGTGGTCGAGTGTACTGTCTTGATTTTCCCCTCGCGTCATACCCCCAGCGGCCATCCTGATTCTTGTTGTTAGTGATGTAAACATTGGCCTGCCGTTACCCTTCACGGAAACACGGAAACTCCGTCACGGAATCTCCAAAAGATTAAAGGCGGTCGCCGCACAAGTACAGCGTTCCGTCAGTCCTATCAAGAAAGAAACGATAGTCCCCGCCTGCTTTAGGTATCCAAATCTCGTAAGCTGGTGCTGGCTTCGGTAAAAACCAAGGCGGACGCCTGCCGCTACATGCGCCGGTGGCCGTTTCGTTCAGCACAGCTTCGTTTGTCACGCTCGCCGAGGTGAGTCCAGCAACGAACTTTTGGGAAGCGCTCAACGCAATGAAATAGCTAAATTCGGTGGTCCAGTGCCCCGAGTTGTCTTTGAGAAGGCCCCGTTGAGGACTCCGTTATTTTGGATGAAATTGTTGAGCGGCTGGCCTACGTTTTGGCTCCGCCAAGGCGTGTAACCCACAACCGGGGGGATGAGTCGCAGACTCTATCGTCGAGGTGTTTGAAACGTGAAGCGCCACGGTTGCCGTTCCAGCATTCATGTCGAAAGAAGTTACGTTGTAAGTAAGCGCATAGGAGCCGAGGTAAGTGACCGCGAGATTGCCAGTCGCGCCGCCGGTCAGAAGCGTGGAGTAATCACCAACGTATTTAGGTACACCTTGAGCGCCGCCCAGGGAGTAATCATTGGACTTGTCGTCGCCCGGGGGAGCCTGGCCATTCTGCATGTTTCCGCAGATCGACCGCATCAAATTTTGAATAAGGACGTGCTGCTGCAGCATTTGGGTCATAGGCGACGTGGGGCCGAATACCTGCTGCCTGGAAACTATACCCGAAATGCGCACTATCGGGAGTTTATGCATTTCGGTGGCTGTCACCGAAACTGGAGGTGGGACGGCCCAAACCGTCATAGCCATAGGTTGTCGTGTAAGCCGGCCACTCCGGTCCGGCGTTGCCGGAGCGCCACGGTCGGAGGTGGAAGCTGTGCGACCCACCGAGTCGAAGGCGTGGGCCGATTCATCGAGCATTATGGAAGAGGTCGCCGAAGCCCCAATAAGCAGCGATCGCGCCCACCGCACAGAACCAGAGGCGCCCAAACCACCTCGGTATTGGCTGTCGATGAAGGGAACCGGGTATTGGACCTCCGCTATAAAAGCGCTTTCCGGTCAATCCGAAGTAGAAACAAAAGAAGGCCCCCGCGAAGCAAGCGACTGGATGTATATATTTCATGAAGGTAATGTCCTTGTTGCCTCCTTTGGCAGCCGCCCATCGTAGAAATCGTTGCATAGACCCCCACGCCCACAGCTGGTGCGACGGTGCCTTTTCTCAGTGGACCTCCACCGTACAGCCCAAAGGATAAGCCTTCGTTCGAGAAGCCTGCCACAAATCCTGCTTTACCGCCTGCGAATGCGGGCAGAAACACCAAGCCCTCGACGGAATTCCTACCAAGGGCACCGCCCCCGCCCGCCGAATCGTTGCCACCGTCTAAGAGTAGATTGTTCGATCCCCCGGCTTGTGTATCGTAGCTTCCAAGGTACCCGACAAACCCGTTGGCGCTTGATTCCTCTTTCTCCGCTTCAGCGCCAGCGTAAACAAACACACCTAGAGAGCAGGCATCCGGAACGCCTGCTAGGGTCTTACTGACGCTCTTTATGATCGCGTTCGCATTATCGTTCAGCGGAACATCGACGGCATTTGGGTTGTAAGCGGGAATTTGATTGGTCGAAATAGTGAACCAGTATTCCAAATCGGATGGGTTCGGCGCAGTTACCGTGGCGCTAGCGTTCCCCGATGCTGCACCGTCAGAGTCGAATCCGTCTACCCAGTTACCGCCTGCGGAAATGCAGCCGCCTTGCTCGCTACCGCGCCGTCCGCTGTGTCACTGAGGCGGGACGGCCCAAACCGTCATAGGCGTAAGTGGCCGTGTAGGCTGGCCGAGCCGGTCCGGCGTTGCCGCACTTTCTTGAGTTTATGCATTTTGGTGACTGTCGCCGCCCCCCCCGATTTCCCCCCGAAAGCGTTATGGTGCCGGAGGGACTGCTGGTGGAAACAACGCAACTCGTCGGATCGACGATGGCGTTGGAAGCGGCGAACTTCGCGTTCGATCCGTTATCCGCCACAAACGCGGTGCCGCGTTCCGGCGGTTGCGTTATCGCGCTAACCATTACTATGCCTCGTATACAGGGCGGCTGCGAGACGACCTGTTTGACAAGAAATACGCACTTGCGAACACGGCTAAGGCCGCGAGGGATACATATTCGAGTGACCTGCCCACGATGACACCAAATAACGATACGGGCCCAGCAACTCCACGAGGCGCCCGACGACTAAGAAGTCTACGCCCCAGTGAGAGCCTCCCCGCGCGTCGTGCAGTCTCGTGTGAAGCACCCAAGCGACGGAAGCTAAGAAGCAAGCGGCCGCGGCCAACGCAATCCGACGGAACCCTGCGGACCTCTGTGTTCTGGGAATTGATCGCAGCAGTGATAGCCACAAACCAAGCGGC
>PMQB01000431.1 GCA_003169195.1 Bryobacterales bacterium
CTCATGTTGGCGAGGAATTCGCTCTTCGCCCGGCTAGCCCGTTCAGCCTGTTCGCGGGCTTGTTCGGCGCGCCGGTTCGCCTCTTCTAGTTGACGGGTGCGGGCTTGCACGCGATGCCGCAAAGTGGATACCCAAAAGAAGGCTATGCCAGCAAGCAGGATGGCGGCGAGTGAAACGCGGCCCCAGGGGACTCGCTCTGTCACAGGCCGCTTGGCGACGATTCGCATGTTTGGCGGTGATGGTGCTTGGATACGCACATCATATGTTCGTTGATCGGAATCGTAATGGATTCGAGCCACACCGGATAGCTCCACGCGATCACCCATTTCCGGCAAACTGTCTAAGGATGTGCCGGGCGGAAGCGGCAGATCAGCCGTCACTGTCCAGCCATCCTGCCCCAAGCCAAAAAAGGCGCGCCCCGGCACTAACTCGCGAGTGAAGATTTTGCCTTGGGCACGGACCATAGCGCCGTCGAAACCTGGGTGTTCGAAGTCCTGCTCCGTCAGGCTAAGGATGGAGAAGTGTTCGGGAGCATGGGCAGGGCGCAGGCGCGCGGAAACCAGACGCCGAGATCCGTGTTCGTCGTGCACAATGCGTCCCAAAGCCTCGAAGTTCTGGCCGCTTTTCGGCGTATCTACAGCCCCAGCAGGCTCCACTAAAATGCCGCTCGCGCCTTTCTGAAGAAAAAACTCACCGGAACGCAGGACAAGTGTAACGACGCCGCTCACGCGAACTATATCGCCAATCCCGGTGCCGGAGCGGTAGGTGAGCAGACGGCCAATATCGACAAGCGGGAGGGCCCAACTTTCGTGAACTCGCTTGGTGATCTGAATATCTTGACAACCTGCCACAAACAGCCCGTCCGCTTTGCGATTTCGCGCGCCAGTAGACAGCGTTCCTAGAATGCCGTGAATCGACACATCGGCATCTACTAAGTCAGTTACATCACAACCATCCGGCGAGCCGAGAAGAATTTTGATGGTGGTTTTGTTGGCCAAACCAAGATCGAAGTTCAAAGCCGTGTAGTTCAGGTGCGAAGTCGAATCGGAATTCAGGATGCGCCCTTGCGCGGTCGCCCAGACGTTAACAGCTTCCGGCGCTACTTGGGTCGGGTCTCCGACCCTGAACGGCGTCGGCAACGGTCCGTGCCCAACAACCTTGGCTTTGCTGAGCTGTAGCATAGGTGCGAAGCCGCCGCGCGCTGTTACACCCTCCACATCGATCCAATCACCAGCCTCGACCCCGACATCCTCTTTCGGACGTACGACGTAAATGCCGTTTGGACCGCTTTGGACAAAAAGCCAAAGTGCCTTTGGTACGGAGAGGGTTACCTGGGTTCGGAAATGGAAAGGGTGGTGGTTAGCCGCTTCGTCATTGGTGAGGTTCAGCACCTGTTCTAAGCTGCTGAGCGGCAGAGCTGAAACGGTAAGACTGGTGGTAGCTGCGCTTACGGCATGAGCAACGAGGCAACCGATCAGCGCTGCCATCATTACGGAACTTAGGCGAGCCGACTTCACTAAGAGGGTATCGGCCGTTTGTGCGATTTACAGCACGTGTAGTGCGCAACGTTTTCGGTCTAAGTGAGCAGACCCTTAACCCGGCCTTCGACCGCCTTGGTCATACCGCCGCCGAGAAGTTTTTCAAGCAGGCCGAGATCGGCGTCGATGGTCAGATCGCGGTCGGTGACGACAATGGTGCCTTTGATGGGCGCGCTGAGTAAGCCCATGGTTGCGTTGAACGAGAAAGTGAGAACGTTGCCCTGCCATTCCCGTTTCTCGTTGGCGACCTTGACGGGGATCATGGGCGAGCCCTTAAAGAGATCATCGAACGAACGGTCGACCACCTGTATGATGTGCTCTTTGGATTTGCTGTGTGAGACCGTGATCCGCATACCTCTACGATACGTCCGAACGAAAGAAGGATTCAGCGTGGCGGAATTTTAATGAGACTTGGGCGGGCGGATTCGCATCTGTGGTTGGAGGAGAAAAGAAGATGAAGGTTGTTTTATTTGGCGCGTCGGGGATGATCGGGTCGCGGATTTTGAGCGAGTTAGTGACGCGCGGACATAGTGTGACGGCAGTGGTGCGGGATACGACCAAGTTACCGCCGGTGGATGGGGTGACGGCAAAGCAAGGGGACTGCCTTGATGCGGACAATGTGGCGGAGCTGGTAAAAGGTTCAGACGCGGTGATTAGCGCGTATGCGCCCGGATTTACGAGTTTGGGCAATCTGGTGCTGGCGACAAAGGCTCTGATTGCAGGCTTGCAGAAGGCGGGTGTGCGGCGGTTGCTGGTGGTGGGCGGGGCAGCGAGTTTGGAGGTGGCGCCGGGCGTGCAGTTGGTGGATACGCCGACGTTCCCACCGGATTGGAAAGGGATCGCGCTGGCGCACCGGGATGCGTTGGCTGTGATTAAGGGAGCGGATTTGGATTGGACTTCGCTGAGTCCGGCGGCGTTGATCGAGCCGGGGGTGCGGACGGGGACATTTCGATTAGCAACGGATCAGTTGGTGGTGGATGAGAAGGGGGATAGCAAAATTTCGGCGGAGGATTTCGCAGTGGCGATGGTGGATGAGTTAGAGAAGGGTGTGCATGTGCGGCAGAGGTTTACGGTGGGGTATTGAGCGAAGAACGAGAGTCAAAAGTCGATCTCGCGGGAGTTATGCAAGTAGTTTGAAATCGGATATTGACTGGCTGTCATTTTTTGATTTTCAGTGATCGATGGGGAAATGCTTGATGAATATGGGCTTGGCTGGGAAGTCGAGTCCAAGTTCAGTTGTTTTCTCAATTGGAAGAAAGCCCACTATAATTTCGGCGTTCTGATTTACGGATGGCATGAAAGGCATCAGGACGTGTTTGATTCCTTTGCTCATATAGTCGACACTCATGTCAACAGGGCGTACTGGTCCGAACCAGCAGGACATATATGCCTAGTCAGGGCGGATTTGTGATTTGCCAGGTTCGATTTTGAGTCGTAGGTCCACCAACTCTGCTGGTGCCTTGTAGTCGGCGAACGTTGCTAAGTGCAAGGCCTCGTGTTGACCAACGTGAAAAGGAAGAGTGAGAACTGTATCAGGCTTCGGCTAATGCCCGAGATGGCGACGGCCGGGATAGTAAAGAAACAAAGTTCGGGCAGTTGCCGCCAAAAGAGTTCACTGAAATGGAAAGACAAGCCAAGGGTATTCAGAATCAGAATATCGGAGAGGAAGAGCGGGAGGTTCAGAGAGATGACGGTGAAAAAGACTTTTGAGGTAAACAGCGACAGCCAAGAATATGGGGGAGTGAGGTGGAAGGCGTTCTCTCCGGCGAGCGGGTCTTGCAATACGAGCATAGCGATTAAAAAGACCCATGCCAATGGAAGCGCACTCTCGCAGAGGGCAAATGCAATGTCGATGCGCTGTGTATCGCCCACAATTCCAACGGACTGAACTGCCGCGATGGCGAGAGTCGTCTGGAGCGCCAGGATGACAAGGATGAAGGGCGCCAAGTGGCGGACATCTTTGCGAAAAATACGCAGGGTCTGGGTCATGGCGTGAACCGGTAAGGACCGGGGTCGATTTTCTGTGTGGGCAGGGTGCGGTTGAATTCGGCGAGTGGGCGAAGGGTGAGAACTCGCACCACGGCTTCTGGACTGAGCCCGGGAAGAGCCTCTGATGATGCTCTGCCAAAGGGATAGAGTGTCCAGGACATAATCGGTGAGAACGCCCAGGGATTTTCGCGCGGCGAACTGTGCAGTTCCACGGAGGAATGACCTAGCCAAGTGAAGGCGCGATATTGCTCGTCGCTGCTTTGACCGGGTCCGCTCCAGCACTGTAAAACATTTTGTGTCGTGGGTCCGCTTCGGCAAAATGTGCCAGGCTGCGGTGAAAAGAGGCCGGGATTGCTGAGCGGAATGAGTTGGGTTTTTTCGATTTTGAAGACGGCGATGTGGAGCGATGCGGTTACGTCTACGGTCATGCTTGGAACAAAGTTTACCTTGGAGTCGGCATTCCAAATGCGAAGCCAGTAGCCGTTGTCGTCGTTGTAAAGATTTGTCGACAAGCGGGTCTGCAAGCCGTTTAAATAGGCGTTGCCCAAACCCTCGACGAAGACGTCTTTCGGTAGGCCTTCGATGCGAACCGGGAGCTGTAGGTTGTTGTAGTAACTGCGCTCTACCACGACGGGCTTGCGACTAGACTCGAAATCGAAAGAAAATTTCAGCGACGAAGGCCCGGGGTCGGGCTTGTCTCCGAACATGCGTACCCTTTGATGCATTGAGAAGAGATCCATGGTTGGAAACAAAGTGAACGGTATCAGAGAGAAAATCGGGATGAGCAATGCGAGCCTTGAAGGTGAAGTAAAACGGCGAGCGAATTGAAAACCGATGATGAACAGGGTTAATGCCGGCAAAGCGATTAATGGCCAAGCGACAGGGCTGTACTGGATGTCGAAGTCGACAGCTGAACTTTCGCCAATCCCACCGGCGACTCCACCGATGGACGAGCGAAAGAAGTTGAACAGCAAATCGATGACAAAAACTACAACGGCGACCACTAAGCCCAATGCGAACTGCCCGACGCCGGTGCAGAGCGAGGCAAGGCAGAAGGCGGGCAAAAGCAATGTTAGGGAAAGAGGCACTTGGTGATACAGCAGAGCCAGTGGATGGATAGCAAGATGCAGTGACGAAAGAATCACACAGTCGGATAGAAACCACGCGGCGTTGATGAACAGTGCCACAAAGATCAACTTGGCTGCCAGGAGTTTGGGCCAGCCGATGGGTCGGGTGAGCCAATATTGCGTAGTGCCGGGCAGGCGCTCCTGCAAAAGAACAGCGGCGATGAGGAAGAGCCAGGTGATCGGGAGCACGGAGGGAGACCAATCGATGCGGTTGATCGACCGAGGTTGCACAGGCCAGTGTCTTTCGATTTCGACGACGGTTGCCGTCGCGTGGATGATGAGTAGCGCAACGATGGGCGCGGTTAACCGGCGAATGTCTTTGCGAAAGACTTGAAAAATAAGGCGCATGGTTAGGCCGCCTTCCGCAAAGTTTTGGCCAGCGCGATGAAGATCTCGCGCAAGGGCATGGGGTTGATAGTGACGTTTTGCGCGCCGGGAAAGATACTGGCGATCTGCTGGTTGGTTTGCACTTCCTCAAAACGCGTTTCGACAAAACGAATCAGTGATGGCGAGGTTTCGACACGCAACCAACTCTCTGGCAGGTTTGCAGGTATGGCCGGTGTTGGGAGGGTGATTTCGATTTCTCGAAAGCGCGCGGCGAGTGCGGCGGATTCTTCGGAGAATTGTAAGCGGCCTTGATCGAGATAGCCGACATGGCTCGAAAAACTTTCGATCTCGGCCAAATCGTGCGAGGAGATGAAGATGGTTGCCCCGGATGCGCTTTCGAGCAAGCCTTCGATGAATTCGTCCCGCACCAGCGGGTCGAGGCCGCTGAACGGCTCGTCCAAAATGATGAGCTTTGGGCGATAAGCGAGCGATGAGACAAGGGCCGCCTTCATCTTCATGCCGCGTGAGAGCTGGCTGAGTTTGCGGTCGAGCGGCAAATCGAATTGCTTCAGCATCTCGCTGGCGCGCGCGTCATCCCAAGTTGGATAAAACGGCCGGAGGTAATTAAGAAAGTAGCTGACGGTCATCCATTCGGGCATCTCCTGGTTTTCGGAGACATAGCCGACTTGCGCAAATTGCTGAGGAGAGAGCTTGCGTGAGTCAACGCCGAGAACAGACGCAATTCCGGACGACGGGCGCAGAATATTCACCAGCGTTTTGATGAGCGTGGTTTTGCCTGCGCCATTGGGCCCGATGAGTGCGTAGATGCTGCCTTCGGGCACCGTAAGATCGAGGTGGTCGAGAGCCATCAGGCTCTTGAATTTCTTGCTAAGCTGGCTGCACTGAATAGGTGATTCGGTCAAGCTGTTTAGTCTCCTTTGTCGGGTTCGTTGCTGCTGCTCAAGCGTTGCCAGTGTTGAGCGAGCGCGTCTTGCACGTCGGGCAAATTCATTCCCATCTTTTTGGCTTCTACCACCAGTTGTTCGAGTTCGCCTGTGAGGAGTCGGGAACGTTCGGCGGCCGTGGATGGGCCGGGCGCGGCAACCACAGTGCCGGTGCCCACGCGGACTTCGAGCAGGCCTTCAGAAACGAGTTGGGTCACCACTTTGTGCGCGGTGTTTGGATTAATTTTTAGTTCTTTACTGAGCACGCGAACCGAAGGAAAGGGCTCGCCGGGGCGCAACTGGCCTGAAATAATGGCGCGTTTGACGGTGTAGACCACTTGCTCATAGAGCGAGATGCCGGGCCGGAATGAGATCCGGAAGGGGATCATGGGTGTATTATTATGCCTAGTACAGCCCAAAAGCAAGTTTTTTCTATGGGATACTCAAGTTAGATTTTTTTAGCCACCTAGCGCGTTGTAGGCCAATGACTTCCACCCCACCAACCCAATCCGCTGCCGGCGGGACGCATCGAAGTGTGGCCGATTCTCCTTACCAATTTAAAAAGTCTGACGCCTATTCCAGTCATTCGGTGATCTTGCGCTTGGCCGGGAACGGTGCCGGGCGGCGGTTGCTGGATGTGGGGGCGGCGCATGGATATCTGGCAGCGGAACTGCGCGGGCAAGGGTTTCAGGTAACCGGAATAGAGGCGGATGGCGTCTTGGCAGAAGAGGCGGCCAAGCATTGCGACGAATGTCTGCTGTTAGATCTGGATGGTCCGCTGCCGAAGTTCGCGGAGCCGTTTGACCTGATGGTGTTTGGCGACGTGCTGGAACATTTGAAAGATCCGGGTGCAGTCTTGCGTGAGTTGGCCCGAAGTTTGAAGGACGAGGGGGCGGTGATTATTTCGCTGCCGAATGTGGCGAATATTTATGTTCGGGTACAACTGCTGTTTGGGCGGTTCGATTATCAGGATCGCGGGATTTTAGACCGCACGCACATGCGGTTCTTTACGCGTAAAACATTTCGGCAGTTTATGAGTGATGCGGGCTTCACGGTAGAGACGTTGACAGCTACGCCGATTCCGCTGCCGTTAGTGGTGCCGCAGCAGTTTCAGGGCGTTGTCTTTGGAGCGCTGCATGCGATGAACGCCTGGCTGGCGCGCCAGTGGCAAACGTTGTTTGGTTATCAGTTTGTGGCGGTCGCTCGAAAAGCGGGAAAGAAGAGTTTTCATGCAGCAGCCTAAAGTAATTGTGGTTATGCCTGCCTACAACGCCGCGCGCACACTGCGCATGACGTATGAAGAGTTGCCGAAAGAGTACATTCACTCGATCATTCTGGTGGACGACGGATCGACAGACGACACCATCGCGATTGCGCGGCGGCTGAATCTGGAAGTGTTTGTGCATACGCGCAACTTTGGATACGGGGCGAACCAGAAGACTTGTTATCGCGAGGCGCTGAAAGCCGGCGCGGACATCGTTGCGATGGTGCACCCGGATTATCAGTATGACCCGACGCTGCTGCCGCAGATCATTCAGCCCATAGTAGATGGCAAGGCCGATATTGTTCTGGGGTCGCGACTGCAAAAGGGCTCGGCGCTGGAGCAGGGCATGCCTTGGTGGAAATATTTTTCGAACCGGTTTCTCACGGGGTTGGAAAACATCTGCTTCGGGTTGGACCATTCGGAGTATCACACGGGGTACCGCGCGTTTCACCGATCGGCTTTGGAGGCGGTGAATTTCGAAATGAATTCGGATGGATTCGTTTTCGATCAGGAGATTATTGCGCAGGCAGTGGCGTCGCGATTGCGGATTGATGAGATTGCGGTGCCGGTGCGGTATTTCAAAGAAGCGTCGTCGGCGAGCTTCCTACAGAGTTCCGTTTACGGGTTGCGCATTCTCTGGCTGCTGGCGAAATATATGGCGCACAAGACAGGCATCCATTGCAGCCGGCAGTTTGAAAGTTTAGACCGGCGCTATCACGCGGCCACGGAACAAGAAGCGAAAGCGCACAGCGCGAATTAGCTCAGGCCCGCGGCGACGGCGTTTCCACAAGTACGGGTTCTTCAACGTTTGACTCGCCTAAATACGCTTTGATGGCTTCGGCGGGTGAGCCGTTAACGGCCATTTTGCCTTTTTCGAGAAGCACGACGCGATCGCAATAGTTCTCGATTTGATCCATGGTGTGGCTGACGAAGAGAATCGTTTTGCCGGCTTCGCGAAAGGCTTTCAGGCGCTGCAAGCATTTTTCCTGGAAGGTGAAATCGCCGACCGCGAGAATTTCGTCAACGACCAAGATGTCTGGGTCAACTTCGGTGGCGACGGCGAAGGCGAGGCGCATGTACATGCCGGACGAATATTGCTTGACGGGTGCGTCGATGAAGTCGCCGATGTCGGCAAACTCAATGATCTTCTGTTCGCGCGAGCGCATGATCTCTCTGGAATAGCCCATGAGCAAGCCGTTGAGTAAAATGTTTTCGCGACCGGTAAGTTCGTGGTGCATGCCGGCGCCTAATTCGATCATGGGCGCGAGGCTGCCATTCACCGTGACCTTGCCCCGGGTGGGACGGTAAACGCCCGCCACAATCTTGAGCAGCGTGCTCTTGCCGGAACCGTTGCGGCCTATGAGGCCGACGATTTCTCCTTTATGAACGTCGAAGGAAACGTCACTGACCGCTTCGAAATCGTGAAAGCTGTTGCGGCTCTTATTAAAACGCGAAAATAATTCGCGAAGGGTGTCAGGGCGTTCGTGAATGACCCTGAATTTCTGTGTGACGTTTTCTAGCCGAATGGCAATGGGTTTGTCAATCATTGGTTTCGTTAAACGTAAAAGACGAAGTCGTGCTGATGGCGGCGGAAGATGCGGAATCCTAAATAGAGTGCGACAAAGGCGCAGCCGAAGGAAGCGGCTATCGACTGCAGGGTGGGTAGCATCCCGTAATAGACGCTCAAACGGAAACCGTTTAGTACATAAATGATAGGGTTCAGCTTGAAGATAAACGCATAGTGAGCGGGAATGTGGATGTCATCAATCGAGTAGATGATGGGCGTCACATAAAACCACACCTGCAGGACGATTTGCAGAATGTGAGATACATCACGATAGTAGACGTTGATAGCGGCGAAGAAGAAGGTGGCGCCTAAGGTGAGCAGGGTCAAGGCGATGATGGGGACCGGCAAATAGAGCCATGTCACATAAAACGGGTGTCGCATGACGAGCACAATCAGGGCGAGCGGGATCAACGAAAGCAAAAAGTTGATCATGTTGGAGACGACCGCAGCGACGGGAAAGACTAGTTTGGCCACACGGACTTTCTTGATGAGATCGCCATTGCTGACAATAGATTCCGCAGCATAGCTGAGTGACTGTGAGAAAAAAGTCCAGGGGATCAAAACGCTCAGAAGGAAAATGGGGAAGTGGACCTTAGGCGTGGCCATGAGTTTCGAGAACACCACGGTGAGTACCAGCATGAGAAGCATGGGGTTCAGGAGAGCCCAGAGAAAGCCCAGCACAGAGCGTTTATAGCGGATCTTTAATTCCTTGAGGGCTAGCGCCCAGATCAGCTCACGGTAACGGAACGTATCGCGAAAGAGTTCTGTCATTTGTTGAGAAAGAGCAACTTACTAGTGCGCGGCACAGCGCAACTTGGCAGGAAACAGCGGCGCAGACTAGACCCTATTGTAACCGAAGGGGGGTACTAGTTTTACGTTCTATGGTAATTCTTGCAGTGGGATTCATTTGCGCGCCCCAGAGCAGTTTGTACGGTTCGTTCCCGCGCAGGAAGTTCCACGAGCGATAACCCTGTTGAAAGGCGTGGCGGAGCGACTCAAAGAGCAGAAGGCGGCCAAAGCCGAGGGCTTCAAACTCGGGGTCGTGTCCGCCGACGAATGCGTATATGGTACTGCGGTGAACGAGCGCAAGCACAGTGGCAACGAGTTTGCGGTTGTGGCGCAGGCCGAACATTCGAAGCATGTCGGCATCATCTAAAACTCTGGCGAGATCGACGAAAAACGCGGCGGCACCTTCTTTGGCCTGGGCGAAGGCAGGAGCTTGCTCGCCCTGGAGGCGGATAACGGCGTTGACAAACTCAGGGTCGGCTTGGGCGACGACTTCGAAGCGGGGGCGATCGGAGGTGATGGATGTGTCGAGATACTTCAGGAAATTGCGGCGGAGTGAGAAAGAGCGGGCATCCCAATATTGTTGGAACGTGCCTTGGATAGGCACTTGCGACCATTCGCCATCGGGTGTGATTTTGAGGTCGAAACGATCGCCGAGTTGCAGGCCGCCGAGGGGCGATGAAGGTTCGAGGTCGCGCCAATCGCAATTTTCCCAGGTGTTATTTGCTAGAAGGTGGCCTTTTAGAAGGTTCGTGACTTCGGCGCGTTGGCGGGGAGCGATAGGCGGTTCGAGATAACTAGCCAAACCGGATCCGATGAGCTTGAGCGTGGGACGGCCATTTTGTTCGGTTTGATAACACGGGATGACGGCGACCAACGAATCGAGACTTCGGAACAGCATGACGTGGAGGCGGCCTTCGCCAAAGTGTCGCCACCAAGTGAGTTGCCATTCAGGCAGTTGGAATGGAGTGACGCGTTCGAGACCGGAGGCGAAGCGGGTCCACTCACCGGTAATTTGCTCCAGGTGACCAAGTTCGCGCACGACTTCGAGAGTTAAGGGAGTGACCAGCAAGCGCCGTTCTGGCTTCATTCAGACTTGACTATAAGAGTATCGAATCCACACTTTCTGATAAACTAAAAGTTCCCTCCTCGTTCGATCCCATGATTTCTGTAAGCAATGTAAGTATGCGCTACGGCGCTAAAATTCTGTTCGAAGACGTCACCACCGCATTTCTACCGGAGCGGCGGTATGGACTTACTGGCCCGAATGGCGCAGGCAAGTCAACCTTCATGAAGCTGCTGTCTGGCGAGTTGGAACCACAAAAAGGTACGGTGGTTCGGCCCAAGAAGCTCGGTATCTTGCGGCAAGACCAGTTTGCGTTTGACAAGTTTCGCGTCGTGGACACCGTGATCATGGGCAATCTGCCTTTGTGGAAAGCGCTGGCCGAACGCGAAGAGCTTTACGCCAAAGCCGAGTTGACCGATGAAGACGGCATGCGGCTGGGTGAGTTAGAAGGCGTTGTCTCTGAAGAAGACGGCTACACGGCGGAATCGGACGCGGCAGTTTTGTTAGACGGCTTGGATATTGAAGAGCCGTTTCATAACCGCTTGATGGGCGAAATGCAGGGCGGCCAAAAGGTGCGTGTGCTGCTGGCACAAGCGCTGTTTGGCAATCCGGCGGCGCTGCTGTTGGATGAGCCGACCAACTATCTCGATCTTGAATCGATCCACTGGCTGCAGAACTTCTTGACGCACTATAGCGGTACGCTGATTACGATTTCGCACGACAGGCACTTCCTGAATAGCGTGACCACGCATACGGCGGATATTGACTACCAAACGATCATCACGTATACCGGCGGCTATGACGACATGGTGTTACAGAAGACGCAGGTGCGGTCGCGGATTGAATCGGAGAATGCGCAGCGCGAGAAGAAGATTGCGCAGTTGAACGAGTTCATTGCGCGGTTTTCTGCCGGCACGCGTGCGAGCCAGGTGACGTCGCGTAAGAAGGAAGTGGAGCGATTGGAGACGAAAGAACTGGCGCGTTCGAACATTGCGCGCCCGTTTATTCGTTTTGACCAGAAGCGACCTTCGGGACGCAACGCGTTTGAGTTCAAAGATGTAACGAAGGGCTACCCTGGCTTGCCGGTTATCAAGAACTTCAGCGCGTCGGTACAGCGCGGCGAGAAGATTGCGTTGATGGGCCGTAACGGTGCGGGTAAGACGACACTTCTGAAGGCGCTGCTGGCGAATGCGCCGGGTGTGGATTCGAAGGATGTGGGTATTGATTCCGGCCTAGTGACGTGGGGCCACGAAGTGCAGGTTGGCTATTTCGCGCAGGATCACCGGGAAGAGATTCCGGGCGGCACGACGATTTCCGATTGGTTGCATAACTTCGATCCGCAAGCGGCGCGCGAGGAGATTCGCGGGTTGCTGGGACAGATGTTGTTCACCGGCGAAGAAGGAATGAAGAAGACCGAAGCGCTTTCGGGCGGCGAAGCAGCGCGCATGATGTTCTGTAAGATCATGTTGCAGAAGCCGAACATTCTGGTGTTCGATGAGCCGACGAACCACTTGGATTTGGAAGCGATTAACGCGTTGAACATTGCTCTGCAAAAGTTCGAAGGCACCGTATTGTTGGTGACGCATGACGAAGATTTAGTGGATGAAGTGGCCAACCGCGTCTGGTACTTCGATCACGGCAAGGTGCAAGACTTCGCAGGAACCTACGAGGAGTTTACGTCTACGGTGGCGAAGTAGCAGGTTGTGCGGAATTGCTCTAGGCTTTCGTCGTAGTTCGCGATTGGCTGCAGATGGCCGAACGTGCTGACGCGGGCTAGCTGCATGTGGCGGGCGGAGAAGAATTCGAAGAAGTCGCGGAGATAGGTGCGGGAATCTATGTTGCAGCCGCCGAATTCGAAGCTGACAGTTGCGATGCGGCCCGAGGCAAAGAGTTGCTGGGCGCCTTTCAGTACTTCTAGTTCGTGGCCTTCGACGTCGAGTTTGAGTAGGTCTATGTGCTCGATGCCTTTCATCACGCAGTAATTGTCCAGCGTGTCAACTTCAACGGGTTCTTTGTGGGTGAGGGAATGACCGTGGTGGGCGACGTGACGGGGATACAGCGAACTGAGTTCTGAGCCGGGGACATCGTAATAGAGAGTCTGTGTGCCGGGTTGGCTGCCGAGCGCGAGGTTGTTCAGCACGACGTTCGAGTTGCTAGCGAAGCGCTTGGCCAGTTCTGTAAAGGCGGCGCTGCTCGGTTCGAAGGCGTGAATCAGCGCATTTTGCTTGAGTGCGAGTTGCAGGTATTGACCGCGATTGGCCCCCACATCAAAGATCATCAAAGTTTTGGGGCTGGGCTTGAGTCGCTTGAGCACGGCTTGATCAACGTTGCGCCGACGGGCGGCGCCGATGCCTTGTGCGTATTGCACCCACTTGACGATGTGACGAAGCAATTATTGCTCTCTGTTCACGGACACGTTGCGCAGAGTGATGCGGCCGGTGGGTTTAGTATGGCCCAGTGCTCGATTGAATTCGAGAGTAAGGACGAAGGCGTTCACGCCAGGGGGCGCAACCACTTCCCAGGTTTGCGGGGCGTTGAGTATATCGCCGGAAACTACGTCTGTGGACGCATCGCCATTCGCGGGATGTAAGTGCCAGGCGATGCCGCTGCCCGCCATGATGCCCTCTCCATCGGCTTTCCACTGCATCTTGTAAAGGAATCCCGGTTCCATAGCGACATATTGGCGGAGCAACTCGCAGTGTTCGGGTTGATCGCCTGTGAGCGCGATGTCGACCGACGGCTCATCCACAAACTGATCGATGCGCACGCTGTCGGTCTCGATCGGATTCCAATCAAAGCCGTGGCGGTAGAAGGTCTGGCGGAAGTCGCCGTTGGTGAGTGGATGATTGGCGTTGGGAACGTTTTGCGAAATCCAACGGCCATCGCGGAGGGTGGCCCAGATTTGCAAGCCGGTGTGAATATCGCCGCTCGCTAAGACGTGATCGAGAGAGGAAGCGATGAGATCGTCGCGGCCCCAACTGCGTGGATCATCCGAACCGACGACTCGCACGAGGCGCTGCACGATAGGCGGGATGGACGTGTATTGCTGGCTGTTCGAGAGGAACCAAGTGTACTGAATAAGGGAGCGAGGACGATCGGGTACGACCGCCGAGAGGCGTTGCGCATCCTGACTCATGAGCCACATTTGCGTGAACACCGGCGCGCCTTCATAGGGCGAGATCTTGAGCGTTTCGTTGGCCCAGCGGAAAAACTCACCGTCGTTTTGGCGGCGGAAGTAGAAGTTGGTGAGGGTCCACTTCGGCTCGTACATGTGGTTGACGGCGGCGGCTTTAAGGAAGTAAGTCTCGGCTGATTTGGTGTCGGCTTGATCGATTTCGGCGGCGAGTCCAAGTTGAATCAGAGAGACGGAATCGAAGGGATTGAGTTCAACGGCGCGCTTGAGGAGCGGGATGCGCTCGTCTTTGTTCCAAGCAGCCCAGCGAGCGACGTATTCGGATTTGTAAGGAACGAGCTGCACAGCGGCGGGGACGGAGGAGGCGGTGTCGAGGCTAAAGAGATAAGAGGCGCGCGCCAAGATGACGGAGTAGGCGGCGCCGGCAATGGCGCCAGCGATGAGCAGATAGCGTAGAAAAAACGCCGCCGCCGATTTCATGTCAAACGCCCTGCCGTGTGCGGCTTACTAAGACGACGGCTTGCGCTTCACAAGAACGGCCTTCGCCCACCGGGCCTACTTTTTCGGCAGTCTTGAATTTGACGCCTACACACTCGGATGGCAGAGCGAGCACGCGCGCTAAGTTTTCGCGAATGGCGGAGCGAAAGTCTTTGAGCTTGGGACGTTCGAGGATGATGGTGGAATCGACATTGGCAAGGGCGTAGCCTTGCTTGGATACGAGTTCCATGGCGTGTCGTAGAAACTGTTCGCTATTAGCGCCTTTCCATTCGGGAGCAGTATCGGGGAAGTGCATGCCAATGTCGCCGAGGCCTAATGAACCTAACAGCGCATCGGTGACGGCGTGAAAGAGAACGTCGGCGTCAGAGTGTCCGGCGAGGCCGAATTCACTGGGGATGGTGATGCCGCCGAGGATCAGCGGGCGGCCCGGTTCGATGCGATGCGTGTCCCAGCCTTGTCCAATGCGGAACTGGGGTAGAGCGGTTTGGTCCATTCTGTTACGAGGTTTCGAGGGGCAGACTTTCGAGCGCGAGGTAGAGGCGGGCGAGATCCATGTCGGTGGGCTTGGTGATTTTGATGTTGCGGTCGCTGCCCATGACGACGGAGACTTCGACTTCTTCCAGGCGTTCGACCAAGGAGGATTCGTCGGTGCCAACGAAGAGATCTTGACGGGCCTTTTCGAAGGCCTGGCGCAGTAACTTCAGACGGAAGACTTGCGGGGTTTGCGTGAGGATGAGCCGCTCGCGCGGCAAGGTGGCGCGCACTTTGTTGCGATGAACTTGCTTGACGGTATCGACAGGCACAATGCCGACGATGGCCGCGCCGGTCGCATGCGCTTCCTCGATGACTTTCTCAATGACCTCGCGGCTTACGAAGGGACGAACAGCGTCGTGCACGGCGACGAGATCGGTATCGTCTTTGATGGAGGCGAGCGCGTTTTCGACTGACTGTTGACGGGACTCGCCGCCTTCGACGGGACGGACGGAAGCGCCGAGGCCTTGGGTTTTGAAGAGTTCTTTGGCCCAATCCATGTCATCGCCACGGAGGGCGACGACGATTTCGGTGACCATGGGAGAACTGACGAACTTCCGAATGGTGTGAATGAGGATGGGCGAGCCGTTGAGCAACATGAACTGCTTCCGGCTGATGACCTCTTTTTCGGGAGCGCTGCGGCCCATGCGGGTCCCGAGTCCGGCGGCGGGGATGATGACGGAAACTTTCATGGGAGGTCGAATTAACATCATAGAGGATAGAGGCGAAGGCAGCCCCACCTGCGGAGGGGCTGTGGGGAGTTTCAGCCCTGCCTGACGGCATGGCTGGAAGCAGGAGCCAGAATAAAACCCCGGTTCAAGGGCCTGGGTCCGTTTGTAGACACACTACTGGTGTGGCCATGGCTGGCTGAGTTTACGCGGCGGCTTCGGCGCAGGCCCAGGTGCTGGGTTTTGCGCCGCGCTTGGCCAATTCCGCTTCATATTCGGCTTGGAAGCCCGGGTCTTCGCTGCGGGCCAACGATTGTTGCCTGAGGTTCATGGTCATTTGGTGGCAGGCTTTGGCGTCTTTGAATAAAACCTCCCAGTAAAGGGATTGTTTTTTCATTTCGTGCTGCTCATTTTTTATGCGAAGTTCCTCCTCTTTGCGAGCTTGCGCTTCGAACCCAAGGTCTTCCTTGCGCCGCTCGGATCTTAGTTTTAGCAGATCGTTCAAGCAATTATGAAATGCACGGGTGTGGGTGGTTTGATAGCGCAGGTAGAGGGTAAACATCTTGGGATCGGTGATTTGGCCGTTGTTGGCGTCGCAGCAGGCGGCCTGTAGATTTTGCGCACGCGCGGCGAGCCAGTGCGACTCCGCCATCGTTGTTACTAATATGGATTCGGTCTCGGTGGAGGGTTCGTGTTCTTCGACGAGATTGGCTTTTAACGCTTCGAAGCCGATGGGGTCTTCGGTGGGGAGGATTTTGAAAGCGCCGTTGTGACGAGCCAATCCGTGGACCGTCCGATTCTGAGACGAGGCGGCGACCCCTGCGGGCGTGGTAGGACCCGTGGAGTGTTGCGCGTTTTGACGATTGGCTTCTCTGCGAGCTTCTGAAATGGGAAGTTTCGCAGGTGGGGTAACGGAGTCGAGTGATGGGAGAGGTAAGCCGGGTTCCGGAATGTTGATTTCGGGGATGACGGGGGCCGGAGTGGTAGGGAAGCCGGATTTACGATCAAGCTTCCGTTGAAGGTGCGCAGCGGCACGACGTTCTTTGCGGTCCATACGATTGTTTCCTCAGCGAAGAAATTGGAGAAGGTTTTGTAGCTTCTCTGGTTCAGAATTTACAAGACGACGGAGCGGGGCAGAACGGGAATGGCGATTTTCGGTGGCGGGAAAAGGCGGTAAGTGGCTGAGGGGATTGGGGATTAAGAATTATGAAAAAAGTTGGCGAGTGTTGTGATCGTGTTTTGGCGGATTGCTCTGCGGCTGATCTGAAGGCGAAGACAAGGATACGAAACTGCGCCAAGTATGGCAAATCGGCGCGGCCGCGGCGAGGGGTTTGAGGCGAAACTTGCCCCTCGCTTTTCCCGCAAGGGTTTCCGTTCGGCAGCTATTCAGTCAGCGCCAGAGTGAGCATAGGCATGCACTTCCACCGGATCGCTTTCAAGGCGGAACTTGGTCCAAGGCTCGACTTGATGATGACGAGGCAGAACGTTGGGTTGCCATTTGCTCTCGAGTACCGACTTGTGAATTAACGAACCCGCCGGTATGGTGCGTCGCCGTCCTAGAGGAATGTTCCAGCCTCGGCCTTTAAGGTGGGGATCGCGTTGTGGCAGAAGCTCGAGAATCCACCACGGGCCGTAGAGCGACTTGTGAAGTTGACCATTGGGGTCGGCGTGCACATAACAGGGAAGTCCTTTGACTTGCGGGAAGGCGTTGGCGAGGCCTAGCACAGTTTCAACTTTTGCGGTGTCGAGCGCTAGGCCGGCTTTGGCGGCTTCGACGAACATCCACTCTAGGGGAATCTTTGAGAGGGCGCTTTCTTTTTCGGGATAGCTTCCGCCGACATCGGAATGCACGCCAGAGAACCAAACTTGGCGGATGTCCTGTTGGCCGTCGGGCTTGCCAAAGAGATTGTCTTGATAGAAGCAGCGGCGTTCGTCAATGGACACGGCGTGGCGGATGGTGTCGATGATCGGGTTGGTGCCGACGAAGGGTAACTCGATGGGATCGTAGATCCAGCCGTAGGAACTGACGGTGTCCCAAAGACCGCAGAAGCGGATGCGGACTTCTTTGGTGTGGGAGAACTGCCATTTGAAGGCTTGGTCCTCATCGAAGGTGAGCTTGTCGTGCTTGGCTTCGCGACTGCGTTTGGAATACATCTGGAGGATGAATGGAATGGCTTCGTGGTTGCCGGGGCAGAGAAGACCATAGACGTGCAGCAAACTGGCGAGCGCGCGGGCGGTAAAGGCGCCGCGGCTGAAACCGAAGAGGTAGATTTCATCGCCGTCGACATAGTTGTCCATGAGGTAGCGGTAAGCGTCGGCGACATTCGCTTGTAAGCCTGCGCCGAAGGCGAGGCCTTTGATGCGGGACCAGGTGCGGCCGAGATGGCTGTGGAGGGACGGCGCGCCCATGGTGCCGACGCCGGGATGATAGTAGCCGATTTGTTCGGCGTTGATGAGCAGGCTGCTGTAGAGTTTGGCGACGTTGGAATCTTCGTTGATGTTGTTGAAGCTGTTGCCGGTGCCGTCGCAGCAGATGACGATTTTCTTCGGGTGGGTGCGTGATGGGCGGGCCATTTCGTTTTCCTTCATTTGGATAAGCGGAAATTGAGGAGAGAAGGGGACAAACGAAATCACCTTGCCGGCCGGCAGCGTCTTCAGCCGAACTGTTGACGCTGCGGTGGCAAGGACTCAAACAAGGAAAACAGCAACGAAACGAGGCCCCGAACCACCAGGACCTTCGTTGTTTGTAGTTTCGCTCCGCGGCATGCCGAATAGTACCATTGACAGATGTCTAAGTTGTCGGCGCAAATTAATCGCGTGCTTCATACCTCTGCGGAATTCGCGAAAATTTGCTACCGATTCCTTCGCAACAGACGTGGACTCGTCAGTCCCTTTCTCCATTGGAATTATGCAGGGAATGGAACCTGGGCGCTATTTGGTTTAGGTGTAACCATGATCTTCGGCAACAAATTCGTTTGGGCGGATCTGTTTTTCGTTTTGACCGGGTTGTGGTTCGTCGGCTGGTGGTTGGTTTCGGATCATGTAACAAAGGCCAGACCCAATAAGTCCGACAAGGCCCTTTGGCTCCGCTATAGGATGTTCGAGTGGATACCTGTTGCAGTTTTAATTATTAGTGGCTATCCAGTTGACTCAG
>PMQB01000412.1 GCA_003169195.1 Bryobacterales bacterium
CGTCGCTCGACTGATGGTGTTCCAAGCCGAAGTGCGCCACGCTGTCGCTCAACGTAAACAAAAAGTGATAACGATCGTAGTGTCGAGACTTATACAGAGCGCCCGTTTCTTTCACAAGATTGCTAAATTGCGAGATCTCCTCCTTCGACAAATTAAGATCCTCCGGACCATCGCCCGCCATATCCAGAAAGTGTTTCGGAGACACTTCAGGAGCCAATGGAATCTCTTTAAAGAAGCGTCCGGCGAGCACGGGCGAATCAACAAGAGTCTCGAGCGAGACTTCTTCAAATTGCGTGCTGTCGCCCGCACCCCCCGTTTTCACCAGGGCCGTACCCAGTTGCCATCCTTCCGGAAGCTTGATCGATGGAGTGAACTTGATTTCACCAGACGGAACTCCCGACGGATAGAGAGCCACTTCGTTCCAGGCCACCACCGCGAGATTGGGACTTGTAGACGCACCCGCAGAAAACCCAGATGGAGCCGCTGTAGCCAGGAAGTCGACGCTGGCTTCAATCAGCCTAACACCTTCGGGAACATTGATACGAAACGCGAACATGTTCACATCGTCCCGCTCCCACGGAATCGTTTTCCCGTTCGCTGTGAAGACAATCCCCGCAAAATTATCGATGGGTCCAGTAGGAGAATGCTCACCGGGGATCCATTGCGCGTATTCCAAAGTAACGGGCCCGGGTTGAACAGGAATGGCCAGATGGGCGTGCAAGATTTTGCGCGGCGCATCTGTTAAATCAAGATCCAGCTTGATGGTCTTGCTTGTCTGGGCTGACGCCGCTGTGATTAAGACCGCCAAAAAAAGAAAAGTGCGTTTCACAAATAAACTCAAGTTAACCTCAATAAATATAGCCAGTGATCGGTCTTTGGCTCAACAGCCACTCATCACCGATACTTACAGATTACAGGCCCCGGTGGTGCGCCCCGCCAGGTATTGTCCAGAGGGTACTAATATTGGTTGATGGCTCAACTTGCTCAGATCAACGTGGGACGTATAGTGGCACCAGTTGACGATCCGCGCATTGCTGATTTCATTGCACAACTGGATGAAGTGAACAGGCTGGCCGAGCGGAGTCCGGGATTCGTTTGGCGCCTCCAATCTGACTCGGGCAATGCGACTGATATTGTTTATAGCGAAGACCCATTCATGCTTGTCAACATGTCCGTTTGGAAGTCTGTTGACAGCCTGAAAGACTTCACATACGGTCTCCGTCACATGGCTGCGCTTCGTGATCGGGCCAAATGGTTCGAGAAAATGGCACTGCCCCACTATTGCCTTTGGTGGGTGCCCGACGGGCATCGTCCGTCCGTGACCGAAGCTCGCGAACGCCTGGAACACTATCAAAAACACGGAGCCACTCCTACATCATTCTGGTTCTCGCAATGCTTCCCCGCCCCAGAATTTGAGAGTGCCGCGGTTTAGCCAGTGTGGTCTGTCTTTATTTCTGCTGATTCGCCCCAGATGGAGGCACTCAGCGCGAATCTGTGGGAGGCGGGCACATCCGGCTTACTAGAGGAGCCCGATGGATTTCGCGCTTTTTTCGACGACTCTGCCGATCGCATGCACATTTGCGCAAACTTCGGAGTCATGCTCTCGACAATTCGAGAGGAGCAACCCTTTCAGGCCAGTCAACTCACACCCTCCGAATGTGACCCGGTGTTCCTCGGTCAGCGCTTTTACGTTGCCCCTTCCTGGAACACTGAGCCACCGCCAGACGGACGCTTCCGCGTCAGCATTGACGCGACCAGCGCTTTCGGCAGCGGCCGCCACGAAAGCACGCGCATGTGCGTAGATGTGCTGGAAAAGCACTTGAAACCAAGTGACTGGGTTGCAGATATTGGCTGTGGTTCAGGTATTCTCGGCGCGGCCGCGCAGTTACTCGGCGCAGGAAACGTCATTAGTTGCGACATTCACCAGGACTCCGTTCGAACCGCGAGGGCCTTGATGCAAACCCCTATTTTTGTCGGGTCGGCCGATGGCATCCGAGGCCAAGTCGCCGACTTGCTACTCGCGAACATCAGCCGCAAAGTTCTCGACATCATCGCTGCGGATCTTAAACGCATCACGAAACCAAACGGACTCATTGTTATTGCTGGTTTTCTACACGGAAATCCACCCAAGGCCTTCATACCATGGGAGGTTTGGCAGGAAGGCGACTGGGAGTGCTGGGTTTGCCGGCCACAAGACATCCAAGCCTCTCCGACGTTGGACGACCCTCCGCCACACTCACAGCAATGGTGGCTGTAGCTCGCGTCAGCGTCGCAATTTACTCGCAAACATCAAAACCACGAGCAATACTGCCATCGTCGCCGCCAGACCGGTCTTGAGATTATTCCACGCGTCGGCAGCAATCACAATTCTTACCCGGGAAGGAAACCCCCGCGCAGCGGGTCGAGTCACAAAAGCCGGCACCGGCAACTCATAAACCGGCTCCTCCTCCACAATTTCGGGCGTGAGCGCAGCTTCGTCTATCGGTGGCGGCGCGAGCGAAAGAACGCTCTCCGCCTGCTGTTTGAGGGCTGCGCAATGGAGAATCTCCGAGTCTAATCCAGGGTGTTGGGGATCAATCTCGCGAAGCGATTCCCACTCTTCCAAAGCCTCCGCGTATTGCGCCCTTTGCTCAAAAGCTCGGGCACGCTGCGTAGCAGAAGTCACTAGCCGTTCAACCCACTCGCGCGCTTTTGCTTTTTCCTCAAGTGCCGCGAACAACAAATTTTTGGGCCGCCGCTGTAGAACCTGGTCGCACGTTTGCAGTACCTCTGGTAAGCGATTCTCCACTAACAACTCAGCGGCCGTCTCATAACTGACTTGCAACTCACGAACCTCGTACAAAATCGCCAGGAATGCAGAATCGCCGGAATATGGACCAACAAAAGGCGAAACGAGATGGTCAAATTGTTTAAGCGTTAGAGGATTGTTACTCAGGTCCAAACGATCGCGGAACAGCGTGAGCCGTCTCAGATTCTTCTCACGCTCGTCGGCGAAACGCTGCGCTAGAAGCTGATCGAGCACGCTCAAGCGCGATGCAACCTCTTCCTGTTCGGGATGCCGTCTGGCAAGTTCGGCCAAACGCCCACGAAGATGGGGAAGATACTCTATATGTTCGGCTCGACCCGATTCATCTAACGCCACACGAATATTTTCTGTGCACTTCTGTTTTTCGATCGCGTCCCAGCACTCACTTGGAACAGCGGGCTCACCAATGCGGCTAGTTACTTCGTGAAGTAACGCTTCGGCAAAACGCCAGTGGTTGGCTGCCTGCTGATTGGCCGCGAGGAAGCTGACATCATAAATTTTGCGCTGAAACACCACATGGCCTTGGCTCAGAAGTAAAGCCTCGCGAAATTTGCCAAGTGACGCTACAAACCGATCCTCAGTCAGTGCATCCACAGCTTCTTGTAATGCCGCTTCGAAATGGGCTTTTCGCTGGGCTACCTTCAAATACTGCAAGTGAAGCAACTCGAAGACGCGATCACCTGGAAATGCGTGATTCGCTTCCTGAAGCAAAAGTGTCGCATCGTTATGATCCCCGGAGGAGATAGCCGAACCGACACGCGTAATCAAATCGTCGCGGAGAGGTCCCGCGAAGAGCGGGGGCACGGGCAGATACTTCTGCTCAAGAGAGTCACCGTCGCGTGAACTAGTAATCAACATGACATGATTCCATAGATTCCCAACAGATGTTTCAACTATTCTAAGCCAATTAGTTTGAGTTGGTAAGCTACCTTGGATGCTGCGAAATCAATCATGAATTTAATTGCCCTCTTTGATCTTTCTTTTCTCGGCCGCCGAGCCGACGCGGTGGCCTTGGAATTCGAAGGCCAAGAGTTCACATTCCGGCAATTGGATGAGCGCAGTAACAGACTCGCACATGTTCTCGTCAATGCTCATTTCCAAGCAGGCGACCGTCTCTGCGTATACCTCGCCAACTGTGTCGAAATGATTGATCTTTATCTTGCCTGCCTCAAAACAGGTGTGATTTTCGTGCCGATCAATATTCTCTATCGCGATCGAGAAATCAGTCATATCCTGAACGACGCCAAACCGAAGGCCGTGGTATCCGACGAGCCAATCGCCACAGCCGACATTCTGCTGTGGACGCTCGAAACCCTCAAAACTGAGTCAGAGAAGCAACAAAGCTCGCGGCCCTCCGTTCACTTGAATGGCGACGCACCTGCCGGGATCATCTACACGTCCGGCACAACCGGCACATCGAAAGGCGCGGTTCTCACTCACCACAACTTTGCGGTGAATGCGCTGAATCTTCTCACGTGTTGGCAAATCACAGCGGAAGATCGCTTCCTTTTAGGCCTGCCGCTTTTCCACGTGCACGGCTTAGGAAACGGCTTGCATTGCTGGCTCATCAGTGGCTGCCGCATGCGCTTAGTTAAGCGTTTTGAACATCAAAAGGCGCAGGAGACTCTGCTCAATTTCCGCCCCACGCTTTTCTTCGGCGTGCCCACCATGTATGTCCGAATGCTTGAGATGAAACCCGCTGCTGCCGCGGAAATTGGCGGGTTCATGCGCCTCTTTGTTTCAGGATCGGCTCCGCTACCGGCGCACGTTCTTGAGCAATTCCGCAAACTTTTCGGCCACACGATTCTCGAGCGCTATGGAATGAGCGAAACACTCATGAATATCAGTAACCCCTACATCGGCGAGCGCCGTCCGGGCACTGTCGGATTACCATTGCCCGGCATCTCCGTACGTCTGCTAGACCGATCATTCAAGCCAGTAGCCGAAGGCGAAACCGGAGAACTCTATTTGCGTGGACCAAATCTCTTCGCCGGCTATTGGCAACGCGAAGAAGCCAGCCGCGCTAGCTTCGTGGATGGCTACTTCAAAACAGGTGATCTTGCCACACGCTCTTCAGATGGCTATTACACGCTGTGTGGCCGAAGCGGCGACTTAATCATTTCTGGAGGCTTCAATATCTATCCTCGCGAAATGGAAGAGTTCCTCCAGGAGCAACCCGAGGTTGTCGAAGCCGCTGTCATTGGATGGCCCGACGCCGTACGTGGCGAGGTACCCGTCGCATACCTCGTCATGAGAGAGCCTCTCTCTCTAGATCTTATAGAGGCAAGATGCAAAGAGAATCTGGCCTCCTTTAAAGTGCCGCGCAAGTTTATTGCAGTTGACCAGCTACCACGTAACGCCATGGGCAAGGTGCAGAAACATTTGCTCCCCAAAACCTAGCTCACCAACTCGACCGTTTTGATCCACCGTTGGACCAGCGCACAATTTCGATCAAGTTATTGAAGCTATCCGTCCAGGGCCGTAGTCCGTCTCTCTTATCGATGAGGGTCGAATGCAACCGTATCGCCGCGTTATCCAGAACTGCTGGGTTATTCGTCACTAAAACCCAATCCGCGGCAAACACTGTGTTGTCCAGATCGTCGTGATTGGTCACCTGCACCGCCTGGTAACCTGCCTGATTCGCGAGTTGCCGCACCACCGGCGCTAGCGCTAAATAGTGGTTTGAGACATGCACAGCAATCACTCCACTCGGCTTCATCAGTCGCACATAGAGAGCAAAAGCTTCACGCGTGAGCAAGTGCACCGGAATTGCGTCGCCGGAAAACGCATCCAGGACAAGCAAATCGAAAGGTTGATGTTCCCGTTGCAGAGAGAGGCGCGCGTCGCCTTCTACCACTTCCACATGCGCCTGCGATTGCCGCAAGAAAAAGAACAATGCGTTAGCAATCGTAATCACCTGCGGGTTCAGCTCGTAAAACACAAACGTATCGCCCGGATGGCCGAACGCCGCCAGCGTGCCCGTCCCCAATCCCACCACACCTACACGCCGTGGCGCCTCCGGCAGGCACTCCCGCAACACAATGCCGATGCCGGAATCACGTCCATAGTAGGTCAGCGGCCGACGCTGCAGATCCGGCGAAAGAAACTGTGCACCATGCTCAATCGTCCCATGAAACAAAGTGCGCGTTTGTTCAGGTCCGGCATGCGGCGATTGCACGACACGCAAAGATCCGTAGAAATTCCGCACTAGCAGTAGCGAGTTTTCGTGATAAGCCTTCACATTCGTCACAAATACCGCACCCATGCAGGCGGCCACGCCCACCCACAATACGCGCAACGGCCAACCGTATTCCCACGTGGACACAAGCGCCAAAACCGCCGTGGCACAAAGCGTAAACGGCAACTCGTAAACACCTTCAAAAAGAACCGGCGCCACAATACCCACAAAAATGGCTCCGGCCGCCCCACCCGCCGCCATTACTAGATAAAAGTCAGTCAAGCCCGCTGCGTCCGGCCGGCTTAGATAAAGTTCGCCCTGACAAAACATCAAGCAAACGAAAAGGCCTCCCAGGAAAATGGGAAGACTCTTTTCCATCGCGTCAATTTTTTCGATGTTGTAAATCGAATAGGCAAGCAACCCCAGCGCAATCGCGAGAAGTCGCAACCAGACTGCTCGACTATAAAAGTTTCCAACGCCAAATCCAAAGATAAAACTCAATAAATAGATGGCCAGGGGCAAAACCCATAGCAGCGGCACCGCCGCCACATTTTGTGTAATGTGGTTCGTCACAGACAAGAGCAGCATTGATCCGCAGGCCGCCAGCGAAAACCAGTAGATCCGCCGGAAGATTGGCAGCGGTTCTGGCTTAGCCGTCATCTGCACCACGGCGCTCGATGAGTGGCTCAGCCACGCGAATCCCCCGCACACCACCACAAATACTCCAAACGCCACTGACCACCAGCTCCGCTGTGCTGCTATGTCCAAACTCGGCTCAATCACGATCGGATAACTCAACAATGCCCCGAGCGACGCAAAATTCGAGAGAGCAAAAAGCCGGTAGGGTGCCGGCTCGCCCGTGCGCGCTAACCAGAACTGCACCAAAGGACTCGTCGCCGAAAGAATCACAAATGGCAAACCGAGCGTGGCGCCCAGCATCACCAGAATGTCCCAGGTGGGTTGTGTGCCTGTCACCGGTTGCCAGCGGTCAGACGGACCGATGGGCAAAATAGCTAGCGATGCCAGCAGCAGCCCAATGTGCACCAACGCTTGCGTAAGCGCGCCCGCATATCGCGTCAGCACACGCGCATAAAAATAGCCAACCAATAGAGCCGTTTGATAGAAAACCAGGCAGGTGGTCCACACCGCCGCCGACCCGCCGAACCAGGGCAAAATGCGCTTGGCAAAAAGCGGCTCCACCATAAAAAGCAGAAACGCGCTGACAAAAATGGCGGTCGCGGCCAGCACTCGGCGGGCGGTTAACATATCATATTCTTCGAGCACCTTTTGGAGCGCATATGCAAATGACCAGACGGCAAGCGCTAGCATTAGCGCCCACTTTGACACTCCTATCCTGCACGAGCGATCAGAATAACAAACCAATGAGCGGAATCACAGAACAAGCCTGGGGCGCATTGCCCAGCGGCGAAACCATCAGTCTCTACACACTGCGAAATGAGAAAGGAGTGGAGGCCACCGTCAGCAGTTTCGCCGGACGCCTGGTGACACTCAAAGTGCCCGACCGCGGCGGCAACTTTGCCGATGTGGTGCTGGGCTACGATTCGCTTGAGCCTTACACCAAGCCGAATCCATTTTTCGGCACTCTGGTGGGCCGTTATGCCAACCGCATTGCCAATGGCGAATTCACATTGAACGGCAAAAAGTATACGTTGGCAAAGAATAACGGGCCGAATGCGCTTCATGGTGGCCCGCAAGGCTTTGACAAGAAGGCATGGCAGGCGGAGATCGTCAATGGCGGGCAAGCCTTGCAATTGACCTACGTGAGCAAGGATGGCGAGGAAGGTTATCCCGGCACTCTGACGAGCGTGGTGACTTATTCCCTCAGCAACGACAATGCACTCAGCATTGACTACGCGGCCACCACCGACGCCGATACAGTTTTAAATCTCACGAACCATTCCTATTTCAATTTGGCGGGTCACGCGAGTGGCAAAATTCTTGATCATCAGCTGATGATCAACGCTGATAAGTTCACGCCAGTCAACGCCAATCTCATCCCCACCAGCGAACTGCGCAACGTAGCGGGAACGCCGTTTGATTTCCAAACGCCCACAGCAATCGGCAAGAACATCGACTCGCCAGACCAGCAAATTCAATACGGCAAAGGCTACGATCACAACTTCGTGCTAAACCGCGCAGCGGGCGATCCACCCTCCCTTGCCGCTCGTATCAGCGATCCTCAATCCGGCCGTGTCATGGAGGTTCTCACTACCCAACCCGGAGTGCAACTCTATACCGCCAATCACATCGAAGGCAACATTACGGGAAAAGGAGGCGCCATCTACCACTTCCGCAGCGCCTATTGCTTTGAGACACAGCATTTCCCGGACACTCCGAACCAACCGACATTTCCAACCGCCGTTCTGAAACCCGGCGAGAAATACCACCAAACCACCATCTTCCGATTTTCTACATCGTAGACGCGCACCAATTCGTCATACAATTCGGAGAGACGCCCATGCTCCTACAGTTTCCCGGACCGAATCCGAACGAGGTAGACCTCTCACCCACCTATGACGCCGTTGTCGTCGGCTCTGGAGCTGCCGGCGGCATGGCCGCCTATGTGCTCACCTCGCACGGCTTTAAAGTGCTCCTCCTCGAAGCGGGCAAGTATAAGGACACCGGCAAAATACTGCACTCTATGGAGTGGCCCTACGATCATCCGCGCCGCGGCAGAATGCCGGATGATTATCACGCTCTTACTCTGAATGAGTACAACGTGCGCCAGTTACCATACGCGCAGAATTCTCCCTACAACAAAGTGCAATCGTATGTGCAAGGCTGGTCAGGCACAGATTACAGCAAGACGCTCGTTGTGGACGAAAAGGAGAATCCGTATACCGGAACACGCTACGCCTGGGTGCGCGCGCGTGCTGTGGGAGGTAAGACAAACATTTGGGGCCGTCTCGCGCTGCGTCTCTCCGATTACGATTTCAAAGCGAAAGATCGGGACGGTTATGGCGAAAACTGGCCGATCTCCTATTCCGATATCGAACCTTACTACGACAAAGTCGATCTATACCTCGGCATCTCCGGCCACCCTGAACACCTCCCGTATTTACCTGACAGCAAGTTTCAACGTCCAGTCAAACTTAACTATTCCGAGGTGCATCTGCGCGATACGCTGAAAGTTATGGATCGCGTACTTACGCCTTACCGCGCAGGCGTCACCACAGATGGCCTAAAACACAACAAGTACCGCAGCAAATGTTACGGCCGCGGCGCCTGCAACAGACATGTGGGAGGCTGCGATATCCACGCAGCCTTTGATTCACCCACTGGCCTGATCCGCCCTGCTTGGGACACAGGCAATCTCACCATGCGCACCAACGCCACGGTTTACGAAGTCACTGNNGTCACTGTGGATAAAGATTCGGGCAAGGCAACCGGTGTTTCGTTCCTCGATAGCGAAACTCGCAAGAGTTATCAAGTCAAAGCGAAGACGGTCATCATGGCTGCCTCCACACTGGAAAGCGCTCGCCTGCTGCTGCTCTCGAAGTCATCTCTGTATCCCAACGGGATTGGCAACTCAAGCGGCCATGTCGGCCATAACTTCTGCGAACACATGATGGGGCCTTCCGTCTCAGGCTTCATGAAAGACCTCGTAGGCAAGCCAAAAACTAATGACGACGGGCGTCCCGGCGGCTTTTATGTTCCCCGCTTCCGCAACCTCGACGGCAAACGCTCTGACTTCCTGCGCGGCTATGGCTTCGAAGGGAGCAGCGGTACAACCATGCTGTCTAGCAGCGCCTATGCCACTGCTGGATTTGGCGACGAATACAAGAAACACGTACGCGAATACGCCGGCGCCACCATCGAGATGGGCGCATTTGGCGAGGTGCTCCCGCGCTTTGAAAACTTTGTGGACATCGATCCCGACATGAAAGATGCCTGGGGCGTTCCGGTTTTGCGGTTCAGCTACAAGTTCGGAGAAAACGAACGCAAGATGGCGAAGGATATGGCCGTAGCCGGACGCGAGATGTTCGAAGCGGCCAAATTCGAGGTGCTGTCAAACTCTGACCAAATGTTGCCCGAAGGCTGGTCTATCCACGAGCTTGGCACCGCTCGTATGGGAAATAACCCCAAGACATCAGTTGTCAATCAATTTCAGCAATGTCACGACGTGAAGAACCTGCTGGTGGTTGACGGCAGCACGCATGTGAACGCCTCCTGTCAAAATCCAACCTGGACCATCATGGCCCTCTGCTGGCGCTCTTGTGACCACTTGGCCGATCAACTGCGGAAAGGAGAGGTTTAATGAACTCGCATCTTGATCGTCGCGACTTACTAAAGCTGATCACGGCATCCGCTTTCGCCATGCCGTTGCAACTAAACGCTGCCACCGACAAGCCGCTCTACTTTGACGAACACGAATTCACTCTACTGGATGCCTTGACCGAACACATAATCCCGCGCGACGCGCACTCTCCGGGCGCACACGACGCCGGTGTTGCCTCTTTTATCGATCGCACCGTGGCACATGCATTCCTGCCGGAAGAAAAGGAATCCTGGAAGAAGGGTCTCGCTGAAATGAACCGCCTTTCCATGGAAAGCTACAATCGGCCATTCTTGAAAGCCGGCAAGACGGAGCAAGTCGACCTTCTTGAAAAACTGGCAAAAGCCGAGAGCCACCCTAAAACAGACGGAGAACGATTCTTTGATCAACTCAAAGGCGCCACTATCTTCGGCTATTACACCACTGACATCGGCATCCACAAAGACATCGAATATAAGGGCAACGTCATTCAGGAGCAGTTCTCCGGTTACGACGCCGTTTAAACGTTATATAATTTCGCGATGCGTCGCTCTGTCTGCATCGCCACTCTGTTCTTAGCCGTTACCCTGTTGGCAGCGGCACAAGACGGCTCCCGCGTCTATCAAGATCACTGCGCGCAATGTCACGAAAGTGGAGCGCTGCGAATTCCTCCGCAAAGTGCACTACGCCAACACACCAGTGCCAACATTCTTCGAATTCTAGATCTAATCATAATGAAGCAACAGGCCGCCAGCCTGACTCCGGCGGAGCGCCAAGCCGTTGCCCAATGGCTCGGCGGCAACACACCGGTCAGCATTGACACCAGTCACGTTTCGAATTCCTGTAAAGGGCCAGCCCCCACTTATACCGAAAAGATGTTGGCTTGGACCTCCTGGGGAGCCGGCCTGGAGAACTGGCGCTTTCAAAACTCCGAACAGGCCGGGTTTACAGCCCCTGCGGTGCCCCGCCTCAAGCTGAAATGGGCATTCGCCGTGCCGAACGCCACAACCGTGAGATCGCAGTCGGCTTTGTACGGCAGTCGTATTTTCTTTGCTGCCGAGACCAACCTATATTCGTTGGATGCAGCCACTGGTTGTGTGTATTGGACCACCGAACTGACCGCGCCGGTACGTAGCGGAATCACCGTGGCGTCGCTCAGTGGCACTCCCGCGCTCTTCTTCGGTGATGAGGGCGGTCAAGTGCGAGCGTTTGATGCCAACACGGGCAAACCCCTTTGGAATAGCAAGGCAGATCCTCACCCGGCGGCGCTTGACACCGGCACGCCAGTTTTCTACCAAGGCCGCCTCTATGTGCCTGTTGCTTCGGCCGAGGAAGCGTTCGCTACCGCGCCTGGTTACGTTTGCTGCACCTTTCGCGGAAGCCTTATGGCGCTCGATCCATCGTCGGGAAAGATCCTCTGGCGGACTTACACAATTGATCAACCCGCCCATCCAGGCCCGCCGTTCAAGAGTGGTGAGAAATCGGCAGGCCCGTCGGGAGCCGGTGTTTGGTCTTCTCCCACCATTGATACTAAAGCTGGAGTTATCTACATAACTACCGGCGACAACTACTCCACTCCCGCTACGGCAACCAGTGACTCAGTCATGGCGCTATCGCTTGAAACGGGAAAGATTCAATGGAGCAAGCAAATGCGCCAGGGAGATGCCTTCAATGTGAGTTGCGTCATGCCCGGTCAAAAGAGTTGCCCGGAGTCCGCTGGCCCAGATTTTGATTTCGGCGCATCCGCTGTGCTCGTCAAGATTTCGAACGGTAAGCGCCTGCTGGTGCTGGCGCAGAAATCGGGCGCGGTTTACGCAGTTGACCCCGACCACGGAGGTAACTTGGTTTGGCAGAGTCAGGCAGGCAACGGCGGAGTTCTGGGAGGTATTGAATGGGGCGTGGCCTCCGACGGTGGACGCGTCTACGCAGCAATCTCCGACCTAGCGTTCGCCCCTCCCAAATCGGGTGATCAAACATTACAAATCGATCCCGAAAAAGGCGGTGGCCTGTTCGCCTTCGAGATCGAAAATGGCGAGCGCTTGTGGATGACTCCACCTCCAGGCTGCGGGGATCGCCGTCCCTGCTCGCCCGCACAATCGTCGGCAGTCAGCGCAATTCCGGGGGCAGTTTTCTCAGGCTCACTCGACGGACACATTCGCGCCTATTCAACCGCAGACGGAAAAATCATTTGGGATTATGACACTGAGCACGATTACCAGACGGTAAACGGTATCACGGGCAAGGGCGGATCACTCAACGCGGGCGGGCCCGTCATCGCCGGCGGCACGGTACTTGTCAATTCCGGCTACAACCAGTACGGCGAAGTCCAGGGAAACGTTCTGCTCGCCTTTACCGTCGACGGCCGCTAACTCGCCGCTGTGATACGCTCCCCGTGTGGGAAGTGCCGATGGAGCTTGAACATTTCGATGTGCTCATCATGGGCGCGGGCCTCTCCGGCATTGGTGCCGCCTATCACCTACAAAAGCACTGCCCAAACAAAAGCTACATCATCCTGGAGCAGCGCGACCGGATCGGTGGCACTTGGGACCTATTCCGCTATCCAGGTATCCGCTCAGACTCAGACATGTTCACCATGGGCTACTCATTCCGCCCTTGGACCAACACCAAAGCAATCTCTCCCGGCGAAGACATTCGCGCCTACATTACCGAAACCGCCCAAGAATCAGGTATTCATCGTCACATCCGCTTTCGCCACGAGATCAAGAGCGCCGCTTGGTTTTCCCAACACGCTCAGTGGCAGATTAAAGCCACTCGCAAACTCCCGGATGGAGGCGAGGAACCAGTCACGCTAACTTGCAATTTCTTATTTTCTTGCGCTGGCTATTATCGCTACTCTGCCGGATACTTACCTCAGTTTCCAAACATCAACAACTTTCGGGGTCGAGTCGTTCACCCGCAAGCGTGGCCGGAAGATCTAGATTACGCAGGCAAGCGCGTGATCATCATTGGCAGCGGAGCCACAGCCGTGACGCTTTTGCCCTCCATGGGCAAGACCGCGGCACACGTCACTATGTTGCAACGTTCTCCCACGTATGTCGTCTCTCTGCCCGAACAAGATCGCATTGCAAACTGGCTCCGTCGCGTCCTCCCACCCATCTGGGCCTATCGCCTTAGCCGCATCAAGAACGTCGCGTTCATGATCTACTTTTACCAGCTGGCTCAGCGTTATCCCGAGTTCGTCAAAGCCGGCATCATCAAGAATGTCAGTAAAGCAGTAGGCCCCAATTGCGATGTCGCAACGAACTTCACGCCAAGCTACAACCCTTGGCAGCAACGTCTGTGCTTGGTCCCCAATGGCGACATGTTCAAGACAATCAAATCCGGTCGCGCGAGTGTGGTAACCAGTCACATTCGAACCTTCACCGAAAACGGAGTTCAACTCGAATCTGGCGAAACCCTCGAAGCCGATATCATTGTCACCGCGACAGGCCTTATGATGCAAGCCTTCGGAGGCGTTCAACTTTCCGTCGACGGGAACGCTATAGATCTGGCCAACACTCTCGCTTACAAAGGCGTCATGTTATCCGGTGTTCCCAACCTCGCTTCAGTTTTCGGCTATATTAATGCATCCTGGACTCTGAAAGCCGATCTGATCTGCGGCTATGTCTGCCGCTTGTTGAATTACATGGACACAAAAGGCATGCGCCAAGTAACTCCTCAGAGTCGAGGTGAGACGGCTGTTGCACCATTCGTCGAAAATTTCACATCCAGTTACGTCCAGCGCTCCCTCGCCGGTTGGCCTAAGCAAGGGTCCAAGGCGCCATGGCGCGTTTATCAGAACTACCTCCGCGATACCATCTACCTGAAGTGGCGTTCCTTCAACGATGGCTCATTGGAGTTCTCAAATCCGACTCCCAAAGCGTCCTCCGGCCACGCTCCCACCAACTTAGCCAAAGCATCTATGGGCGAGTCATCATCCACGTAAGGCGCCCATCAGCCCAGTTGAATATAATGACAAAGTCAAGCGCTAACGCGTCTAACTAGCGAATTCTTTCGATTTCATGCCCTTGCGCACTAAATCTCAAATTCCGGGGTGGCTCCCCGCCCTTCAACGCAATGACGTTGACTTGCTCTCCCGTATCAAACGGCGAGATCCTGAAGCGCTTGGCGAATTGTATGACCGCTGTGGCAAGATCGCCTACGCGGTCATCCTGTTCATTGTCCAAAACAGAGACGTCGCGGAAGATCTGCTGGCGCAAACTTTTGTCACTGTTTGGAATCAAATCGCCCGGTGGAAAGATGCACGCATTGAAGATCTCCGATTGTGGCTGCTCCTCTTGGCTCGCAATCAAGCCGTAGAGTACCTCCGATCTCGAAACGATCCGCTGCCCAAAGCGTTGCCTCGCCCCACCGCCCTCATCCAGCCCGGCGTCTTACAGGATTTTCCACGGCCTCGCAATAACGAGCAATGGGCTCAGATTCGCCACGCGTTTTCGACCCTCACCGAACGAGAGGTCCAGATCCTGGAGATGGCAAGCTTCCGTGGCATTCCCGTTGGTGAGATTGCCGCCAATTTGGGTGAGACGGTAATGGCGGTAAAAGAGTCGATTGATGACACGTTGGAGAAACTCTCAAAAGCCAGTCACGAGAGTTGAAAATATTTTTTCCGCAAGCGAATCAATGGTTTACGTAAAAAAACCACAGTAGCCTGTTCGCTCCTTCAGTCATTCTGGGGTCGTTCCCAAAAGAATTTCCCAGGAGCAAAGCAGTCATGGTAGTTATCGCTTACAAAAATTTCGCCGCAAACCGAAACATTAGTCATATCGGTTTGGGCGTCGCGGCTGTCAACACCGCAAAAGTCTTACGCCGCGAAGGTATTCAAACCAACGTCTGGCCCATTCTGAGCGCCGCCGATTTGCGGGCCAGACTCACCGCACAGCCTGCTGAACATGTCATCGTGTCAGCGCCATGGATTCCAACCGCCGAGTTGCAAAGCCTAGCCACTGATTTTTCCGAAACTTACTTTGCCGTCAATTGCCATTCAAACGTGGGCTTCCTCCAAGCCGACCCCGGTGGTGTCAAACTGGTTCGCGAAACGCTCGACCTTGAAATGGCCACGCATAACGTGCGCCTAGCCGGAAACAGCCGGCGGTTTTGCCGCTGGATGGAAGATACTTTCGGAGGCCGTTGCCACTTTCTCCCGAACCTCTATTTTCTCGATACGGCTCCGCCTCGCCAGCGTTCTTTCTGCGGCGGCGGTGCTGTACGCATCGGCATTTTTGGTGCAGTCCGGCCGCTCAAGAATCTCATGAGCGCGGCTGGGGCAGCGCTCGAAATTTCGCGCAACCTGCGTGTGCCCTTAGAACTTTGGGTCTCTGCCGGCCGTGCGGAAGGTGGCGGCGAAACCGTCATGGACGCAGTAAAAGAAATGGTCAGCGGCTTACCCAACGTGAAACTGATACTCAAGGGCTGGCAGTCTTGGCCCGCCTTCCGGCAAACCGTGGCGCACATGCATCTGCTGCTGCAACCCAGTTACACCGAATCGTTCAACATGGTCACAGCCGATGGTGCCGCCGAAGGTGTTGCGTCCGTTGTTTCGGAGGCTATTGATTGGGCACCCGAAGACTGGAAAGCCGACGTAGATGACGTGCTCAACATCGCTCGCGTAGGCCGCCGTTTGTTGTGCGATACCACGGCCGCTGACGACGGTGTGCGCGCACTTGAAACGTACGTAGCCGATGGCGTTGTCGCCTATCGCAAATATTTCACGATTCGATAAGCATACAATCGCCATACGAAAAAAATCGATAGCGGGCGGCCACGGCGTGCTGGTAAGCAGCCAGCGTCAATTCGCGGCCCGCAAACGCACTCACCAGCATCAGCAAGCTCGANNCTCATCGGCGCCAGTCCACCGCGCAGCATGGCGGTTTCCAGGGTTCGCACGCTCGTCGTCCCCACACAAAAGATTCGCGATGCCTCGCGCATAGTTTGTGCCGCCGACTCGCTGATTTCGAAACGCTCTTCGTGCAGTTGTACTTCGGACAATTGCACGGCCCGTAGCGGAGCGAAGGTACCAAGTCCCACATGTAAAGTTACTTCGGCCACCTTCGCCCCCGCTGCCCGGCACTCCTCCAAAATCTGCGGCGTAAAATGCAATCCCGCCGTGGGCGCCGCTACGGATCCGGTTTGTTTCGCAAAAACAGTCTGGTAGCGTTCGCTGTCACTCGCATCGGGTTTGCGCTCAATGTAAGGCGGCAGCGGCATCTCGCCAATTTCCATCAGCACCTCTGCCACTTCGCGCGAACTCCCAGAACGGAAACGGATGGTGCGCTCGCCAAATTCGCCGTGCTCCAAAACCTCCCCGCGTAAATCATCCGGAAAACAAATCACGTCACCGAGTCGCAAACGCTTGCCCGGCTTCACCAAACAGCGCCACACTTCGCGCTTTTGATCTTCGGCCCGCAATAGAAACACCTCTACCGCTGCGCCTCCGCCGCCGTCTTTCACGCCATGCAAGCGCGCCGGAAACACCCGTGTATTGTTTAACACCAGGCAATCGCCCGGCCGAACATACCGGCTGAAGTTGCGGAACACGTCGTCATGAAACACATGCCGGTCACGCGAAACCACCAACATGCGCGACGCCCCTCGTTCGGCGGGCGGCTCCTGCGCAATCAATTCCCGCGGAAGGTCATAATGAAAGTCGGATACTTGCAAACCCTTATTTTAGGTATTGAGAGTTCGTGTGATGAGACCGCCGCCGCCGTTGTGGCCGACGGACGTCACGTTCTCTCCAGCGTTGTGGCCTCCCAACTTGATATACACGCGCAGTATGGCGGTGTGGTTCCAGAGCTCGCTTCGCGTGAACATATGCGCGCCATCGTCGCGGTTGTCCGCCAATCGCTCGAAAACGCCGTCATCGCTTGGGGCGATCTGAACGCTATCGCCGTCACGGCTGGTCCTGGTCTGCTTGGCTCTCTGCTGGTCGGCGTGACGTATGCCAAAGCTCTTTCATTCGCCCGGAAAATTCCGCTCATTGCGGTGAATCATGTGGAAGGGCACATTCACTCGGTGCTGCTCGAAAACCACAACATTCAGTTCCCTGCTCTTGCCTTGGTCGTCAGTGGTGGCCACACTCATTTGTTCGAAGTCAAATCCATGGGCCATTACCGCTTGTTAGGCAAAACCCGTGACGACGCTGCCGGCGAAGCCTATGACAAGGTGGCAAAACTGCTCGGCTTCGGATATCCAGGCGGCCCCATTCTCGACAAGCTCGCACCGTTCGGCAATCCGCGCGCTGTTAAGTTCACATCGGCGAAGATGAAAGGCAACGAACTCGATTTCAGCTTTAGCGGCCTGAAGACCGCCGTTCTGCGCTGGACCGAACATAACGACATCAAAGCCGAAACAACCTACCGGCGAACATTGCAAAATCCCACGCTTGACGAACTGCGCGCCGCCACATCTCAAACGACGCTTGACTTAGTCGCCAGCTTTCAACAAAGTGTGATTGATGAGCTCCTGCGCCACGCCACTATGGCTGCTGATCAAGTCGGGGCTGAATCCATCATCGTGGCCGGAGGTGTCGCCTGCAACGCCGGGCTTCGCGCACAAGCAAAACGCACTGGCTTCGCCTGTTACTTCCCCACCGTGCGACTTTCCACCGATAACGCCGCCATGATCGCCGCAGCCGCATATCCAAAATTTTTGCAAAAAGATTTTGCCGGCTACGATCTGAAACCGTCAGCAGGCTTGATGCTAGCTTGAAGGTTATGGGTCCTCAAGCTCCAGGCGAGCAACCAAAGCTGCCGATTCCCGGCGTCAAGAATATCATTGCAGTCGGGTCGGGCAAAGGCGGTGTCGGTAAAAGTACGGTTTCCGTTAATCTGGCCATCACTCTCGCGCGTCTCGGTCATGCCGTTGGATTGATGGATGCCGACGTCTACGGCCCCAACGTGCCGCTCATGATGGGCATTCAACAAACGCCCCATGCCATCGGTCAAAGAATTCAACCGCTTGAAGCGCACGGTGTCCGCTTGATGTCTATGGCGTTTCTCAATCCGGGCGACAAGCCTCTTGTCTGGCGTGGACCCATGCTGAACTCTGTCATTCAGCAATTCCTCCGCAACGTCGATTGGGGCGAACTTGACTACTTAGTCATTGATCTGCCACCCGGTACCGGCGACGTGCAACTCACACTGATCCAAACCACGCCTCTCACGGGAGCAGTCATCGTGACCACTCCCTCCGACGTTGCTTTGGAGGACGCACGCAAAGCCGTCAATATGTTTGAACAGGTGCGCGAACAAGTTCTCGGCATTGTGGAAAACATGAGTTATCTCGAACACAACGGCGAAAAACTATACATCTTTGGCAAAGGCGGTGGCGCTAGAACGGCTGAAAAGATGAATGTACCGTTACTCGCTGAAATCCCGCTCGACCCCGCCACTCGCGAGGGCGGCGATTCCGGTAAGCCGATCGCAACTTTGGGCACCTCTAACAAACAGGCCAAAGTCTTCGAAGAACTCGCGCTCAAAATTATCGATCTCGCCGCCGAAAGTACCAAGCAAAAACAGCGGCCGAAAATTACGATCGCAGACTAGCAACCGGGACTCGGTTTTCCTGACTCTCGCCAATTTGCTGACGCCATAGCGCGTAGTACAGGCCGGTCTTCGCAACCAGTTCCGAGTGCGTTCCTTGCTCGACAATTTGGCCGCGCTCCAACACAAAGATCCGTCCTGCGTGCATCACTGTCGATAGACGGTGAGCAATCAGAATTGTGATCACGTCGGAACGTTCCCCTACATCACGAATCGTTCGCGTGATCTCTTCTTCCGTAATCGAATCGAGCGAAGATGTCGCCTCGTCAAACACCAGCAATCGCGGGCGGCGCAGCAATGCTCGCGCAATCGAGAGCCGCTGCTTTTCGCCGCCAGAAACCTTCACTCCACCTTCGCCAATGAGAGTGTCCAAACCTTTGTCCGCACGTGCCAGCAACGAATCTGCTGCTGCGCGATGCAATACATCCAGGCACTCCGCGTCGCTCGCATCCGGCCTTACGAAAAGCAGATTCTCGCGAATCGTGCCTGAGAACAGTTGCGTATCCTGAGTCACAAAACCAATCTGCGCCCGTAACTCATCCGGATCAATCTCCGTACTTTCAATCCCGTTGTAACGAACAGAACCTTGCTTGGGCGGATACAATCCAACCAGCAATTTAACCAAAGTTGTTTTGCCGGCTCCCGAAGGCCCGACAAACGCGATCGTATCGCCGCTCTTCAACTTGAAATCCACGCCGCAAACCGCTGGCCGGTTGGCTGAATTGTGCTGAAAGCTCACTGAGTCGAACTCTAACGAATGCAATCCCCCAAGAGCCTGCGCATGCTCCGGCTTTGGTTCCGGCTCCATATTCAGAATGTCGCGCAGCGTGTTCAGGGACGCCTCCGTCTCACGGTAGATGTTGATGATGTTGCCCAGTTCCTGCAGCGGGCCAAAGATAAAAAACGAATAGATAAACAGCGAAAAGAATTGGCCTACCGAAATCCTCTGGGTAAAAATCAGATACAGCATCAGAAACAGAATGCTGGTGCGCAACAGATTCACGCAAGTGCCTTGCAAGAAGCTCAAGCTGCGAATGTACTTGACCTTTTTCAATTCAAGCTTGAGAATTTTGCCGGTGGTCGTATTGAGTCTGTCGATTTCCTGATTCGCCAAGCCTAGCGTCTTAACCAGTTCAATGTTGCGCAATGACTCGGTCGTCGAACCCGCCAATGCAGCCGTCTCCGCAACAATCTGCTTTTGCACGGGCTTGATCTTTTTACTCAAGGCAGAACTGAGGTATCCCAAAATTGGGACGGTTAACAAAAACGCCGGCGCGATCACCCAACTCACATGAATGGCATAAATCGTCACAAACACTATACCCACTAATGCCGTGAACAGAATGTTCACAAACGCGCTAATGAACCGCTCCACATCGGTCCGCACCTTCTGCAATTTTCCGAGCGTCTCACCGCTGCGCTGATCTTCGAACTGCGCGTACGGCTGAGAGAGCGAACGCGACACACCGGCCGCGTACATCTCGGCGCCGGTCTGTTGCGTGATCACGTTGACGTAATAATCTTGAAAGTTCTTTGCCACTCGCGAGATGAACGCAACCAACACTGCCAATCCCAGCAACCCACTCACGCCCTTAATGAACTGGCCAGTCGAATACTGGTGGAACTTCGTCGCGTAGTCGTCAATGATGTGGCGAAAGATGGAAGGGTCGAGCAGAGAAAACGTCTGGTTGATCGTCGCCAGAACCAGCGCAAACAGCACCAGTCGCTTATGTGGCTTAAGATAGGCCAATAAAAGTTGCATAAAAGGGTCTTCGTGACAGAATACCCTTTTGGATGCCCACAAACCCCGAAAGTATTCAGGTTTGGGTGGTTTGCCTTTCCGATCACACCTGTGAAGCCTGGCGGCCGCTATTGACCGACAGCGAATGGGCAAAGGCAATGCGATTTCGCATGCCGGCAGATCAACGTCGCTGTGCTGTCACGCGCGGTGTACTCAAAGCACTGCTCAGCCGCTATCTCGACTTGCCTGCAACGGAAATAGTATTCACCGAAAATCAATTCGGCAAGCCCGCAATCGCAAGCCAGGCCCTCCAATTCAATGTTTCTCACTCCGGCGATTATTGTGTGCTTGCCTTCGCCCAAGAGTCTCCGCTGGGCGTAGATGTGGAACAAATCCGCAGCCAGCGGGTGGTGGATGAATTGGCGCAACGCGTACTCTCACCCGCTGAGTACGCGCGATTCATGGCGCTGCCGGATGCCGATCGCAAACAAACCTTTTTCGAAATCTGGACACTGAAAGAGTCCGTATTGAAAGGCATCGGCAGCGGCCTCTCGGTCGCTCCTGAATGTCTCGAGATCTCGTTCTTCCCCGACTCGCCCAAGCTGCTCTCGGCCGATACAGAACTCATCCCAGATGTGGGCGAATGGACACTGCACAGCCTCTCCATCGGTCACCCCGACTACGCCGCCGCCATCGCGGTAAAGCAAAAAGCACCTTCCATCAAACTCGATCACTATCGATACTATGTATGAATGACAAATGTCCGCGAATCTCCCCGTCGGAGAGTGCGCGACGTAAACATTCTCGCGGCTGAGGCGAATTTCGAACGGCGTGCGAACGGATGCCTCTACGTTCGCTCACCACGGACACTCGGCCACTACCCTGTTCATCTCACCGAGCGTTTGGATTACTGGGCCGAGCATGCGCCGAACCGAACTTTCCTGGCGCAACGTGACGCAAACGGCGAGTGGCGCAGGCTCAGCTACCAGGAAACTCTAAGAAACACTCGCGCTGTGGCGCAATCGTTATTGAAGCGGAATCTTTCTGCCGATCGACCCATCGCCATTTTGTCCGCCAACAGTCTCGAACACGCTCTACTGAGTCTCGCGGCCATGTACATCGGAGTTCCGTATGCCCCAATTGCGCCCTCCTATTCGCTCGCCTCGCGCGACTTTCAGGCTCTCAAAACAATCTGCGGCATCCTGCAACCTGGGCTCGTGTTTGTCGATCAAGCTGCGACGTTTCAGCCTGCTTTGGCAGCCATCGCCAGTAACTCCTTGGAAGTGGTCGAACACGCCGAACTCCTATGCGAACCTCCTACCGCTCAAGTTGATGAGGCGCACTCGCGCGTCACGGCCGACACCATCGCCAAGTTTCTTTACACCTCGGGGTCAACCGGCCAACCCAAAGGCGTCATCAATACCCAGCGCATGCTCTGCTCCAACCAGCAGATGCTGCGCACGGTTCTCGCGTTTCTCGCGGACGAACCTCCCGTCTTGTGTGACTGGCTTCCCTGGAACCACACGTTCGGCGGCAATCACAATTTCGGCATCGCTCTCTACAATGGTGGAACCTTGTACATAGACGAAGGCAAACCCGCACCTGGCGCATTCGCGGCTACCCTGCGTAACCTCCGAGATGTCGCCACCACCGCCTATTTCAACGTCCCCAAAGGCTATGAGATGCTCATCCCTGCTCTCAAACAGGACCCATCCTTCTGCCGCCATTTCTTCAGCAAACTAAACATCGTGTTCTACGCCGCCGCCGGTTTAAAGCAGAGTCTGTGGGATGAACTGCAAGATCTCGCAGTCTCCGCCTGTGGTGAAGAGATCCTCATGGTCACCGGCCTCGGTGCCACTGAAACCGCACCATTCGCTCTGTCCACCGCTCGCGAAGGCGCAGCCGCCGGCAGGCTTGGTCTTCCGGTTCCCGGCGTGGAATTGAAAGTGGCGAACGTCGAACAAAAACTCGAAGCTCGCCTGCGTGGCCCCAGCATAACTCCCGGTTATTGGAAGCAGCCCGCGCTCACGCAAGCTGCCTTCGATGAAGAAGGCTTCTATCGAATGGGAGATGCCGTTCTCTTCGCTGACCCTCATGACCCACTCAAAGGCTTCCTCTTCGATGGCCGCCTGGCAGAAGATTTCAAGATGGCTTCCGGAACCTGGGTAAGCGTCGGACCCCTGCGAACACGCTTCCTGACTCACTTCCTCCCGTACGCCTACGACATAGTCATCACCGCGCCGGATCGCGATTTTGTAGGCGGCCTAGTATTCCCGGATGGCGCCGCTTGTCGCGCGCTGGCCTCCGATCAAATCCGCGCCATCTTCCAGAAGCTACTGAACTCCTTCGCTGAAACCAGCACTGGCAGCTCAACGCGTATTGATCGAATCCTCTTACTTGAGGAACCTCCGCGTCTCGATCTTCTCGAACTGACAGACAAAGGCTCGATCAATCAGAAGCAAGTGCTGAAGAACCGCGCCGCGCTGGTTGAAGAACTCTACGAACCCGAGCCATCGCCTAGGACAATCTCACTACAAACGGGAGCATTAAAGTGAACCTGAAACTAAACGCAAACAAGCTTAAAGCGATTGACGTACACGTCCACCTCGAACCGCAGGCTTCCGGCACCGAGGCTGGCGAAGCGGCCAAGAAATACTTTGGCGATAGCGGCGCCGCCCGCGACGCGAAATCACTTGCCGATTACTATCGTTCCCGCAACATGGCCTGCGTCGTCTTCACCGTGGATGAGCGTCTCTCCGGCGTGCCTAGAGTTTCGAATGACGAAGTCGTCCAATTCGCCGCCGACAACCCGGACGTCGCCATCGCGTTCGCCAGCATCGATCCCACGCGCGGCCCCGAAGCCATCAAAGAAGCGCGCCGTCTGGTCTCTTCGGGCATGGTGCATGGCTTGAAACTCCATCCGCCACTGCAGCAGTTCTTCCCCAACGATCCCATCGCCTATCCACTCTATGAAGTGTTTGCTGAAGCTAAGCTGCCCGTTCTGTTTCACACCGGCCACAGCGGCATCGGCACGGGCATGCCCGGCGGAGGGGGCATTCGACTAAAGTATGGAAACCCGATGCATATAGATGATGTCGCGGTTGATTTTCCCAGCTTGCCCATCATCATGGCTCATCCGTCTTTTCCTTGGCAAGATGAAGCTATCTCGGTCTGTTTGCATAAACCAACTGTCTACATTGATCTGTCTGGCTGGTCTCCCAAGTATTTTTCACCCACGCTGGTTCAATACGCCAATACTTTGCTTAAGAACAAAGTGCTCTTTGGCTCGGACTATCCACTGCTCACGCCCGATCGCTGGATCGCCGATTTCGAAAAGATCGCCATTCGCGATGAAGTACGACCACTCATTCTGCGGGAGAACGCCATTCGGCTGTTTGGGCTGAATGGAGGTGAGAGTTAGCCTGTGACTACTCGAACGCAGGTCGCCATCATCGGTGCAGGACCGGCTGGGTTAATGCTCGGCCGATTGTTGGAGTTGAACGGCATCGACTCCGTCATTCTCGAGAACCGCAGTAAGGACTATGTCATCGAACGGGTCCGCGCCGGCGTTCTGGAACAGGGGACCGTTGATCTCATGGTCGCCTCTGGAGTGGGAGATCGTCTCCACCGCGAAGGCCTCCGTCATGATGGCGTATGGCTTGCCTTCAAAGGAGACCGCCGCCACATCGATTTCCGCGGTCTCACCGGCCAGTCCATTGTCGTCTATGGCCAAAACGAAGTAGTGAAAGACTACATCGCCGCGCGCGAATCTTCCGGCCACCCATTACACTTCGAGATTTCCAATGTGTCTGTCGACCAAATCGAAAGCGCTACGCCCAAGGTTCGCTATCACCATGACGGTGCGGACCACGAACTCGTGTGTGACTACATTGCCGGTTGTGACGGGTTTCACGGAATCTGCCGCAGCGCTATCCCCACCACTCACTTGCACCTCTATGAGAAGGCCTACCCGTTCGCTTGGCTTGGTATTCTAGCCACCGCCGCACCTTCCTCCGAGGAGTTAGTCTACGCCCTGCATGAACGCGGTTTCGCGTTATTCAGCATGCGCTCGCCGCAGGTCACTCGCCTGTATCTGCAGTGCTCGCCCGATGAAGACATTGCCCACTGGCCCGATGACCGCATCTGGCACGAACTGGAACGGCGCTTGCAGACCTCCGATGGTTGGCGCCTTAACCAAGGACCGATCTTCCAGAAGGGCGTCACGCCCATGCGCAGCTTTGTCGCCGACCCCATGCGCTATGGCAATCTTTTCCTGGCAGGCGATGCCGCGCACATTGTTCCACCCACCGGGGCGAAAGGCTTGAACCTGGCGGCGGCCGATATCCGAGTTCTGGCGCACGCGCTGGTGACTCATTACAAACTCGGCAACAGCGGCGAGTTAGAAAGCTACTCCGAAACATGTCTCCGCCGCATTTGGAAAGCACAGCGCTTCTCTTGGTGGATGACTTCGATGCTCCACCGCTTCGGAACGGAGGCCGACTTCGACTATCATCGTCAACTGGCCGAGCTTGATTATGTCACTGGCTCGCAAGCAGGCATGACCAGCCTGGCGGAGAACTATGTGGGCTTGCCGATTGACACAGACATTCCGGTCTAGCAGTGCAGACACACTACGAGTGCGTCCTTGACTGCGATTTCTTACGCGGCGGCTTCAGCGCAGGCCCAGGTGCTGGGTTTTGCGCCGTGCTTGGCGAGTTCAACCTCGAATTCCGCTTGGAAGTTGGGATTTTCTTTACGGGCCGCGGATTGTTGCATCAAGTTCATGGTTAATTGATGGCAGGCTTTGGCGTCTTTGTGTAAAACCTCCCAGTATTGAGATTGTTTTTTCATTTCGTGCTGCTCGTTTTTGATGCGCAGTTCCTCCTCTTTGCGGTTTTGCGCTTCGAAGCCAACTTCGGATTTGCGCTTTTCGGCTCTTAGCTTTATGAGATCGTTGAGCGATTTGTGGAAGGCGCGGGTGTGGGTGGTTTGATAGCGGAGGTATAGAGAGAACATCTTCGCGTCCTTGACTTGGCCGGTGATGAAATCAATACAGGTCTCCTGAAGGCTTTGGGAACGCTGGGCGAGCCAGAGAGATTCGGCCATGCTGTTGACGAGGATGGCTTCGGTGGGAGTGGTGGGTTGGTGTTCCTCGGCCAGTTCTGTTTGTAAAGCCTCGAATTTATCGCGTTTTTCCACGGGGATAAGACGGAAGGAGCCGTTATGACGGGCCAACCCGTGGACCGTCCGATTCTGCGAAGAGGCGGCGACTCCTGCGGGCGTGGCGGGACCCGTGGAGTGTTGCGCGTTGCGACGATTCGCTTCTAGGCGAGCTTCCGAAATGGGAGGCTTCGCGGGAGGGGTAATGGAGTCGAGTGACGGGAGAGGTAAGCCTGGCTCCGGAATGTTGAGTTCGGGGACGGCGGACGGAACTGTGGGGAAACCGGCTTTACGATCAAGCTTCCTTTGCTGGTGCGCAGCGGCACGGCGTTCTTGACGATTCATATGAGTTTTTCCTTGCGGAGAAAATGGAGAAGGTTTTGTGGCTTCTCTG
>PMQB01000095.1 GCA_003169195.1 Bryobacterales bacterium
GCCATGCGCGATGCGATTAGCGCTTCGCTCGACTACATGAGAGAAAAGGCCAAGAAGGACAAGAAAGTCCTGCTGATCATTACGGATGGCAACGATAATGCCAGCAATACCTCGCTTGAGAAGATTGTGTCTCGCTGCAATCAGAGCGAAACGCTGGTCTACGCCATTGGCTTGTTTACCGAAGAGGAAAAGCACGAAGGGTCGAAGGCACGGCGCGCTCTGAACGAACTAACGAGCACCACGGGCGGCTTGGCATTTTATCCCAAAGACGTTTCGGAAGTGCAGGCACTCGCGTCTGAGATTGCGCAGGACATTCGCAACCAGTACACGATCACCTATTCGCCTTCCATTCAAGAAGAGGATGGTAGCTATCGCCAGATAAAGGTTGTCGTGGACGCGCCGGGTAAGCCAATTGTGCGTACGCGATCCGGCTATTACGCGAGACCGGAGCCGCACTCGAAGACAGCGACGGGTAGCCAGTAAGTGGATGCTGCGGTTTCTGTGGAACAGTACGCGCGGCTATCGGTTGCGGCCCTGGCAATCGCCGTACTTGCGCTGGCGTGTAGAGACGTATTCAGGCATCCCGGCTGAGTCCTTAGACCGCGACGCCTTCTTCCGCTTCGTGTGGCAAGAGCGCAAGTCGCTGTTCCAATACCTGCTGTGGGTTCGCAGTTTCCCGTCGGCCAAATGAAAAAGCCCTTCGGTCGAAACCGAAGGGCTATTCAATCTACTAATTGACTATTCTTGCGGGGGCGGTCCCGGGCGGCCGAATCCACCACGTCCGCCCTGTGGCGCGTCTTTGACGGTGTAGTCCGAAGGAACTTGAAACAGCGAACCATCGGCTGCTTTTTGGATATTGGTCAGAGCGAAAACCGATTCGCCGGCTCGCGGATCGGAGAACTTGGCCGAAACCACAGTCTGCAGTTCGGGCGAATACCATGTCTCTGATGTCGAAACAATCGGCTTCACGTTGCCCATCTGGCCGGCGGGAATCGTGCGCGTGGTACTGGTGCCCTGCGCGTTGACGTTGTTCACGAATTTTGCGCCCAAGTCTGCCTTTACAGCATTCGGATTCGCCGGCCTATCGGAAGCGAAGCTCTTGGCGTTGGCACCTGCTGAAGGTACATGCACCGCGCGCCGGACGGCGGTTTTTGTAGCTGGATTGAGCTCATAGGAATAACCGGCCACTGGATCAAAAATTGAGATCCGCGTAACCGTACCTGTCTGGCCGAGCGGTCCGCCAGTCGATGTTTCCATCGAGTAAGTTCGTCCCTCTGCGTCTCGTGCCACTTTGCCGGTGGTGGTGTGTTGAATCACATTGCCATCGGGCAGCGTCTGGGTGCGGGTCAAATTCATGTCAGCCGAATAGGGCGCACCTGTAACGAGCTTGTGACCTCGGGGCCCGAAGCCACCGCCGGGACGACCCGCCATTCCTCGCCCGAAACCTCCGCCACGCGGTGGGGGGCCTTGTGCTAAAACTGCCGCGCCAGTCAGCAACACAACAAAAACAAATTTTGTCAGTTTCATTTCCTTCTTCTCTCCTGCGGCAACTCGAAAACCAATTATTCCCAACTCACGACATGGACCCCCAGCGGCTGTCCATCGGCTCCTAGTAATACATCAGCCAGCACCGTACGGTCCTGGTTTAAGATTTCGTTCACAGCGGGCTCCATCGAGATGCCGATGTTCGCCAGCGACGAAACGGGCACTTGCATCTGGACAATCCGCGGCGCGCTGGCCGGCAGATCCGGATTGGAATAGGGCAAAGCTACAAACGTTTCGCCATCGACTTCAATCGCATTTGAGATCGCTGCCGCAACTTGCTGTGTAGCGGGCCGGTCCACGATCTTTACGCGCTGCTTCGGGGCCACAATAATGCCAATGGCCAAAGTCGCAGCGATGGCCATGCCCCAACCGAAGCGGCGTAGAACTTTTTCCGGAGCCTGTCGAATCGGTTGAAGCGCGGTCAGTTGTTCGCGGTCGCTCGGCTGGCCAATCACGTCGGCACTGTTCACCACGGCGCGCAATCCACCTGACAGAGTTTCAATGGCCTCGCATTCTTGGCGGCAATCAGTACAGGCGGCGATATGCGCCGGCACCCATTCCGCTTCACTGCGGGAAAGCTCCTGATCCACGGCTCTTACCAACAAATCCCAATTCAAACGCTCGCACTTCATAGCAGTTCCCTCAGCCTTTCCAAGCCTCGCTGAACGTTCTCACCTACNNGCCACTGGGCTGGCGGCTGGCGGCAAATCTTCGATCCTACCCGTGTTGCGCGCGCCAAATGATGTTTGACGGTTGCGCGCGTTATTGTGCACAACCCGGTACAGCCATGCCCGTAAATTACTCTGGTCTCCACCGCTTAGCAGGTGTTCATGCAGTTTTAGAAAACTGTCCTGCACAATATCCCGGGCCGTTTCTGGATCAACACCAAGCATCGCTACATAGCGCTTGAGCGGTGTCTGCTCACGGTCATAAAGATCTAACAAAAGGCGGCTGTTGTTTCCGGTTTCCAACGACTCGATTTTCCAAGGTACCGCTGGAAATGTCAGAAGGCGCCCTTGTTCCATATATGTGTGATTGAGTCTTCTAAGGATACACGGACTAGCAGGAATTAGCGAGGGTCACAGAAGGACTCCTGGGGAGTTGCACTTGGGGTTGGGTGGAGCCCTTCCGTGACCTGCCGTCTCGCATGCTAGGTGATGGTATAACCGGGCGGCTGATCATTTTTCCGGGATTGGGCCAACTTTTTTTGCAGTCCGCTAAAATCATGGAAAACATGTCAGCCTCCGCCTCAGACGAGAACCTCAAATACCCCATTGGGCGCTACCAACCGCCTGTGGTTATCTCAGCCGACCAGCGCGCTGCCTGGATTGAAGAAATGGCGAAGTTGCCTCTTAATCTCAACAAAGCCGTCGCCGGCCTGAACGACGCGCAATTGGACAGCCCTTACCGCCCAGGTGGCTGGACCGTTCGACAAGTGGTTCATCATCTGCCTGACAGCCACATGAACAGTTACATGCGTTTCCGTTTCGCGCTGACTGAAAACGTTCCGCTCATCAAGCCGTACGATGAGGGCGCCTGGGCCGAACTCAGCGATGCCCGGAGTGCGCCGATCGCGCCGTCATTGGCCTTGCTCGAAGGCCTGCATACCCGCTTTGTGCTGCTACTCAAATCTCTTTCCGATGCCGATTTCGCCCGCACTTTCCGCCACCCCGAACTGGGCGAACGCCGCCTGGATTGGACGCTTGGACTGTACGCGTGGCATTCGCTTCATCATGTGGCGCACATCAACAATAGGGAAAAGTAGTCCACACCTTTTTCCATCAATGTCCCAATTGCGGACATCCTACCCGCTAGGCATTAGTTAATATATTGTGAATACGCTGCAAACCGCGCTGTTTGCCGGTTCTAGTAATTCCTTGTAAAGGGGTCTTTCCGTAATGACAGCAGCAATTCACTTTGCTCGCACTCGAGCAAAATCTTTCTTTTTGACCGCGCTTCTTCTCGCTTCGGCATCTTTTCTCCAAGCCCAAGACACCACCGGAAAAATCACGGGCATTGTCACCGATCCGTCAGGTGCGGTGGTTCCCGATGTCAAAGTCACGGTTACCAGCAAGAGCACCAACATCAGTCACGACACCGTTACCAATCGAGAAGGCGTCTATCAGGTTCTCCAATTGCCGATCGGCCTGTATGAGGTGACGGCTCTGGCTCCCGGCTTCCAGGCCATCACCATGGAAACGCGCACGGCGCTTGAGATCAATCAAACTCTGCGCGTCGATATTCAATTGCAACTTGGCAAAGTGGGCAGCGCGATAACCGTTGAATCGAGCGCCGGCCAAGTGGAAACCGAAAATTCTACGGTGGGCGCCACGGTAACTGGCCAAGCCATCTATGAACTTCCGCTGAACGGGCGTAACACGCTCGATCTTTTAAAGACGCAGCCCGGTGTCAGCGTGGGTAACCCCGACTCAAGCGCAGCCGGCAGCTATAGCATTGGCGGCGGCCGCACGGATTCCGTTACCTACCTGCTGGACGGAGGTCTCAACAACGGGCTGCTCAGTAATGGAGTGGTTGCCAATCCCAACCCCGATTCCATTGCCGAATTTCGCGTGATCGAGAATAACTATTCCGCCGAATACGGTCGTAACGCCGGCGGTATCGTGAGCGAAGTGGTTAAGAGTGGTACGAATAATTTCCACGGCACTGCTTATGATTACGTCCGCAACAACTTCTTCGACGCTAATAGCTTCTTCAACAACGAGCAGGCCCTAAGCGTGCCCATTCTGAAACGCAATCAGTTCGGGGGAACTGTGGGTGGACCCATTGTTAAGAACAAGCTGTTCTTTTTCTTCTCTTATGAAGGGCAACGCCAGACTTCTTTATCGACACCCAACCCGGCCAAAGTTGCCACATTTACGCCCGCCGAAGCGAATGGGAATTTCTCACAATCATCAGAAGCGGGAACAGTTGCGACTTTCCTACTCGCCAATCCTTACTATCAGTCGAACCCAACGCTTGCGAACGAAGGCATCATCGATCCGACTAAAATCGACCCGGTGGCCGCTGCGTATTTCAAGAACAATCTCATTCCCGTGTCGGCCAGCGGCTATATCTTCCCGGAAGCCGTGGCACTGAATAACTACAACGAATACCTGGGCAAATTCGACTACACACTCACGTCCACCGACACAATCAGCGGCACGTTCACGACGCGCGACAATCCGACAACCGTGCCCTTCCGTACGAACAATGTGGTGGGCTATCCGACCACGTCGGGGAACACCACTTACTTCGGAGGTGTGACCTACACGCACACCTTCACACCCGCGCTGCTCAACGAACTCCGCGTCAACGCGCAGCGGCTCAATCACACGCAAGCGATTCCTGACGCCACACTGCCTACCGCCTCGGCGCTCGGCGCGACAGTTCCATCGGATCAGCCTACCGGGCCACCTTTACTTGGTTTCGGAGGTTCGAATCTCAACATCGGCTTCAGTCCGCAGGGGCCGACTCGCGAAATTGATAACACCTATGCCTATTCCGACAATCTATCTTGGACAACGGGCAACCACAATTGGAAGTACGGATTCTACTTTTCGCCTTACCAAAACAACACTGTTTACGATTTCTACGTGAACGGTGAATACTTCTTCTACGGCCCTGGAACCAGCGTAGGTTCCGGTTTCGACCTTGCCGATTTCCTGATGGGCAACGCCGACGAATTTCTGCAATTCGGCAAAGCTCCTTCCAACATCCGATCTCACCAAGTAGCCGGCTATGCGCAAGACGCTTGGAAAATCAGGAAAAATATCACTTTGAACCTGGGCATACGCTACGAATACGCATCGCCCAAATTGGATACGCAGGGCCGTTCGTTCTCTTTCGTCCCTGGTGATCAGTCCACCCGTTTTGTAAATGCTCCTACCGGCTTAGTATTCCCCGGTGACGCCGGTGCTCCGCGCGGTGCGAATTTTCCCGACAAAAATGATTGGAGTCCGCGCTTCGGCTTTGCATGGGATGTCTTTGGCAATGGCAAAACCAGCTTGCGCGGCGGCACGGGCATGATGTACGACATCTTGAAAGGCGAAGACAATCTTCAGTTCAATGGGCAGGCACCGTTCTTCGGTTTCGCCGACGTTTTCCCGACTACCTACACAGGTACGGGTCTCAGCAGTCTGCAAAGCCCCTACGCCTCCGCGGGCGCCGTAGATCCGTTCCCCTCCAAACCGCCCTCCCAGAACCTCGATTTCGGAGCTGCCGGTTATTTACCCTTCGGCGGTGGCGGCGTGTTCGTTGTTGATCCACATTTGCGGACTCCTTATGTCTTCCAATACAACTTGTCGCTCCAGCAACAGCTTCCCTCCACTATGGTTCTAGAGGCTGGCTACGTTGGCTACTCTGCGCATAAGTTGACGGGTTTGGTTGATATCAATCCCTATGTGCTCGGCACGAACTCCCGTCTTTACGGCGATAACTTCAGCTATCTGGATGAGTTCCAGAATATCGGCAAAGCGTCTTATAACGCATTGCAAGTAAACCTGCAGCGCCGAACTGCTCGCATGGGGCGTCTGGGCAGCGCCTTCTTCTCCGTTGCCTACACATTCGGTCATGAAATCGATAACTCCTCCGGCTTCCGCGAGCGTAACGGCGGAGTTCCCTACTATAATCACGATTTGTTCCGCGCGTCTGGGGACACCGACGTCCGCCAGACCTTCGTTCTGTCGGGCGGTTGGGACCTTCCCTTTGATCGCCTGTGGCAGCGGGGCCCGAAAATTCTGACGAAAGGTTGGAGTCTCTACCCCATCGTCAGCGCAAACACAGGCTTCACGTTGGATATCTTCGCCGGGCTGAACACCACGAATGGCAACCCCGGTCCGTCAGGCGCCGGCGACGCGGGTAATGTGCGAGCCGATCTTGTCGGCCCAATTACCACTTACAACCCAGGCCTCACACAGACGCTTAATAATCCTTCAGCCGGTGGTCCCAGCACCGGGAACTATTACTTCAATCCAGCCTCGTTCAGCATTCAGCGCTTGCTTGCTCTGAATAACGTTGCCGGCAATTTGCTCCCGACCAGAACTTATGGAACCTTACCTCGCAACGCGCTGCGCGGTCCGGGTCGCGTCAACACCGATATTTCTATCTCCAAGCATTTCACTATTCGCGAAGGAGTTAACTTGGAACTCAAGGGTGATGCTTTCAATCTGTTCAATCATGCGGAATTCCAAAACCCCGATACGACAATCACCGATAGTAGCTTCGGGCAGATCTCAAACACCTACGATCCGCGGATTCTGCAATTGGCGCTGCACCTGCGTTTCTAGCTCGTTTAGGAGTTGACGGGGAGGGCAGATGTCTCGGATCTGCCCTTCTTGTTTCCCATCCTTCCGAATAGCTCGGCGGCTACTTTAACCGCTGAATCCGCTGCTGCGCGTTCGGGGGTTTCGTCGGAGTTGTTATAGCCTTCCATTTCTCCTAAGGTGCCGCCGTCTTGCACGACAATTCCGTCTCGTCGACCGAGAATGTAGACGTTCTTATAGAGCACGCCATAGTTCACTTCGGGCTGCGGAATGAGCCAGGCGATCTGGCCGCGGACGGGGACAACGGATTCGTCTTTCCATAAGGCTCTGGCGCCATAGCCGGTGGCGTTGATCAGGACTTTCTCGCGGATTGCAATTAGCTCAGACGGCGAATGGAACTCGACTCTTTCGATCTTGCCGCCTTCCACTAAGAAGTCGTTCACGAGTTGCCGCGAGTAACCGGCTACGTTAAACGTTAGGCTTGAGTTGCGTGTGGCATAGCGAGTTGGGAATGGATGAGTACCGTGCGGCAAGTCCTGTTGGCCGGGTGTGAGATCGCGGACGCGGTCCTGATAGTGTGCGAAACCAAGTGTGTCTTCCTGCAGCCGCTTGGCTCGCATTTGACCGGGAGGCGTGTCGGACAGAGTGTAGCGATCGGTCCATTCCACCGGATTGCCGGCCATGCCTAGGTAGCTTTCGTAGGTGTGAAACGAACGGCGGCACATCGTCTCCCAGAGGGAAGGGAAGTCACTCGAAACGGAGTTGGTCAGGGCGATGCGCGAATCGGGCGTCCATGATCCGGTGGCGCGAGCGGATCTGACTTCGGGCGGGCGCTCTTTCGCATAGATGGTTACTTTAGCGCCCGCGCTTTGCAAGAGAATCGCGGAGGTCAGACCTAATGCGCCACAGCCGATGACACCTATCTCGCGTTCGCCGGCAGCCATCGCTTTCTCTGCGGCGAGGCTGCTTGATCCCCAAGACAGCGACCAGCCGCTGCCGCCATGGCCGTAGTTGTGGACTACGGTTTTATCGCCGACTCTTTCGACGTCGAGACGAGGCCCGGCAGCGCGAAACGGGCGCAGGCATACAGTGACGCGAAAGATGCGATCGACGTCGGCGCGCACGAGGGCGAGTTTCGGCAGGGCATCGTAAGCGGGGAGTGCGGTGCGATTGCTGCGATAGGCGCATCCGGTCAACGCCGTGGCGGTTGTGCTGATGAAAGTTCGTCTGTTCATGGTGAGCTGAGTTTTTCAATTTAGCATCGAACATTTGGACACACTACGGGTTTGGCCATGGCTTGCTGAGTTTACGCGGCGGCTTCGGCGCAGGCCCAGGTGCCGGGTTTTGCGCNNCGGATTGTTGCATCAGGTTCATGGTCAGTTGATGGCAGGCTTTGGCGTCTTTGTGTAAAACCTCCCAGTATTGGGATTGTTTTTTCATTTCATGCTGCTCGTTTTTGATGCGGAGTTCCTCCGCTTTGCGGTTTTGCGCTTCGAAGCCAACTTCGGCTTTGCGCTTTTCGGATCTTAGCTTTATATGGTCGTTCAGCATTTGTGGAAAGCGCGAGTGTGAGTAGTTCGGTCTTTAAGGCTTCGAAATTGTCTTGTTTTTCCATGGGGAGGAGACGGAAAGAGCCGTTGTGATGGGCTAACCCGTGGATGGTTCTATTTTGTGAGGAGGCGGCGACCCCTGTGGGCGTGGTAGGACCCGTCGAGTATTCGATGCAGCCATGCCGTATCGAGAAGGCGTTTATTGCTTTCTACTTGGCCACAAATACCAAGGTCGGCGGATCTATCAGGCGGTTCGCTATCTGGGCGACGAGAAAATGCGAATGCCTAGTGAAGTGGATCTGGGAGGGGCGAAGGTGGCTTATACGTTGATCGATATCCGCGAGATCGATGCGGAGGCCTTGCTGGCTAGTGGGAGGCCCGCTGATTTGCCCTCGGCGATGTTAGCACGGGGAGGAGTGGGCAAGCTGCAAGAGATTTTGCGGCGGGTGGCGGACATGCAAGCTGCCGAAAGCGAGAGGGCGATTGCGCGATCAACTGGAGTCGAAATTCAGAGTCCTTCCCAAGTGGGCAAGTGAAAAGCTGGAATCGGCCACGCCGCTGCAGGTTCGCCGCTGGTCAAGGAAGATCCTGACCGCGAAAAAACTGGAAGATGTACTCGGCAAAAGCCACACACACTGAAGCGGGTCTGAAGACCCGCGCGGCCTGAAGTCCGCCCTCCGCTGAGAGACTGGCGTGGAGGCCCGGTAATCGCGAGTTTGCGGTCGGGTCAGAGAGGGATGTGGCAAGAGCCACGCGCATTAAGCGCTGTTCTTCCCCTTCGTGTTACCATTTACGATGGGTGTGAGCACCCCGCAAGTGTACCCGCGTTTGTTCGTCCTTTGGCGGCATTCACCGCTCTAGGTCCTCCCGCGCAGTTGCCATTCGGCCCGCCGATTTGGTCTCAAATGGTTGTCACTTCGGGTCGGTTTGTCGGCCCTGCGTTTAAATCAATTCTTCTCCCCAACAAGGACGACGAAGTTTTAACTGGAAGTGTGAAGCAAATATGGCGAAAGAAAAATTTG
>PMQB01000177.1 GCA_003169195.1 Bryobacterales bacterium
GTTTTAGCGTCGCATATTCGGCTGGAACCTAGAATGAAAACATAAGTATGATTCCATTCTTCGTGCAACTAGCACTTTCTCTCTGCCGTCGTTTCGTTCCAGCCAAACCCGCGCCACAATTCCAAACGCAATACTCGATCGATGAACTGAGCGCTCGTTATCGGATAACCCAGTGGTGGTTTAGCGTGCTCATGATGCTAGTCGGCACAGTCATAGGTCTGACCATTTATTTCGCGCTCACCTACTTAAGCCACGCCTTCTTCAACCTAGACGCTCCCTTCTCCATCGTTCTTCCGCCCCAAAGCGCGATCTGGTTTTTTCTACCCTTCTTCACTGGCCTCACCATGTGCTGGGAAGCCACCTTGTGGCTCTGGTCGCTATTCGCCGGCAAACAAGAGCCTGCGCTTTACGAATACTGGAGCAACACAAAGGCGGGCTACGACGCCACACTCGTGTTGCGCGGCTTCGGCATCTTCATCGGGCTTCCCATCGCCATTCTTACCGCTCTCGCCCTGCCTCAGCACGTTGTTTTGCGCGATCAGGACATACTTGTTCGCGATTACGGATTCTTCGGCGCTCGAACCTACAACTACAATCGGGCTCGCACGATGACCATCATCAAGGGTCTTCGCGGGCGCACACAAAAATTCACAAAACGCGCCGGCATTGTCCTCGATTTCGACGATGGCCGCCGCTGGTCATCCGGCGATTTCGGCGACTTTCTTCCGAATGTCGACCCCAAGCTCTTAAGCTTCCTAGAAAATAAAACTGGCCTGCAACCGCGCTTCGCCGAGGCAAGGGAAGACTTGCCGGCGCCCCTCGCTCATTAGCTCAAGAAAACATCTCGTCAACCGCCAACTTCGCCCCGCCAAAGAGTGCCAAGGGAACTTGCTGACCTGAACACCATACGGCAGACTGCCCATCGGCTGTCGAAATCGAAACCTGTCTTAGCTCGGGATCAACCACCCAAAACTCCCGGCAGCCATTCCTTAAGCAGATCTTTCTTTTTCCGAGATTTCTTCGTGATGATTAGAAGGCGACAGCACTTCAATCACAAGATCCGGTGCCCCACGCAAATTGTCGTCCGGGTTGATCAACCTTTCCCGCTCACCCGAAACATAAACCACATCGGCAACGCGCAACTCATACTCAGCCACCGCGAGAAATGCAAATTCAATATCTACCAATCCGTCGCTAGGAGCCAGATTCTCCAGCAATAGGCGCAACCGCCGTTGAATCGAGTAATATCTGTACTTCGGTCGCGTCACCGAATGGATCTCTCCCCGGCGCAGTTCGCAAGAGAGGCCCTCTTCTTCCGGCAGCTTCCGAAATTCTTCCACCGTGACCAATCCGCTGGTTGTGGCCACCATATATTTCAATTCTAATCCTCTTATCCGACTGCTTAGCGGCTCGCCTGCAATCCCTTCACGAAACTCCAGAACTGCTGATTCTCTTTGTAAGGCGTGAACGAATCGTCCTGCGTCGGATCAGGCAGCACTTCTCCCTGAATCACATTCGCCTTGCGCGCAAAAGCGGCCTTCAGATGAACCTTCGCCTCATTCAGCTTCTTCTCTTCCGCATCCGCGCACGCCAGGTTGTAATAAAACATCGCATACTCCGGATCTTGCGCTATCCCTTTTTCCAACATCGCTCGCGCCTTCACTAAATCGCCCGCTATGCCGTAAGACATGCCCGCTTGATCAATAATGACTCGCCTGCCGGTCTGCACCGATCCAAAAGCTAAGGATCCGTCCTCGATCTTCGCCAGTGCCGCTTCAAACAACGGCGCAGCTCCCTTGTATTGCTTCGTATCGAACAAGATTTGCGCGTACAGAAAAATATCACGCGAAACGGGCTTGTAATCGCCATCCAATACATAGCCATCGAAAATCGCCTTCAACTCCGCGTCGTCTACCCGAATCGGTCGCTTGCTATACACTTCCAAATCGCCACACAGGTCGCCTTGCGCCAAAAAGCCCCGCACCTTGTACCAAACTTGGCCGCCCTGCCCCTTTTCGGAATAACGCACCAGCGCCACACCGGTCTCATTCTCAACAGACTCCAGAATCGTCAATGACGGGTTCGCCTTCGCCTCCGGCCCCATCACTCCATCTCGACACTTCCCACTGCTCAAGGGCGTCAATTCCGGAAACAAAAATAGAAATCCCAAAAAACTGAGGCGCTCGCCGGCACCTTGCGCACGCACGCCTATCTCCTGCCCGTTGGGTTTCGCTGAATTTTGGACAATCTTAAACCCCTCGGCCGACCAACGCAACTGCCCGTTATGCGCCGGCAACGCAAGTTGAAATTTCCCATCACGGTCTCCCTGCGCCAACAACGACATAACACTCGCCAGCAAACCGGCCAAAACCGGCTTCAGTCTCTTCATCGAATCCCCCAAATAAAAATGAGGCCGCACTTTCATACGGCCTCATCCCACAAGACAAGGTCTATTTACTGACCGCTTTCCCATCCACGCCGCTAATAAACGCCCGATACCCCAACTTGTCATTCCCCCACATCACAATCCAAGTCGGTACCTGCAGCCGCGTCAACTCCTTCAATGAAACCGTCGGGTTCTTCTCCGGATGCTCCTTCAAAAACTTCGCCGCATCATCCGTCGCCGCCTTCAACGCCGCATCCGAATCCACCTGCACGCTTCCCATCGAAAACGGCATAATATCCCGCGACCCGCTCCACGGCAGCGGCTTGCCAATCGTCACACCCTTATAGATGTCCGGCGGATGCGCCACAATCGCGTAGGTAAACGTCCGCCGTTCCTTCGCTGAATCGGAAACAAACTCGGCCGTCCACATCGCCGCCGTCCCATCGCCATTCGCCACACCCGGAATCTCTTTCGCTTCCAAGCTGATCGGCATAATGTCTTTCGCAAAATCGCTGCGCGCCTTCGTGTACATCTCCCAATAAGCCGTCTTGCCCGTTACCGGAGCCGTCGGCGCCGCCGGTGTCGTCGCGGCCAATTTATCTTCGCTTGGCGCGGTCTTCGTTTCGCTCGAACAAGCAGTCAACCACAACATCCCGCACACCGCTAAAGCTGGTAAAACAATTTTCCTCATGGTGTTCACCTTTCTGTTCTCTCTCCTAAGAGCTTGCTTCACAATCTCTCAAGATTCTATGTCAATTGCCTGTCGCCCGCCGCAAACTTCGCTAACCTGAACACATATGAGGCCCATCGGCTTGGCCGTTCTCGTAGCAGCGGCCTTTACTCTTTCCGCCNNTTCGCATCCCGCGGCGTCGAGTTCTGGCTCATCTACCCCGACGCTTCCGAAACCGAATCCGCTATCGCACAGCACAAGCTAGAGTACAAACTCCCCGGCACCCCTGTCCGTGATCCCCAACACCTCCTCGTCAAACGTGCCGAAGCCACCATCTCCCCCCAAGCCGCCGTCTTCGATCACGCCGGCCACCTCACCTACAGCGGCCGCATCGACGACCGCTACGTCGCCTTCGGCAAAGCCCGCTCCGCTCCCCAAACCCACGATCTCGAATCCGCCATCGCCGCCACTCTCGACGGCAAACCCATCAAAGAACCCCGCACCCACTCCATCGGCTGCTACTTAGCTGATGTAAAGTGAACGCAATGCGCTCGTTTTCCTACTGTCTCCCGCGTCCTGTCTCCTGTTTACTTCTTCTTTAACTCACTGAAACCGAACCATTTGCACCAAATCCCACCGTCTGTTCAGCTTTATTAATCTCCATACAACCCTCAAACAGCGCAGTTCGCTTTCATTTCGTTTTCAACCCCTCGTCATCGCCCTTATACTGATGGAGTCCCGGGCGGCATAGGCCTGGTCACTCATTCAACGGAGAGGATCTCGTAATAATCCAGGGTCATAAAGCACATGCATAAACCAGTAAAATACTTCGAAAAAGTAGTCACCGTCGGCGCCAACGCCGTCTGGCAAGTCTTTGACCGGGTCAATCAGATTAAGCAGAACGACTCCTTCACCCCGAAGTGGTCAGACAAGCCGTTGCTCAAGAGCTACCAGAAAGCCAAACCCCCACTCGGCTGGCCGCGTGAAACCGATTCGCTGTGCCCCCGTTGTATCCCCGAAATTCGCCAAAGCATTGTCGATGGCAAGACCGACTACAAAATTCTCCTGAACGAACCCGTCGGCGAAATCAAGGCCAAGATCATCGAACGCGACGGCAAAATCCTAATGGTGAAAGAGTGCCCCAAGCACGGCGTGTTCGAAGACCTCATGTCCATCGACCCCGCTTTCTCTAAGCACCTCGAAGATGTTTTCCCCGGTCGCGACATCCGCGCTCACAACGATGAAAAGCTGCACA
>PMQB01000579.1 GCA_003169195.1 Bryobacterales bacterium
CAGATCCGGGCTTCCGCCTTTCGAGGAAATAAAACCGCATCACAAAACCGGGTTTCCCAGCCCCTACAAACATTTGATAGAGGGGAGCGGTGTTGAATGAATAACTGCCATCGGCTGCGGTTTGCACGGAAGAGATGACGTCGGTTTGCACGTGCGCAACGACTGCTCCGCCGACCTGAATCAACGTGAGGGTTACGCCGTCGAAGGGTTTGTGTGAATCTGCGCGATAGACATGGCCTGTGATACGGACGCCGGGCTTTTTCGTCTCACCGCTAGAGACAAGAGCGAGGCATGCGAGTGATAGGAATAATTTCATGGTTCCCCATCACAGTGACGCCATGCCGATCAGCACCAAGCCGGTTGCGTAACCTACGAACATCAGTGCAGCGAGAAGGCCCGTGCCTTTTGGACCAGCAGCGAGTTCTTTCCAGACGAGCACGCCCCAGATGGCAGCGATGAGAGTTGCGCCTTGGCCGAGCGCGTACGAGATGGCAGGACCGGCGACGCCCGAGGCGATGACGTTGAAGCAGAGGGCGATCATCCAGATAACGCCGCCGAGAATGCCGATGAGATGGAGTTTCGGGGTGCCGCGGAAGTAGTCGCCGTATGTTAATCTTCCGGCGCGCATGAAGATGGTGTTGATGATGAAGTTGCTGGCCACGACGCCGACGGCGAAGAAGACTAGCGCGACGTAGGGAGTGAGCATGCCAGGTTGAATAGGATCGTTGTTGAAATTAGCGGAGATGCCGCGCTGCAAGAGCGGGTAGAAGAAGCCCATGACGCAGCCGGCCAGAATGGAAAAGATGATGCCGCGGAGGGGACTCTTCCCTGCCCCTTGCGGCAGTTTGCGATAGGCCAAACCGGACATCACCATGGCGAATAAAATGCAGAGCACTCCGCCGACTAAGAGAGGCACGTTGCCTTGCGGCGATTGCGCGTAGCTCTTGACCGTACCGATGACCAAGGCGAGGCCCACGCCCAAAGGGAAGGCGATGGCCATGCCGGCGGCGTCGATTCCGACGACTAGCAGGATATTTCCAATGTTGAAAACGACGCCGCTGATTAATGCGTAATGGACGGCGTGGTGGCTGGCTTGTTGAAAGTTGGTGACGGCGCTTTGGCCGGAGAGGCCGGTGCTGCCGAAGGTGAAGGCGAAGATGAAGCTGAAGAGGAGGACGCCGATAGCGTAATCCCAATAATAGAGTTCAAAGCGCCATTGATCTTTGCCGGAGAGTTTTTGCGTGTTGGCCCAGGAACCCCAGCCCAACATGGTGATGATGCAGAAAAAGATTGCGATGGGTAGACTGTGCAGAACGAACATAGCTTTGCTATTCTGTCATGGCCGCGAACTTTGCGGAGGTGTTACGCTGATGTTGGATCTACTCCGATGCCAGCCACAGCGACTGTTCTGCCTCCGCTTTTGCGTGAAGGCGATCGACTTGATAGTAAAGAATTCCTGCGGCGCTGGGAAGCGATGCCGGGTTTGAAACACGCGGAGCTCATCGACGGAACTGTTTTTTTCATGCCATCGCCAGTAAGCGTTTTCCACTCTCGCGGTCATGGCCGGACGCACGGATGGCTGTGGTTTTACAGTGAGTTGACTCCAGGCTGCGAGAGCGGAATTGATTGCACCTGGAAAATGGGACCGAAAGACGTTCCACAGCCGGACCTTTTTTTGCGGATTCTGCCTGATTATGGCGGTAGTTCGCGAATCGAAGGTGCATACGCAACCGGGGCTCCTGAGCTCATCGTTGAAGTGAGCGGATCGAGCCTTTCCCGGGACCTCGGTATTAAGCTCGAGCTTTATCGCAGCATTGGGGTGCGGGAGTATGTCACAGTAATTCTCGATACTGAACAGGTCGTCTGGCGACAACTGGTGAGAGGGCGTTATCGCGAGATCAAACCCGAGGCAGATGGTTTGCTGCGGTCGCGCGTGTTTCCGGGCTTGTGGCTTGATGCGGCGGCCTTATGGAATCCAAAGCGTTCGGTACGAACGGCAGTTGAAAAAGGCGTCCGGTCGCCGGACCATGCAGCTTTTGTCCGCCGATTAGCCGCGCGCGTTGGAGAATAGACTTTGCTGCCGGGATAGAGCACTCTTGAAACGGATCGCGCTCTGTCGACACTACTGGTGTGACGAAGAGGCGAACCATGTCCAAGGCGAAAATCGCGTTACTACTGACTATCCTCACGCTGCCGTTTACGACCGCGCAAGAACCCGACACTGACTCTTACCAATATTATGGCCGCGATTTTACGCCGGAAGAATCGCGCGGGCGCGACACCTGGTATTTCTGGACAGGCGGCGGGGAGCACATGTGGCGGCAAGTTTCGAAGATTACGAAGGGGCAGATCGACTTGCTGTTGTACGCGGAAAGCCAGCCGCGCGACAAACGCTTTCAGGCGCTGGGCACGATTAACGATCCGGATTGCCGCAAGGCGGAACATCCCGATCAATATGGCCTGAATCTGGATGTGTGCAAACCTTTGGTGATTCCGGGCATTCCTGGAGAATCGACAGGCATCATGGGCCTGCGCAAGTTTCCGAATCCCGACTTCAAACCTGAGCTGTGGGATGTGGACAAATATCGGCAGCAGCCGCAATTGGTGGAACCGCCCTTCGTGGTGGGCATGACGTGCGCGCTGTGCCACGTGAGTTTCAGCCCGTTGCATCCGCCGGCCGATCCGAACAAGCCGCAGTGGGGCAATCTTGCTTCCACGATTGGCAATCAATATTGGAGAGAGGGACGGCTCTTCAACTTCCGTGTTAAGCCGGACAACTTTACCTGGCACGTTGGCGAACAGCAGCCGGCGGGCACATCTGACACGTCGCGCACGGCCACCGATCACAACTTTAATCCGAGTGCAATCAATACGGTGGTGTATTTGAAACAGCGGCCGACCGCGCCTGAGAATGTGATTGATACGACCACGGGCAAACCGACCGTTGTGCCAGTGCACCATATTCTGAAGGCCGGGGAAGACTCTATCGGCACGGCGTTCGCGGGGTTGCGCGTGTACGTCAACATCGGCATGTGTTCGGATTACTGGTTCACTTTGCAAGATCCGGTGTATGGCGAAGCGAGGCCACAGAGCCCCTTTAGCATTCAACATGCGCGCCAGACCTGCGAGAAGTGGCGCGAGACCGAGGCGAAGATGGCCGACATGGAAGCCTTCCTGAACACGGTGCAGCCGATGCATCTCAAAGATGCGGATGGCGGCGCGGCTTACGTGACGAAAGATGAGACGGTGTTGAACGTGGGTAAGCGGGTGTTTGCGGAAAATTGCGCTTCGTGCCACTCAAGCAAGCAGCCGCCCGCTGAGATCGCTGCCGACAAAGAAAAGCGAACAACTTGGTTTCGGGAGGCGGTGATGCAAGCCGATTTTCTGGACAACAACTTTTTGTCGGACGATAAGCGCTATCCGGTGACGGAGATTGGTACGAACTTTTCGCGCTCGGCAGGGACCGATGCGAAAGAGGGTCACATCTGGGAAGATTTTTCGTCAGTCGATTACAAGAAGATGCCGCAGGTAGCTGAGATTCGTAATCTGTACAATCCGGTGAATCCGCGAAAACCGATCACGTTCCAAATTCCGGCGGGAGGTCCCGGCTATTACCGCACGCCGACCCTTGTGGATGCTTGGGCGACTGCGCCGTTCTTCAATAACAATGGACTTGGCGTATTTACGGGCGACCCTTCTGTGGCTGGACGGCTGCGCGCTTACCAGGATGCGATGGAGAAACTATTGTGGCCAGAGCGGAGGCTGGGTGTGAAATCGATTCTGCGCACGACTACGAAAAGCGATGTGATCTTGAACGGGCAGACGCGCTTTCGCGGAGTAGCGGCGGGGACGCCGATTAAGCTGTTGGCGTCGATTGATACTGGAAGCATTCCTGCTTTTGCGCAGCAGAGATGGTTCACCGGGCTTTTAAACAAGCTGCTGGGCAGACAGACGGCGAACGAACTTCTTTTGAAGAGGAGCACGGCTCCGGATTTCATTGAAGACCGCGGCCACGAGTTCGGCTCGCACTTGACGGATGATGAGAAGCGGGCGCTGATTGAATACGTGAAAACGTTTTAGGCTGTACGGTTGGTGCGCAGAAGGCGGCCGGGCAAGAAGATGATTCCCTTTACCAGTTCGAGCACGCCTTCCACGGCGATTCCGACGATGCGGAAGGGGAGGAGGATGATCCAGACTAATGGATAAAGAACGAGCGCCAGCAGTGCCAAGGGCCAGCAGACGATCAACAACAGGCACCAAAGCAGGAATTTGAACATACAATTGAGGATACGTAAACGCTGTTGCAAAAGTTCGCGGGTTTGAAGGCGCATACTAGAAGTGGCATGAGACCCGCCGATACATCGCCAGAAGCGTGGCGCGTTCTGCTCGGCATTTATAGGTGGATGACTCCCGACGAAAAGTTGCAGCGAACGATTGACTTATCCAGCTTCTTGCGTTCAGTCTGCGAGGCCGGTGTGCGTACCGAAGACCCGCAAGCATCCGAACGGGAGGCCTTCTTACGTATTACCCAGCGCACGTTGGGACGCGAACTTTTTACCAAGGTCTACGGCAGAGACGCGCTTGTTGAATGACGAGCCAGCCTTCCATTCTCCAAGAGATTCTTAAATGCGCTTGTCTCTGCCAAGGTTCGCTATGTGATCGGCGGTTCAGTCGCGTCCTCTTCGATCGGCATTCCAAGAGCGACACTCGATACCGACATCTTGGTAGAGCTTGATCCCATTAACTGGCTCGGCTGGCCAAGGAATTTAGTGATCAGTGGTACTTGGATGTGGAGTTCGCTGGAAGTGCGCTTGTCAACCGCCGCGCCTTTAAAGACGGAAAACAGTGCGCTACTCGCGCGGCGACCGTTGCGACAGCACGTCGACATCCCTGAGGTCTTGGGGCCTACCGGTTGCAAGCTTGTTCCGAAGAAGCGCATCGCGCCCAATGAAGGAAACCGGGCGCCCATTTATGGAGCCCGCAGCCCGGCTAACCCACGCCTCTTCAAACGGGACCGCGGCAATCGAGGTTATCAAGTCAATGCGGTTCGGCTTCGCTCCGAGCTGAACAATCTGGTCGAGGCGGCTGAAGTCTTCAGGAACGAGGTTCAAGCTAAGAAAGCCGAACTCCACAAGGGTCTTTACCAGCAATTCTCCGTTTGCCCGATCGGGCCGGACAAGAAAATCGATGTCAGCGGTGAATCGGGGGTAACCGTGCCAGGCAACGGCAAAGCCGCCGACAACTAGATATTCAACTCCGTTCGCGTTGAGTAAGTCGATAAATTCGAGCAAATCCTTGTTGGGCTGCATCGGGGTAGAGTCGCGCTTGTAGCTCGAAGACGATGGCGACCCGTTCTTCTGGCGTAGTGACCATGTCTTCGGCAACGTCCGCTGCGTCAGCTTCCTCAAAGCTGCGAAAGAGGCGGACAATCTTTTCCATATAACTATTCTAGCTTTTGAGCCCGGCCTATCAAACTAGGAACGCCGATTCATGCAGGCGTGGGTGATTCGATTTCGCTTTAATGACCTGAGTCCGTAGCGGAAACAGCCAAGGTGTTCAAGGTGTTGAAGTTGTCCAAAAGGCAAGATGATGTGCGATTGGAGTCTGGCACCCTCTGGAGGATTCTCTTCTCTACTTAGCGCTTTGCGAGACGGCGCGGGCGGCGCGGAAGTGCTCGGTCTTGGGGTTTTGCGCGTTCCACTCGGGTGCCTTTTCACTGTTGGCGATGTCTAGGAGAGCGAGGGCCACCATGCGGTCGACTTTCGCCATATTTTCGTAGTCGACTTTGGGCCACTCGTCACCGAGGCCGTGGTAATCGGGATAATCAAAAGCGACACAAAGAGTGTGAGCAGGAACGCCTTGCTCGGCCAGAGCGTCGTTATCGCTGCGGGTGAAGTATGCGTCGCTGGCTTCGGCGTCGCGGTAGACTTTGATGCCCATTCGCTCGCCGGCATGGATCAAATAGCCCGTCACATCGGAATAATCGAAGCCGGTGATGCTGGCGTTGTTGAGTTGGCGGCCCACGGTGGAATCGGTGCGGCCCACTTGTTCAAGATTGACGTCGGCGACGGTCTGGCCGATGGGAAAGATGGGGTGCTTGCCGTAGAATTGCGAACCGAGTTCGCCGCGCTCTTCACCGAAAAACGTCATGAAGACGATGGAGCGCTTGGGGTGGTGTGGAAGCTTTGCCAAGGCGTGGCCGATCTCCATCACGGAAACGGTGCCGCTGCCATCATCGTTTGCGCCGTTGTAGATGCGGTCTGGCGAATCTCCAGCGGCATGCATGGTCATTTGGCCGGCGGTTTCGACGGTGCCAATGTGATCGTAGTGGGCGGTTAACAAGACAGCGGTTTTGGAAAGCACTGGATCAGAACCTCGCAAAACGCCGATGACATTCTTCACGACCACTTTGTTGTCGATGGGCGCAGGAATATCGACAGAGAGGGTAGCGGGCGGATGATTGGCGTCGGCTACAGACTTTGCCAGTTCCTCACTGTGCACTGACAGGCTGGCGGCGCGATTACCCGCAGCTTGCTCCATGAACAGCAAGCGCGGAGGCACCACGAAGGTTCGTTTGTTACGAACGACGGTGAGATTGAGAACAGCACCCGAGGCGGCCACCGCTTGATCAAACGCACGAGCTTTGCGCCTCTCGGCACGCACGTCATCGCCGTTCAACTTCGCGAGATCAGCCTCTGCGGTAACGACGGCTTTGCCTTGCAGATCCGAGCCTTTGAGGAGCGCGGGATCTTTGCTGGCGAGAAAGACAACAGGCACGTGATCGAGATGAGCGGCGGCACTGGTGGCATCGATCGTGATCTCTGCAGCGGGGGCGGTCAGGGCACGGTCACCGGAAAAGAGCGTCAGATTCGTAGCCATGGTGGGCAAGCGGCGGTCGACCATTTCGGCGGTTTGGAAATAGTCATGATCGCCACCGGGCTCCAAGCCAGCGGCGCGAAATTTAGCAGCGATGAATTCAGCCGCTACTTCGAGGCCGGGCGAAGGCGTGAAGCGACCCTGCAATGTATCGGATGCCAGGAAGGAAAGATCGCCCTTCAATTCGCTGGCGGTGATGGCGTTCAGGACCTGCTCTACGTTGGGCGGCAGCGGAGGAGGAAGTGTCGCACAGGACGCCAAATTATGGGAAACTGGAGCGAATACGGCGAAAATGGCCGAAAGAATGAGCTTTTTCATGAAGGTTCTATTACTATTCGGGGAGATCGAGTTAGCGTAAGATGCCGTTGATATGGTAACGTAGCGGTAATTTCATGACACTCACACGAAAGAAATCCATTGCGACGCTGCTGCAACAGGTCAAGGACAGTGAGTTAAAAAGAACACTCACAGCAACGAGCCTCATCGCCTTAGGCGTGGGTGCCATTATCGGCGCGGGCTTATTTGTGCGGACGGCAGCGGCCTCAGCGGAAGCGGCGGGCCCCTCGGTAGTGCTTTCGTTCATTGTAGCGGCGCTGGGATGTTGCTTCGCTGGTTTGTGTTACGCGGAATTCGCAGCCATGCTACCGATTGCGGGCAGCGCCTATACCTACGCATACACCACGATGGGAGAGTTTGTGGCGTGGGTGATTGGCTGGGCTTTGGTACTGGAATATGCCCTGGGCGCAGCCACGGTATCGATTGCGTGGAGTGAGTATCTCAACAATCTTTTCGGCGGCCGCATTCCGTATGCGTTGTGCCACTCACCCTTTGAAACGTCACTTACCGGCGAGCATGGCATGATCAATCTGCCGGCGCTTTTAATTTTAGGTTTATTGACGCTGGTGCTTATCAAGGGAACGCAGGAATCGGCGACACTGAACGCGATCATCGTCGCCATCAAGGTGACTATCGTCTTGGCCTTCATTGCCTTGGGCTGGCAGTTCATTCATCCGGCCAACTACACGCCGTTTCTGGTGCCGGCAACAGTTCCGGGTCACGAGGGCGTTTTCGCACACGGTTGGGGTGGTGTGTTGAAGGGCGCCGGTATCGTGTTCTTTGCCTTCATTGGATTTGATGCGGTTTCGACAGCGGCACAGGAAGCAAAGAACCCATCGCGCGATATGCCGATCGGCATTCTCGGCTCGCTCGCCGTTTGCACCATACTTTACGTTTTGTTTGGCCATGTCTTAACTGGCATTTGCAATTGGAAAGAGTTTGCCATCGCCGGTAAAGAAGCTTCCGTGGCTTATGCCATTCAGCACTACATGCCGGGGTATGGCTGGTTAGCGTTGGCGGTGACGATTGCGATTCTGGCGGGCTTCTCTTCGGTGATTCTGGTGATGCTGCTAGGCCAAAGCCGAGTATTCTTTTCGATGGCGAACGATGGGCTGTTGCCGAAACTGTTTGCCGACATTCATCCGAAGTTCCGCACGCCTTGGAAATCAAATATCGTGTTGTTCTTTTTTGTCGGTGCGTTTGCGGGCTTTATTCCCGGATCGCTGGCTGGCGATTTGACCTCTATCGGAACGCTGTTTGCCTTCACGCTGGTGTGCGTGGGCGTGTGGCTCTTGCGGCGTGCTGATCCGACCCGTGTGCGACCGTTCCGTACGCCGCTGGTACCGCTGGTTCCGATTCTGGGGATGATTGTTTGCGGTGCGATGATCGTGTCCTTGGATACGCGAACGCAGGTTATCGCCTTTCTTTGGATGTTGGTCGGCCTGTGCGTCTATTTCGGATACAGCTATTCGCACAGCAAGCTGAATCCGTCGGCAGATCACGCGAAAGCCACGCCTGTCGGATAATAGTCAAATCTGATTGGCTTCCGGGTACCGCAAATCGCGCGAAAAGGTGGTGCAGACCACCTCGTGTCCGGCGGCACCCGTAATCTGCTGCATGATGAAGCGCCACGGTTTCTCTGGCTCTTTCACCAACACGGCTGTGCCGCGGATGCTGCCCACCAGATTGTCGGTGATGAACTCCCAATAGTTGACGGAGTCACAAAACGGAGAACCGGGTTCCGCCTCGGGCGGAGGAAGCATGCAGTGTAGATCGCGATCAACAGAGATGTGGAGCCAATCTCCGTCGCTTCGCACTAAGAGCCGGCAACACGTGAATTCGGGCAGGAACACGAGGTCGTGCGGAGGATGGTTTTTCGGGACAAGGGCGAAGCCGACCAAGGGCACTACGTAGCTCATCATAGGAACGTCGGAGTATTGTTGAAGCGCGGTCAGAACGCGGACACGTGAACGGGTGTTGATGGGCTCGATATCGAGGTGATGCACCAAGCGGTTCGCGGTGAGTGCCAGAGACTCATGGGAGGAAAGGCTGTCGGTGAAGAGCACTGTGCGTTCCAAGTATGAGGCGGGAGCGACTTGGAAGAGCTGATTGAGACGCGAGGACATTGCGTCATATTGTAGCTGTTAGGGCTTCTTCAAATCGGTAAAGGCGGCCCGGTCTGGAGGGAATTAGTCGTCCACCTGCCGGAACATCGGTTCCTTGCCCGCCAGCATCAAGCGCTCATCCAACGCCGCCTTCACTAACTCTTCTTCGAGTTCAGAAAGTCCACCTGCATCCTTCTCAATGCGCTGCAATATGCCCTTCATGCGTCCACGCGAGACTTCAGTAGGCAACGCCAGTGCGTAGGCAAACAACGCGTCGGTGCGCAATTCTTCGTCATCGAAAGCGCGCCGCACCTTCTCGAGTTCGCTTTTCAATCCGTAATAGCCCACGCCCCACAACGCCGCGCGGCGGATTTCTACATCATCATCGTCCAGGTGGCGCGGGAAGTAATCGCTAAAACTGCGATGCAGCCCTCGCCACATGGCTTCCAATGCCTTGGCACGACCTTCCGGGATAGCGTACAAATCCGTGATCGCCTTGCGCACTTCGTTGCGATCCGACTCAGGCGCCAAGCCAACGACCAGACCACCGCGTTCTTCCACCGGCATATCCGGTTTGTGCAATGCCTTCAACATCACGGCCACTACGTCGGGCTGATCGGCTGCGTCGATCAACGATTCCCAGGCACGGCCACGCACGTCGGCCGATTCGTCTTTCTGCGCCAAGTCGAGTAGTTTCGCGCGCAATTCTTTGCTCAACGGCTGATTGAAAAACGAATGCGCCGCCACGGCACGCACTGAAGCTACTGGATGGGATAAGAGTTCGAAGCGCTCATCTTCATCGAGCAGATCCACGGGAGGATCGGCGTCTTCGGGATAGAGATCCCAAACGTCGAAGGGTTCGCGCTCAAGCTGGTTTTCCGCAGCGCTCAAGCTTTGCAGTGATGCCACCGTGCCGGCAATCTCCTGCTTTAATTCCTTATCTTTGTCTTCGAGCGACTCGGCGGCTTTCTCAATGGCGGGCACGGCGGCCGGATCGCGGTACATGTCCAGCAATAGCACTGTGTCGGAGAGATCGTATTCCAGGCGGTCTGTCAGAATTTCGAGAATGCGCGGATCGCGCACGCCCAGATTGGCCAGGATAAAAGCTACTTCGCCGTTGGAACTTTCCTCCAACTCGCCGTATAGCTTGAGCAAGGGCTCAAGCGCAAGCTGTGCGTTATCGACCAGCGCATAGACAACATCATCCGGAACATCCTCCGGATCTTCCCTGGTGAACTGCACCAGAAACGGCACACCTTCGGGCGCTCTCCAATAACGGAAACAGGCGATCAGTTCCAGCGCGAGATCGACGCGGTCTTCACTGCGGTCGCGTTCACCAAACGCGACAACGGCCGGCAGAGACTCCGCCGGCCTGTCGAGAATTGCGTGCAAAAAGCGATGGTCCAATCCGAGATGCGCGCGCGATGCTTCGAGCAGCACTTCGGCCGGATTCGCTTCCTGCAGTTTGTCGGGATCGAGAAACAAACGTTACTCTTTTTCGACAATCACTTTGATTTGCGTGGACACGTCGCGATGCAAGCGAAGCGTGACCATGTGTTCGCCCAGGGTGCGGATGGGCTCTTCCAACTGAACCTTGCGGCGTTCAATGGTGAAGCGCTGCGCTTCCAAACCTTCCGCAATGTCCTTGGCCGTGACTGAACCGAACAGATGATCGTTTTCGCCCACCTTGTGGCGGAACGTCAACGTCACGTTCTGCAGCAGTTTGGCCAGCTCTTGCGATTCCGCGGCAGCTTTCGCTTCGCGGCGCACATAAGCTTCGCGTTCCTGCTCGACAATCTTCTTGTTGGATGCCGTGGCTGGGACAGCCAGCTTGCGCGGCAGGAGATAGTTACGGGCATACCCGGCGGCTACTTTGACGAGTGCGCCGCGAGCGCCTACTTTATCGACGTCTTCTCTAAGAATCACTTCCATGTTCGTCTTCTCCTGCTTCCTTACATCCGCGAGGCGAACGGCACAAGTGCGATATTCCGCGCCTGCTTGATCGCTTCGCTCAAACGCTTCTGGTGTGGGGTACACACGCCGGAAATGCGGCGTGGGGTAATTTTGCCGCGCTCAGAGACGAAGCTCATGAGCGTTTTCACATCTTTGTAATTGATGTCGTCCACTTTATCCACGCAAAACCGGCACACTTTTTTGCGCCGGAAATATTGTTTCTTNNGTTGGGGTGGTTGGTTCGGCCGCAGGTGCAGCGGGTGCAGGAGCGGCAGGTGCGGGAGCAGCAGGCATTGCCGGCGCAGGAGCACCAGGCACCGCGGCATGCGGCTCGCCCGGCAAATAAGCGGCGCTGGACGCTTGTTGCGGCTGCGGCGCAGGCTTGCGCGCGGCACGCTTCTCACGCTTTTTCTTTTTCTTTTCGAAAAGCTTCAACTTCTCATCAATCCGGACGGTGATGAACTTAATGACCATGTCGGAAACACGCAAACGGCGTTCCAGTTCTTTGACGGCGTCCGCTTTAGCGTGGAACAAAATCAAAACGTACTGGCCTTCGTTGTGCTTGGCTACGCGGTAAGCAAGCTTGCGCATGCCCCATTTTTCTGCCTTCTCAATGGTGCCGCCAGCCGCTGTAATGACATGCTTGATTTGTTCGATAAACGGATCCATCTCTTCTTCAGTGACATCCGGCCGAACAATAAACAACTCTTCGTAAATTCTCATTCTTCCTCTTCGTTCATACCTCGGGCGCGACGATTAAATTTCGTCATGGCCTTATGGGCGCCTTCAGCAAGGATGGTCTCCACAGCGTCCGCAGTATAGGACACCATTTCCTCCACCTCATCCCTCATTCCGCGTTCAAAGGGCGCGAGAACGTAGTCAACCGCTTCAATTTCGTGACCCGGATGTATACCCACCCGAACCCGTGTAAAGACTTCCGTCTTCAAAGCGGCAATNNGTTCGTCGTACACCACAATCAGATTGCGGTGTGTCAGGTTATGTGATTTCAGCACAGAGCTGATGCCCATTCCTGAGTTATTCATGAAGGTTTGCGGCTTCACCAGGATCACTTTCTTATCCTGGATGCGGCCGCTGACCGTTAACGAAGCGCCTTCGCTCTTTGTAATGTGCAAGCCTTGGCGCTTCGCTAATTCATCTACCACCCGGAAGCCTAAATTATGCGGTGTGCCCGCATAGCGCGTTCCGGGGTTACCCAAGCCGGCGATACAGTATGCTTGCTCAACGGCCAATACCGCTTCCCCATCCTGCGAGGAAACAGACGGCAGCACTTCGTTAGGCATTGTCTATTCGCCGGGCTGGTTTTATTTTTTCTTGGCGGGAGGAGCAGCAGCGTCGCCGCCTTCCTCATCTTTCTTGCCCTTCTTAATCACTTCAGGCTCAGCCGCGCCAGGTACAGCAGCAGCATCTGCAGCAGGCGCCACTTCTTCCGCCTTGACGGAAACCACGTGCGAAATAACAGATTCGCCCGGGCTCAGCAGCTTGACGTTGGCACCCAACTGGATGTCGGAGGCGCGTACGCTTTGGCCCAGCATCAACTCGGAAACGTTTACGACAAACTCTTCCGGAATATCATCGGGCAAACATTCGATTTCCACTTCGCGCGTGATGATTTCGTGCAAACCGCCCTGCAGCTTCACGCCCTTCGGATCGCCCTGCGTGATCACCGGGACCTTTACGGCCAAGCGCTTGGTCAAATCAATGCGCTTCAAATCTACGTGCAGCAGATTTTCNNTCACTGCCACCGCAGCCGGACCAGTTTCGCCGCCATATACAACTGCGGGGATGCTGCCTTTCACGCGTAAACGCCGCGCTTCATTCTTGCCGCGCAGAGTTCGTTCATCGGCGGCTACCGTAATATCTTTCCTCACCTTTTCACCTCATTCGCCAGGACGGAAACCTGCTACTACTCACCGAGCATCCGGCCCCTGACTTGAATTTGCGGCCTTTCTAAACCGCGGTATTACAAAAACTCAAATAAACAACGTGCTGATCGACCCACCTTCGTGAATCGATTGAATCGCTCTGGCCAGCAAACTCGCCACCGAGAGCACCTTAATCTTCTGGCATCCCGCCGCCTCTTTCGAGAGCGGGATAGAATCCGTTACTACCAATTCCAACAGCGGCGAGGCTTTAATGCGCTCCACCGCCGGACCCGATAACACTGCATGCGTGGCACACGCCCGCACGCTCTTCGCTCCCTGGCTTAACAACGCTTCCACGCCTTTGACCAGCGTGCCCGCGGTATCCACCAAGTCATCCACCATCAAACAATGCTTGCCGTCCACTTCGCCGATGATGTTCATCACCTCGGCCACATTGGCGTCCGTGCGGCGCTTATCAATGATCGCCAATGGCGCGTTCAGGCGCTTGGCGAAAGATCGGGCACGCTCTACACCACCCGCATCCGGCGAAACCACAATTAAATCTCCGCGTTCCACTTGATCGTCAAAATACTCCACCATCACCGGCGCTGCAAACAAGTGATCGACAGGAATATCGAAGAAGCCTTGTATCTGAGCGGCATGCAAATCGAGCGCTAACACCCGGCTCGCTCCCGCTCTTTCCAACAGGCTAGCCACCAATTTTGCGGAAATCGGCATACGCGGACGGTCCTTCCGGTCCTGTCGCGCGTACCCATAATAGGGTAACACTGCCGTGATCCGCTCCGCGCTGGCGCGCTTGAATGCGTCAATCATCAGCAGCAATTCCATCAGGTGCTGGTCAACCGGGGTGCAGGTGGGTTGGACGACAAAAACGTCGGCGCCGCGCACGTTTTCCTGGATCTGGAGGTGCGTTTCGCCGTCGGCAAAGCGCTTGATCATCGCCTCGCCGACGGTGGTATCCAGAGCCTTACAAATGCCCGCAGTCAATTCACTATTCGCCGTTCCGCTAAAGACTTTGAAGTCAGTGAACAAAGCGCGAATAGGCTTGACGGGGGCCGTGATCGGTGCTGCCATTTTTTCCACATTCTCCATGGTTGATTTCCGTTTAGAATACTGCCGAACCACAACCCGTCTAACGGGTAAAGCAGCTTGCTTCCGCAGCCGTACCCAAGGCGCTGCGCCACAAAGCTTGATACCGCCGCCGATCGACAAACCGAACCGGATACGCACGCCCGTCGCGAAAGGCACGGGTCGATTGCTGCGCCTGTACCTTCGTCTCAAATACGCCAAACACTGCCGAACCGCTGCCTGTCATCATGGCTGGCTTGGCTCCCAGCTTTCGCAACTTGCGCACCACCGCCGCCAATTCGGGGTGGCTTTGAAACACTGCTGGCTCAAAATGATTCTTAAACGGGAACTGGGCCAAAGGGGCGCGATTCAACGACCAAGCAATTGCCTGAAACTCTCTCAGGATAGGAGACTCTTCCTCTGAAGTCAACGCGTTTGTAACGCTGCGGCCTAACGACTTGTAGGCTTCGGCGGTAGACACGTGTATGCCGGTAGAGACCACTAGGGCGTGGTGTTGGGGCAGATCGGGAAGCGGGTAAAGCTCAGTGCCCCGCCCCAGTCCCAGAGCGGTGCCACCGTGCAGAAAGAAGGGTACGTCGCTGCCTAGCGTTTCTCCCAATGCAGAGAGTTGTGCGAAAGGCAACGGTTTCCCGGCCAAGGCTGGTAGGGCGATTAAGACGGCAGCGGCATTGCTGGAGCCGCCGCCCAGACCTGCGCCCATGGGAATCTGCTTTTTAAGAACGAAGCGCACATGCGCTTTCAGTTTCAGCGCTTCGAGGATGAGTTTGGCAGCGCGGACGACGAGATTATCGGCGATGTCGATCGAGCTATCCAGCTCAATCTGCGTCCGCTTAGCGAAATCGAAATCGATACGCAACGAATCTTTGAGACTGATCGTCTGGAAGATGGTTCGCAGGTCGTGATAGCCATCACTGCGTTTGCTGAGTACGCGCAGGTCGAGATTGAGTTTGGCGAACGAAGGTACCGTTACCCGCACTTTAGTATTGGATGAGGGAAAAGACGTCGCGTCCGGCGACTTTCTCACGGCATTTGAGAAAGTTCAGTTCTTCGCTAGAACCGGTTTTGTCTTTGACGTCGTCGAAATTGATGCCGGACGTCGGAAAATCGGGCACCTCGCGGATGAGTTTTTTCAGGTGGTCGGTCGAGGGAGCCGAATTGGATGTAAGAGCGGACACGCCGCGATTGTAGCAAGCGAAGGGGCCTGATTTTGCAACTATCCAGGAATTCAAGATCTTGTGGCCGCGGTTTTGGCCGGTACGCCGATGGTTCGAGTGGCGCAACAGCATTGCTGACGGAGTGGGTGGATGCGGAGGTTTGTCGTCAGAGAGAGTAACGGGCGGAGAGATCCAGGCGGGGGCCGCAGGTTTGTGCAGGATAAACATGTGGACCGACAAAAGTTGACAAACAATTGACGGCTGGTCACCGAGCCCCAAGCGCTAACCTAAATCGATTAGCAGCACCCGCCGATCCGGTTTCCAAGGCTTAGCCTCGTCGAGAAACTTACTTTAGACTTTACTGTTTGGACGAAAGATTAACACCAGACGGCTTGGCCAGTGCAGCCGCCTTTGCAAGGGCGATTAGCATGTGGGCTTGAAGAAGTTCGTTTCCCGATTTCCCAATCTCTGCTTCCATCCAGTTTCTGTCGGGCGAATCTGATCCATAGCATCCAGCCAAGCTAACCAGCGGATCGTAGCCGTTTCCCAGATATCATAGCTTGCCAGGATTTGAACGCAAATCCTGGTTGAACAACTCAGTACCAAAATCTACCGCCTGGGACGCGTAGCGCCGGACTTGGGCATCTTCGCCTTGCCTCGTCCGGCACCCGAGAGCGACTAATAGCCGCAGCTTCGTCACATTGTTAGGCACGGAGTCCAGTTTTTTTTGTAAGTCGGATTCAGATCCCGACGCGGGCGCAGAGTCCCGCTGCAACATAGCGAGCGCCACCGCTCTGAGTCCAGGGTCGGCGATCAGGCCCACTGCCCGGAGTGCAGCTTGAGGATCAGATTGCGCGAGCGCTGCTAGCTGTGTCAGACGATTCTCGTCCAGCGCGCTTTGCATTGCACCTGGAGCGGGTGTAGCATCGAACGAGACTGCGGATGCAGTTGTAACGGTTGAGTTCAATGGCGCTTCCGGAATGCCGCGCACGCTGGGATATTTCTCAAGAACGTCCCCTGCCCAATCTGCGCCGATCTCTCGTATCAGAGGGAGTAAACGATAAATCAAATAATTGGCCTCGGAGTCGAAGGAGTATGTGCCTCTTTTCGAAGTCATTTGTATTCGCCGCGACGCCTTTTGACGTTCAGATCCCTTCTTGATCGCGACGAGTGCCTGCTCAATGGCATTTCGTAATACCGGCTGTGGAACAAAATTGTGAGTGTCGAGTATGAACAGCACGAACTGTCGGTTGGTGCCGATAAACCCTGGGTCCTTTCCCAAAGCCGAAACCGCGTCCTGGAAGAGTTCTTGCGCCTTGGAGGGATCAGCGGGAAACACTTTTTGGATAATAGGCGACACCGCTGGGTATGGATACTGACCAGTTTCTCCAAGCCAAGTGGCCAAGCTTTGAATCTGAACTAGGGCCGACGGTCCCTGCGCGGCCCAAAGCCTCGCAAAGAGCACCCGTGCTCCGTAGGACCGCCGATCCTCCGACACCTTCGGATCCTCGTTCGGCGGATCCTGAAGCGTATACAGTGCTGCGGCCCGGGCAGGGTTCACTAACGCAAGACTAGTCAACGCGTTCTTCTCTACGGACGCTTGGAACGGCCCTGGTTGGAGATTCTTCCGGGCGAGATAAAACGATTCAAGCGAGACCCTTTCGACTTGGCTCGGGTCGACTGCGTTCAATGCTTCCGCAATTTCAAGGAGTGCCAGCTCCTGTTCCTCGTCCGAGAAATGGGTTACTGTGTCACGGATTTTGTCAATGATCGCGGCGCCGGGAGGCCGGTCGGCGTCATTTGGAATCTTCTTGTCGTCGATCGCAAGAAGACTTACGGAAAAAATGAGAAATGCCGTTCCGAGATTGGGCTTTAGCTTCATGGGGGCTCTGGATTTACTCCGTTTGAGAGGTGAGGGCGCGCACGGCGGGGGACTGCACCGCCGATCCTAGTAGTTCCGTCATCGACATCATGGTGAGAGAGGCCTGCATACTGAAGCGGCCGCGCTTAACCGTGAGATTCAAGTGGGGCCGGAAATAGGCACCCTCCAAAGTAGAAGCAACATTCAATGCGTCGAGCGGTGACGCGCAAGTGATTCGGTCACCCATACGAAGGCCTGCCCTCTCTGCCGGAGTTCCTGGTACGACTTTTGCAATAACGAGGTCGCTTCCGGAAACAACTGCCCGAAGGCCGGAGACGTAGGCCTGCTCTGGCATATCGGACATTTCCAGATTAAGCATCGAAGCATTACGCCAAGGTACATGTTCAAGACTTGCCGCCAAAACCGAAGAAAAAGGCTCCGAACGGACCTCTATCTGAACGAGCAGCGTACCTCTCTTGAGTGATACCCTGTGAACCCCTGGATGCTGCCAAACGTTCGACGAAGATCCAACAAAGGGAACCGCTACGCCGTCGACAGCGAGTAGTTGGTCGCCAAGTTGAATTCCACCGAGTTTCGCGGGGGAGTTTGGCAAAACTGCAATAACGAAAAATCCCGCGTTGCCTTGGCGAACCTCAAAGCCAGGCGTCAACATTTTCATCGAAGTTCTCACTTGGGACAGCGAGCAGTGTTCGGAACAAGCAGAGTCTAAACAACCGCCGTCTGGGTGGTCATTTTGTATAGTGACGCAGCCTTGCGCGCTCGGAAACTGCAACCCGAAAAAGAGAAAGCTGAGTAGAAGCGTTCTGTGTACCGTTGATACTCCTAATTCACACTTCTACTCTGGTTGTACTACCCTGTCAACGAGTGTTCTTAACCTGCGTTCGATTGGTGGATGATGTCTTCTCACGTAATGAAGCTGTGGGTACCAAGGTCGAAACGCATCACGCGGTATGGGAGCGGGGTAGCGGCTGTGGTCGCGATCAAGCTATCTAGCTCAATTTGTGTGCGCTTGGCGAAAGCGAAATCGATATGCAACGAATCTTTGAGACTGCTGGTTGGAAGACGGTTCGCAGGTCGTGATAGCCATCACTGCGTTTGCTGAGCACGCAGGTCGAGATTGAGTTTGGCGAACGAAGGTACCGTTACCCGCACTTTAGTATTGGATGAGCGAATAGACGTCGCGCCCGGCCAGTTTCTCACGGCCTTTGAGAAAGTTCAGTTCAATGACGAAGCCGAGGCCTACCACTTTGCCCTTCGCCATTTCTACCAGTTTCGCGGTTGCGCTGGCGGTGCCGCCGGTGGCGAGGACATCGTCAATAATGACTACGTTCTGGCCGGGTTGGATGGCATCGGCGTGCATCTCTAAGGTGTCGGTGCCGTATTCCAATTCGTACTCGATGCGGCACACGGTGTGCGGCAGCTTCTTCGGTTTGCGGACGGGAACGAACCCCGCATTCAAGGCAAGAGCGATGGCCGGTGCGAAGAAATAGCCGCGAGCTTCGATGCCTACGACGATATCGACAGGTGTGGAGCGGTAGTGATCGCGCAAGGCATCAATGGTTTCGCTGAAGCCTGCCTTGTCTTTGAGGAGCGTGGTGATGTCGTAGAAATTGATGCCGGGCTTCGGAAAATCGGGCACTTCGCGGATGAGTTTTTTCAGGTGGTCGGCCGAGGGAGCCGAATTGGATGTGAGAGCGGACACGCCGCGATTGTAGCAAGCGAGAGTGCCGAAACGTTATGCGGAAGTACCTGCCCCAGAAAGTTCTGAGCGCCAATAATTGCGTCTGACCCCTTTTCAATAAAGGGGTCAGACGCAATTATTTGAACAGCCGGAATAGCTCTTCTTCCATTAGCCGAAAGAGATCGTCGAAAGGATCGTTATGCGCCCAAACCACCCGATTCAGCGGGAAACGACGCGTTGGTTCGGCATACAGCGGTTCCGGTCTCAGCGGTTCCACACGCACCGGCTCACTCCGCAGCGGCGGTCGCAGCGACAAAATCATAAGCACGGCGACGATTCGGATCAATCAGCGTTTCATAAGCTTTGGCGGCCTCGCGAAACTTATCTGCATTCGAGCCAATTCCGCTATCCGGATGATAGCGGCGCGCCAGAATGCGATACGCGCTGCGAATGCTGGGATCGTCCGCGTCTTTGGCCAAACCGAGAATTTCGTAGAAGTCCATAACGAAAAAAGCGAACGCCCGGCCAAGGGCGTCCGCCTAAAACAGAAGACACCAATTATGCCGAGATCGCCTTGTTCCCTTCGCCAGTTTCAATCTGGACCTGCTTCGGCTTGCTCGCTTCCAAAATCGGCACCTGAATATCGAGCACGCCGTGGCGAAGTTGGCAGCGTACATGCTCTACGTCCAAACCGCTGGGCAGCGTCACCGCAGCATGAAATTTCCCGTAGGTCATCTGTGTGAACGCATTTTTCTCCCAGCCTTCCGGCGCTTTGCGTTCGCCTTGCAGAATCAGTTGGTTGTTCTGCACAGTTACCTGCGCATCTTTCTCGGCCACACCCGGCAGAATCGCCCTCAGACTTAGAAAATGATCGTTCCAACCAGACTCAATCACCGGCCGGAACGTCCAATTGGCTTCCGCGCTCGTGCCCCTGGTATTAGGCTGCGAAGACTCACCATAAAAATTCTCAAACATTTGGTCGACAGAACGGCGGAATTGATCCAAAGTCTGCCGAACATCATTCGTGACAAAAGTGTTCAACATAAAATCCTCAATTCTTTCTTCTGGAATGTTTTGAGAGGACCGTGAGCACGCCTGAACGGCGTTTTGGAAGTAGGGGAAGCGTTCTCAAGAGCTTCCGCCATCGGCTGCTTACAGCCGTTAGCCGGGAACGTTGCTCCCGCCCCTCTCAGAGAAATTTTCCATCTCCAATTTGCCAAAAAAGTGTGATTTTGTCAAGAGGCTCTTGTAAGAAAATGTGATTGAAAGACGCTCACACTTTCGTTATCTTAGAGCCAGGAAGGGGCTTCACGCTATGGTCTGTCAACCACCGCATCCCGACTCGCTTGCCGCCCTCCGCCGCCTTCGAGAAGAAGTGCGCCAGCGCGGCGATGAGTGTCTCGCTCTACTGCTGGCTGGCCTTGAAATGTATACCTGCATTGGACGCGAATGGGAACTGCTCGAGACGATGCGCAAGTTCGCGCACGATTCCGAAGACATGGTTCGCAACACGCCATCGGCCGCCGAACTAAAAAAGCTATACGAACGGGAATGACATGAATTGGGAATACATGGTCCGCGAATTTAATGTGCAAGACAGCAGCAAGATTTTGCTGTTGGAAGAGTTTCTGAACGAAACCGGAAAAGATGGTTGGGAATTAGTAAGCGTGGCCACCACACCAACTGAGAACTTTACCCACCTCATCTATTTGAAAAGAGTGGTTGGACTGGCCGATCAAACGGAGTTTATCCGGCCCATTGCGTCTAACTAGCCGCGGCGCGCGATGCGGCCAGCGCCGCCGGACGCAGCGATGCCACTTCAGGCCGCAGTTCTTTTACTTTGATTTCAGTGGCCGGCGCGGGCAATTGCCGCAACTCCCATGGAACCGGGTACTGGCGAAGACATTGGCGACAGCGATAGAATCCTCGAACGGGCCACATAGGATTGCGATGCATTAACTTGCACCACGCCCGCGCTGGACCCTCCATCGCAATAGAGATCCGTTTCATCATTGGAGTTTCACCTCGGAATGGTAGTCGGGTTTGCCCCCTTTTTCTCTGCCTCCGAGCACATAACTTTTACGTCTCCAACCGAAATGCGGTTGCCCGGGTAGCTTCCCCGAATCCATAAATTCAATCGGACTGATTCTTGGCCCGTTATTCTTCATGTCATTCGTGCCTCTCGCGTCGCACTGCGCGAATGAGTGGACCACTAGCCCTTCACGGCAATCACGCAAGTTTTCCACACCCCTGTGAAAAACATCCGGCGTAGCCTTCTTCTTGAAATCGATCCCAATTCATTCGCTTGCAATACGCAGCGATCCAAAGCGTTCACCTATTGGATGCAGCAGAGTGCGAAAAATGATCGAACTGGCAAGCATCTTTCTGTCACTCTGGTATTTCGCCGATCACGGTTTCACGCTAGTTAGAGCGAAGAGTTCGGACTCGATGCAGGAGAGAAGATCGCGCATCGAAGCAGATCNNAGTGGCCCCATTAGCAACGCGATATCTTTCTCCTATGCCAATGGATCTCTCCCGCCGCAGCTTTGTGGCCGTGTCCGCGATCACAGCGGCCACTCCGTTAGTGGCTTCCCCGCTGTCCGATCGCGAGTATTGGCTCGCCGTTCTGACTCGCATTGCGAATCCTGTGCTTACGGCGCTCAGTCAAAAGCAGCTTAAAGCAACCATGCCGGTGGAGACTTCTCACAACACGGTAGCCGACCGCGCCCAGTACACCTATCTCGAAGCACTCGGCCGCTTACTGGCCGGCATCGCACCATGGCTCGAATCGGGCGAAAGCAGCGGCTCCGAAGGAGACCTTCGCCAGCGCTACTCCGATCTCGCACGGCAGTCAATCAGCGCGGCCGTCGATCCGTCCTCTCCCGACTACCTGAATTTCAGCAAAGGCCAGCAGCCTGTTGTGGACGCGGCGTTTCTCGCGCTCGCCGTCCTCCGCGCACCCACTGAGTTATGGAAGAACCTCGACGCCAGCACAAAACAGCGGCTCATCGACGCGCTTCGCAGCAGCCGCGTCATCAAACCGGGCTTCAACAATTGGCTCCTCTTCAGCGCCACCGTGGAAGCATTCCTTTGTCTGGTGGGCGAAGCGTGGGATCAAATGCGCGTCGACTACGCCATTCGCCAGCACGAAGAATGGTACAAAGGCGACGGCTTCTATGGCGATGGACCACAGTTCCACTGGGATTACTACAACAGCTTCGTCATTCATCCCATGCTGTTGGAGGTGGTGGAGACGGTGTCAAAGCAGTCTAAGTCGTGGGAGTCTTTTCTATCTCCCATCCTCGCTCGCTCACAACGCTACGCCGCCATTCAAGAAAGGCTCATTGCGCCCGACGCAAGTTATCCCGCCATTGGTCGATCGCTCGCTTATCGCTTCGGTGCGTTCCACTTACTGGCACTCATGGCTCAGCGAAAACAACTCCCGGATACAGTAAAGCCAGAACAAGTGCGTGCCGCACTCACCGCCGTGATCCGCCGCATGATCGAAGCACCCGGCACCTTCGACCCACACG
>PMQB01000338.1 GCA_003169195.1 Bryobacterales bacterium
TTGTTAAGTGGTTGATTTCAGGTGGGTTTTGGGTTGAAAATAAATCTGGTTCGGCTGTGATCGTGATTTGGATAGCATCTCAGCCCGGCCTGTTCACGCGTATTAGCTGATCCCCCTTCTGAAGCATGGCTGCTGTACTTTCGTGGATTCGGCGCGCCTGTCCCCCCGAAATCGGGGTCGAAGGTGTAGAGCACGATTCCGGCGTTGCGTGTTATTCGGTGAGCGTGAAGTTTTTGGGAAGTGGGGGCGATTGTGCGACCACAGAATTCGATTTTGCGCAGTTGCGAAGGCGAACAACTTCGGCGTCAGGCACAGCTGGGTTTGCGTTACCGGCTTCGTTGGAGGTGAGTACGTGGTGTCCCACACGTCGCAATTCCGGTACTAAGAAGTGGTTGGGGGAGAGGGGCGAAGAGCGCGGGGCGGGGTTGGCAGGTCACGCCGGAATGCGAAAATTGATTCTTTGCTTTCGGCATTTTTGTCAAAACTAATTAGAATCGCCCTTTAGCGCTTCGCGTCTGGACGGTCGTCTCGAACGACGCGGAAGCTCATGTTGAGGACTCACTTTTGTTTTCCCGAGAATTTGTGCGAAGCCCGGAATCCTCCGACACCGCCACCCATTTGGCGCAGACGCAATTCGAAAAAACGTTAACGGCTGTCCGGAGAGCATCACAGACAAAATCCATTCCAAAGATCACACCCAAGTAATAGTCTGCTTTTGGCTGTAGCAAACCTCCAAACCCTAGGGTGGTAATAATCACCGTTATGGAAGCGCGAGGAATCGGCGCAACTAATCTTGTTGTCCCCAACAGGAGCACGAGCGTCTGTAGATACTCCAAGGGCGTTGGATTACTGACTGCCTTCTGGACGAATGCGACCGCGAGCGCGACGTAAAGAGCTGATCCACCCAAGTTGAAGTTGGTGCCTGTGGTTAGCACGAAGTCAGAAATATTCCGCGGCACACCCTCTTCATCCATATCCTGAAACGCGTCGTTCAGAGCGAGCTCGCTTGAAGTCGTGGTGAACCCTCTACGGACGCTTCTACGAGTTGCTCCGAAAAACTCAAGCGGCAAACGAGCAAGAACCAGCTCAATCAGCACGAATAGCGCCGAAGCTGTAAAAAGCAATGTAAACAAGCTAACAATGGTGGCATCTGCCGAGTCGTCTCTGGCGAAAAATTCCGCAGCCGCTGCACCTACGGCTAGTGGAGCTGCCCACAAAACACATTTCAAAACCTCAGAAGCGACATCTCCGATGCGTTCGGCAAAAATTTTTACGTCGTTTATATCATGTTTGCCGTTCTCACCGGAATCAGCGATGATCCATCCGACGAGAATAGCGCCTAAGGAGGCCAGGGGAAGGAGTAGCAGTGGGTACTTGAGTATCGCCGCCAACGCCTCGGGAATATTCAAGTGGTGGTCTACTAAGGCAACCTTAAGCAAGTGGGGTAACCCTTCGTTAAAAACTACGGCTGGCTTGTTCGGATCGAACGGTGTGCTAAGTGCGGAGGCCACCAGGAACGACACGATCAATGCGGTCAGGCCTGTGACAAGGAAGTGAAAACGGAGCCTCTTGACCCGTAGTCCAGCAACCCCAATGCCCGCTTCCTTCTTAATGCAGGTCAAGTACGCACAAGCGACCGCAATCACAGTTACCAAGGCCGCAACACCGAAGAGTATGTCGCGGTTTGGTGTAAGCTCGTGCCCAGGAGACTGGCCCAGCACCTTTCCGGTTGTCACAAAATGGCCCGCCAAAAAACCCAACGCGACCGCTATTATGCCTGTTAAAACAAAGCACAGTCCAGACTTCGCTAAAATCATTTTCGTAACAGTACGTTTCTGATCGGAAACGGAGTTGATCAGCTTGGCCCAGATCATTGGTGAGACAACACCGCTCACTGCACATATAAACGAGTGGTGAATGTCGGTAAGCCATTCGACTACGTCGTTTCCGGGTTTCATATATTTCCCCCAGACCGACCCCGCCACAACGGCTGATACCCAGAATGCGTACCACAGATACGGAAACGCTCGATCTTTGTGTCGCGCCGGGTGTGCGGTGATCGGGTCTTTGGCTTTAGCGATGGACTTCTCGACTTTAGCAATGAACTCGTCGGATTCGACGGTAGTCCTGGGGTGATGGTGGGATTCTTCAAGGTGGCGGCGGAGGTCGGCGATGGACTTAGTCACTGCGAGGGCGAAGTCTTCTACTGATTTGAACGTGTAGTAAACGCGGTGGACTTTGGAATCAGCTGAGATATTCTTGGCGCGGTCTTTGAAGTGGGTGAGCTTGTCGCGATTGGCGGGGTCGGGTTCGAAGTCTTTGATGGTGACGGGATGGTCGTCTGACATGAGGAAGAGAAGGATGGGACGGCTGAGACGCTGCGCTTCGTTGAATTCGAGTTCGGTAATGGAGAGGTGGTTGGGGTTGCGGATGAAATCGTCGGGGACTTGGCCGTATTTGTGGGTGAGGATGCCGATATAGGCGGCGCCTTTGCGGACCATTTGGAGGGAGGATTCGATGACGTCGGCGAGTTTGGCGGAGTCGTTTTCCATGGCAAATGGGAAGAGGTCTTCGCCTTGGAGGGCCTTGATGACGGCGGCGCGGTGGGCTGGGAGATCGGTGAAGGTGCTTGAGACGGTAACTCCGAGTAGGTTGGCGGGTGCTGTTGCCATTGGGAATTAGAGTAACAGAAGTTGGGGTTGTTGGGTTTCGTGATTGCATACAATACGAAGATCACAGTCAATAAAGGGGATCGATATGGCACTCGCGATTACAGAGCGGGATGTGGAAGGCATTTTGATTTTGGATTTGCAGGGGCGGTTGGTGGCCGGAGAGGCGGCGGGCACACTGCGAGAGCGGAGCCATAAGGCCAGCGGCGAGAACAGCAAGGTGATTCTGAACATGAGCGGCGTGGATTATATTGACAGCTCGGGTTTAGGGACGTTGGTGGCGGCGCATTCGACGTTGAGCAAGGCGGGCGGGGGGATGGCGTTGATGAATTTGTCGAAGCGGAGTGCGGAGTTGTTGATCTTGACGAAGCTGGCGACGGTGTTCCGGATTTTCGACGATGAGAAGGCGGCGGTGGATAGCTTCTTTCCGAATCGGGAAGTGAAGAAGTTTGACATTTTGGATTTTGTGAAGGGGAGCCAGAAGTAGTTGCGCATTGGGCTGATTGCTGTTTTTCTGGGAAGGCTGCTGTGGGGCCAGACGACGCCGGCGCTGGCGCGGTTGGATGCGGACATTGCGGGCGGGAAGTATGGCAATGTCGACAGCATGCTGGTGATGCGGCACGGGCAAGTCATTTATGACCGGACGTATGCGCACGATTATGGCAGGATCTACGGCGCGCACGCGAATGAGACGGGTGCGCTGAATGCGCATGATCCGAGTGGCCCGTACAACTATTTCAATCCGTGGTGGCATCCTTACTATCGCGGTGGGGCGGACGGCGAGTTACACACTTTGCAATCGGTGAGTAAGACGGTTACGTCGATGACGATTGGGGTGGCGGTGACGCGGGGTGAGTTTCCATCGCTGGATACGCCGGTTCTGCAGTTCTTTGATGCGAGTAAAGTGGCGAATGTGGATGAACGTAAGAAGCGCATCACGATTCGGCATTTGCTGACGATGTCGGCGGGGCTGGAGTGGCATGAGGACTTGCCCTATAACGATCCGAAGAATTCGGGCAGCGTGATGGAGGCGTCGGAGGACTGGGTGAGGTATGTGATGGACCAGCCGATGACCGATGAACCCGGGAGCCGTTTCAATTACAGCAGTGGGACGGCGGAGGTGCTGGCGTATATTTTCAGGGCGGCGACGGGGAAGGACATTGAAGAGTATGCGGCGAAATATTTGTTTGCGCCGTTGGGGATTAGCAAGTTCTATTGGAAGCGGATTCCGTTTGGGCTGGCGGATACGGAAGGCGGGTTGTATTTAGAACGGCACGATTTGGCGAAGCTGATGGTGCTGTTCGAACACAAAGGCGTGTGGGACGGAAAGCAGATCGTGAGTGCGGACTGGGTGAAGGAGTCGCTCACGCCAAGCCTGGTGGTGAATGCGAAAGCCGGCGTGCAGTATGGGTATCTGTGGTGGTTGTATCCGTATGGCAAAGAGGATGCGCGGTTGGCGTTTGCGGGGTCGGGGTTTGGCGGGCAGTTGCCGATTGTGATTCCGGAGTACGACATCGTGGCAGTGTTTACGGCTTGGAATATTTTGCAGGGGCCGAGTTTGCGGCACCGGGAGGCGATTGATCGGATTATTGCGGCGGTGAAGGACGGGAAGCAGTGAGGTGTTTCAGGCTGTGCTGGCAGAAGCGAAAAGGCGCTTCCTCCGGGCGGATTCTGCCGATATAAGACACGTGGAGACTTGCATAGCCAAAGTACAGTCAGTGGGTATGCCGGCCCACACCTCGCCGTTAAGTCGTTATGTGCAAGAGACCATCACGTTGCCCGGTGCTGGCAACGAAGGTAAAACCATCGATTTTGAGCGCGCGGGACCGCGGCAGCAGCTGTATTTCTGTCCGGGTGAAACCAAAGCTGCTATCGTGACTTGCGGAGGCCTGTGCCCTGGCATCAATGATGTAGTCCGTTCCGTTTTTCTGGAGATGCACTTCCGCTACGGCTGTGGCGACATTCTCGGAATCCGGTTTGGGTACGCGGGGCTCGATCCCGCGAATGGGTTTGAGCCTTTGCATATCGATGCCGAGATGGTGGAGGACATTCAACTCAACGGCGGCTCGATCCTCGGTACTTCCCGGGGGCCGGTAGATCCCGGGATTGCGATTGATTATCTGCAGAAACATCGAGTCAACGTTCTGTTCTGCGTGGGTGGCGATGGTACTTTGCGGGGAGCCCATGAGCTGCACTTGGAAGCGGTGTCTCGAGGATACGCGCTGGCAGTGGTTGGGATTCCGAAGACTATCGACAACGACATTTCCTACGTTTGGCGCAGCTTTGGCTATCAGACGGCGATCGACGAGGCGGTGCGGGTGATCGGCGCGGCGCACAGCGAAGCCCGCAGCCATTTCAATGGCATCGGGCTGGTGAAATTGATGGGCAGAGACGCTGGTTTCTTAGCCGCCGGAGCGACGGTTGCGAGCCAGGAGGTGAACTACACGCTGATTCCGGAAGTCCCTTTCCAACTTCATGGAGAAAAAGGATTTCTAGTAGAACTGAAGCAGCGAATGCAAAGCCGGCATCATGCCGTGATCGTGGTCGCCGAAGGAGCGGGTCAAGACTTGATGAGCGTAGGGCCGCCCAGCCTGGACCTGTCCGGAAATCCTCATCACGCCGATATCGGATGTTTCCTGCGGGACGAGATCCAAAGCTACTTCCAAGCCGAAGGCATCCCGCTGACGTTGAAGTACTTTGATCCGAGCTATCTCATCCGCAGTCGGCCAGCGAATTGTGACGACGGGCTTCTGTGCAATCAGTTCGGCCGCCACGCGGTGCACGCGGCCATGGCGGGAAAGACAGACGTTGTGATCGGACTTTGGTACAACGTTTTCGTCCACGTACCGATTCCAAACGCGATCGCAACGAAGAGGCGGATGNNTACGCCTCCAACGTCGACAGAGTCTAGCAATCGAGGTTCGAACTTTGGCCAAAGTGCGGCTAGCCATCTCTTAGCGCTGATGGGCCGCGCTCCCCTTTTCGGAGAAAGCGCGGCCCTGGAAGCACGATTAGAACGTAAACTTTCCTGCGATCTGCATGTCGCGATTACCGGACTTGCCGGTGATCTTACCGAACGCGGAAGAGGTGGGGCTGGTATTGGGCCCGTTCCAATTGGGATGGTTGAGCGTGTCGTACTGTTCCCAGCGGAGCTGGAACTTTGCCTTCTCGGCGATATTGAACTGTTTATAGATGGCCGAGTTGAAATTCCAATTGCCGGGACCGTAGTAGGCATCGCGCACGCGCTGCGTGTTGAACGTGCCGTTGGCCGGAGGTGACCATACCGGGTTGCCGGACGAGCTCTTCGGTTGGAAATAGTAGTTGTTGTCGGTTGAGGCGTTGCTGCCTTGTGAGTATTGGTCGGTGATTTGAATCGGAGAGTTCTGCACCCAGTACTGCGTGATGCCAGTGGATCCAACTCCGGCGTAGTCGGTGGTGGTGCCAATAGCGAAAGGTGTTCCGCTCTGGTAAATGTAAATGCCGCTGACGGTCCATCCGCCAAGGGTCGACTTGACCAGACGGTTGCCGTTTTTGAAGAACGGCAATTCGTAGACTCCGGTCATCTGCCAAACTTCGCGTCGGTCGAAGGTGGAAGGGCCCCACATGAACGAGTTGTCATAGGCATTCGGCTGGAACGTCTGATAGCTTGTGCCGTTGTCGTCGGATTTGCCATAGGTGTAGGCCAGATTGAAACTGATGCCTTTGCTAAAGCGGTGGCTGGCCTGGAATTGGGCACTGTGGTACATCGATCCGCCGAGGTTGGCATTTTGCAGAATGGTGCTATAGCCCAGATAGGGAACCAGCGAATTAGGACTCACGCCGCCCGGGCATTTACCCTGCGGACAAGTGCCAGGCGCGAGTTGATTGATGTTTTGCTCATAGGGCAAGTTGACGCCTCTGCGCCCAACGTACCCAATCGATACCACGGTTCCAAAGCCAATGTCGCGTTGGTAGGTGGCGTTCCATTGCAGCGAATAAGGCGTGGGATTGTACTTCTGATAGCTGAGGATGTACAGCGGGAACAAGGTGGCGGTGGTGCCGCCCGGGTTGTCGACGTTTCCGTTGGCGACCGATGCCTGCTGCTGGATGGGAGAGTTACCGCCGGGGAAGAGGCCGTCGCTCACACCCGTATGATCGTAGAATCGGCCGAAGCCGCCGCGGAAAACGCTCTTGCTGTTGAACGCATAAGCAACACCGAAGCGCGGTGAGAAATCTGTGTAGTGCTGCTGTGTGTAGGTGTTGGCCTTGCCATTAAACAAGAAGTTGTAAATACCAGCGACTTCCGCCGCGGGGCGATTGCCCGCCGCTTTAGGCCAGCCGGTGCCTGGAATGACCATGCCGTTATAAATCTGCTGTAGTGTGGGGGTGCCGCTTAGATTGCCGGTGGCGGGATTAATCGAAACCGCATTGGCCGATTTGTACAGAGACGGATCGAAGTACGCGATGTTCCCCCACAAGCTGGAATAGGGCGAGGTGAGACTCCAACGCAGACCTATGTCCAAGCGGAGCTTAGAGGTGACTTTCCAGGAATCTTGTCCCCATAGCTCGTTATCGTGATTCCGGTATGGAGTGAACGAGCGCGCGCCCACTTCGGCGTAGGTTGCGAACTTGCCGATGGCTGCGTTGGCAAAGGCCAAGCCTGTTCCACCCGGAGTTGAATCGGAAAAGGAGAACTGGCCGGCCTGATTGTTTGTGCCGCCGGGTGTGCTGCCGATGACGATTTGATCGTCGTCATTCTCGCCCGACTTTTCGAAATAGTAGCCGAACTTGAAGGTATGCTGCTGCCAGATGTGGGTGACGTTGTCGGAGAACTGTTCGATCGGACCAGCCGAATGCGACGGGTAAGGTGAACCGTTCAATGTCAGGAATGGCGAGTTCGGCCAAGCGGTGCTGGGGATCTTGTCGGCGATATCTTTTCCGTTCGGGAAAAGGTACGGGTAGTTGAGCCCATAGGCGCTGCGCGCGTAGGGTCCTTCCGGACCTACAAACAACCCCGTCGAGACGTGATCGGCGCTGCCGGCCAACAGGGCCTCGTTGATCCAACTCGGCGATATCGTCCAAACGTAATTGAGCGAACCGCGCCGGTTGGGATTATTTTGAATGGTGTTCGCGTAGGTGGACGAGATGCCGATGTTGTCGTTCAGGAAGAGTTGCCCGCGGAAACGCAGCTGCATCTTGTCGTTGATGTTCCAATCGAAACCGGGCGTGTGCTTGTTCTGGTGCGTGTAGACGGTGGGGTAGTCGTAATACCAGTTCTGGTTGCTCGAGTTGAGGAAGCCGGGCGTTGCCTTCGGAATGGCGTTGATAATGGCCAAGCCATTCGGGCTTATCGCGCCGGCCGGGATAATGTTGCCCGGGTATGGATTGCCGTTGGGATCCTTGAGGATCTCGGCCTTGTTGTAAAAGATGTTGTTCGACGCGAGAAGCTCACTGAAGTTGCCTTGGCGCATGAGAGCGGTAGGCACGACTGACAAATTGAGTGAATCGGTAAGCTGTCTCACCCATTCTTCGCCCCAAGTGAAAAAGAGTTTGTTCTTATTGCGGTTGAAACCTGTTTTAGGGATATAGATGGGGCCGCTGATGAGAAAGCCAAACTGGTTGTAGTGAAAAGGGGAAGGCACGGTGTAGCCGGTCTGGTTGCGGCTCCACGTATCTGCTTCCAGAATCGGGTTGCGGAAATACTCATAAGCGGAGCCGTGAAACACGTTGGTGCCGCTTTTGGTGACGATGCGGATTTCGCCGCCGGATTGACGTCCGTATTCGGCGCTGTAGTTGGAAGTGAGAACCTGCACTTCCTCCGTCGCGTCCAGATCGGCCGCTCCAATACTGCGGCTGGTGTTGGCGCGGGTGCGGATGCCGACGGCCCCGTCGAAATAGATCACGTTGTTTTCGTTGCGGCTGCCATTGATATTGAACGAGCCGGTGGAATAGCTGAAGCTGTTAGTGGCCAAGTTGCCGCCCAGAACGCCGGGCATCAGACCGGCCAGGAATACAGGGTTGCGGCCGTTCAGTTCGGTGAGTTCCACAGCGCGATGCTCCACGAGCATGCCCAAGGTGGCGCTCTCGGATTGAACAGCGGCTGCGGTGGCGGTGACGGTGACGGATTGGTTCACTGCACCGACGGTGAGTACGATGTCGACTGCCTCGGGAATGCTGGGATCGAGTTTTTTATGAAGCAACTGAAACGACTCAAAACCAGCGTGCTCGGCCCGCACGGTATAGAAACCCGGTGGCAGGGCACTGACCACGTAATAGCCCTCGTTGTTCGTGGTGGCCGTTCGTTCGAATTCAACGCCTTCGTTCTTGATCACGATCTTGGCATTGGGCACAACGGCATTCGACGAGTCTCTGACAAAACCCGAGATCGAAGCCACGTCCGATTGCGCGAAGGCGCTAAGGGAAAGCAAAAGGAGCGCGCATAGCGATCCGCAGATTGCGGATGTCCACTTCTTGATCTTCATCCGGTTTACTACCTCCGGGGCGGATTGTATCAGAAAGCGCATAGCGCGTTCGGTAGATCTACGGGCAAAGATGCGACGGCAGGCCCCACGAGGACTGACAAGTGTACCGGCGAAGAAAATTAGTTTTTCGATGGGCGGTCGGCGTGATCTATTACGATGATCTCGACCGGGACTTTTCGTGCTTCAAGTTTGAGTCCGAGTTTTTGCTGTAAAGCAGTGAAGATCGACGGGCCGGGCGTCGCGTCGGGCGGAGGCATTGGCGCCGGGGTACCCGATTTCGTCACAAGCGGCTGGCTGGTTGGATCAGGCGCCCACTCGAGTGAGACATCGAACCGTCCTTCGATTCCCGTCCGGTCGATAACAGCGGCGCCCAGCGTCGATGACAGAGTTGTCGCTAACTGTTCCATGGTTGCGCTTTTGGCTTTTAAGGTGATGTCACCCGCGGAAGTCCGGCCAAGCATAACGTCGGGGTCATCTATTGGCGCAGGAAGTTTCGGGCCGTTTCGGGCCGTGACAAGGACGTAGCCGGCTTTGTCACGCGTCTCGCGGTGAATGACCAAACCGAAGCGGTCGGAAAGAAGAGCTTGAAGCATGGTCCGAAGTTCCGCCGCTTTGAAAGGGCCCGCGGCGACGGCATCGATGTCATAGCGCTCTGAGCCGGTCCAATCTTCTCCGCCTGAAACCTGAAAATCCTTGACGTTCCAGGCCATCTGAATGCAGAACTTCAGCGACGAATTAACGATCTTGATGCGGGCTGGAAGAAGATTGAGTCCGCCGCCAGCCCTGCCGGACCGGTTAGGCTTGATCGATGCGGCTTCAAAGGCAGGGGTGACGACGGATTGAGCATGCACGGTGGGCGAATGATCGACGCCGATCACGACAGGAGCGGTCAGCGCCGCTAATCCGGCGCTCGCGAGCAAGAGCTTCTTCGTGAGGCTCAGTCGTTGCGCACGACGGTTGGCGACGATCGCTGCAATTCTTCGCTTGAGATCGGCTCCAGTTACTCCAGACACACAAGCGAGTGGCGATTCCAGGTAGAGCTTACAGACGTTGAGTATTGCTTCAGCGTAAACGTGGGGGTCGCGAGCCAGCCGGATCACTTCTTCGTCACACGCCCGCTCCCTTTCCGCCACAAGTTGTGTTCCGATCCACCAAACGAGCGGGTGAAACCAGAAGATCTTAGCGACAACCATATGGATGGCCGCTGTTAAATTGTCTCTGCGGCGGACGTGACATAACTCGTGGGCCAGCACCGACTCCAACTGCTCCGCCGTCAATCGGGCCGTAATGTCCAACGGGAGAAGCAAGACAGGTTTGCAGATACCAAACACGCCCGGTTCCAGACGCGCCGAAGAGGACATTACCGGAATTGACAGGTGATAATCCAAAAGCCGCGCCCCGCGCCGAATCGCCCGTATCCGATGTAGCGATCGGAACAAGAAAACCAGGCTGAGCAGGAAACCGCAGAACCATAAGCTAAATAGGATCAAGAAAAGGTAGCTCGACGAAGACGGGTCAATCGTCTGAATTGAGGCAGCAGCCGATAACACAAATGGACGGCTGATCTCATCCACTACATGGGTGAAATGTGGCTGTCTGCTGACGAGAACAGGTCTCCATTCCAGGTAATCTGAGATGGTAGAAAGCAAGGAGAAAGGCATTAGAAACTTCACTGACGCCGCGAGCCAAATCAAGTAACGCACGGCTGCCCGGTTTTTTTTCAATGCGAGAGTTACCAACCAAGCTGCGACGAAGAAAAGAGTGGACTGCCAAAGATGGTTTGCCAAAGGTGACAGAACGGTGGGGATCATGGCAGTTTCTCCTTGCTCGGTGAACGGCGGAGGGCTTTCTCTGCCTCTTTTACGTCTTGTAGTGTGAGCTTGCCTGAATCGACGAGATGCGACATCAACAAGTTGGCGCGTCCGCCGAATATCGAGAGCAGTTCGTCAACGAATCGTCGTTGCGCGTCGTTGCGGGAGATCACGGCCTCGAAAATGTTGGCATTGCTGATTCGCTTGACGCAGCGCACTACCTTTTTCCGCTCCAGGCGGTAAACGACCGTTTGCACTGTTGTGTAAGCGGGGCGGCCACGCTCGGGAAACATCTCCTGAATCTCACGCACGGAGGATTCGCCGTTCTGCCAGAGAGCCTCTAGCACCTCCAATTCCAACTTTGTCAGCTTCGCTTTTGCCATTGCCAATCAAACTATGATCGCGTTTAGTCTACTACAACCATAGTCAGATAACAACTTACTGTTAGGGTGCAAGCGCAGAGAAGAAATTATGTCCCGCTGAACGGTGGGGAAATAGCGACAGGGACGAACCAGAATTCGCCCCTATTCGCATGTGTGGTCCTAGTGAACGTCGAGGGACATGTCTACCACCTCGAATTGGAAACGCTCGGGCGGTAGCGATGAGACCGGATTCGGAATCGTATCGAGCCAGCTCTGGTAGGCGGTTTGGCCGAGAGAGTTGTTCAAGTAGAACAAAAACTGATCGGAGCAGCAGCGGATGGGCGGCATCTGGCGGAAGGCGAGACGCAGACCAACGGCTTTCTCTAAACTCACGCCTTGGGTCTTGATGTCTTTGTCTTCGAGCAGCGTGACGAAACTGCTGCGACCGGCGTGGGGCCAGATATCGCTGCGCAGAAGATTGCGCAGTTCGAGGCGTGCGCCGAAGGTGATCTCACACTGTCTGATCCATTCGAGCACCGAATCGCCCCAATGCCAGTGGGTCAGAACGCCGAGATACTGATCGACGAGATTCAGGGCGAGATCCATTTTACGCCGTTCGAGCATATCATCGCTGCCAGTAAGAGGTGCGCCCAGAGACGGCACCATGTCTTCCTGCTCGATGATCTCGGCGGCTATGCCCATCATCTTGTCGAGGCGTTTCACCTCAGGCACAGTCTTCAGTAACAGCGGCGGCAGGTCATGAGTCTTGCCACCGGGCACTTCTACGAACTTTCGATCTCCAACGATGTCCATAAGCAGCCTCACTCTCTTATCGACAACCCGGTCGACTTATTCAGTCTTTGCACCGATGGTCTAATTCACCTGTGCGCCGTTCAGGAATTACGTATTCCCTCAATCATATGGACGATTTTTTGGATATGCAAGTTGCATGAGTACTTCGTCCCATACATTTAGTTGTGTTCATGTGGAATTCGTATCACTTTGGCAGCAAATAAGACAGAGTGCCAGCGAAAGAAGGGCGGTTGGCGGGGGTTGGTTATGCTGAAGCATATGCGGATTGCACGAATTTGCGCGGCAGTCGGCTCTTTCCCTTTACTGGTATTCGTTGCACAGGCTGCGGCGCCGGTGGCGTGTTCGCAAGGGGCGCGCCAATACTACCCGTGTGAGCTTACGTTTGAGATGCAGGCGAGTGAAGTGAAGCCCGCGCATGGCGAGATGGATGACGATTTGCTGCGTGTGGAGTTCCGGTCGCCGGGACATACCACCTATATGATGCGGAGCTTCTGGGATGGCGGGCGGACCTTTCGGGTGCGCTTTACGCCTACGGAAGCGGGCGAGTGGACGTACAAGATCACGAGTAGCAGCAAACGACTAGACGAGCAGGAAGTGAAGTTCACAGCAGCGGAGACGGGTGAAGCCGGCTTGGTGAACGTAGCGAATCTGCGGCATTGGCGGAGTACGAACAAGAAGCCGCATTTGTGGCTGGGGGCTGGGGCGCCGTGGCTGGATTTGGACCAAGCGGCTTTTGAGACCTGGTTGGACGCCAGGAAGAAGAACGGCTTTACGCATATTCGCGGGATGGTGCTTACGGGCAAACCGTTTGGGGTGGATGGGCAACCGGACTTGGCTTATTTTCGCAAGCTGGATGACCGGCTGCTGGCGGTGGCGGACCGCAGCTTTACGGCGGATCTGGTGATTGCAGACGAGGCGTTTGTGCGCAGCGGGGGTTTTCAGGATAGGGAAAATGTAGAACCCTACATACTGTATGTGGTTGCGCGGTATGGCGTGCTATATGTGACCTGGCAGG
>PMQB01000685.1 GCA_003169195.1 Bryobacterales bacterium
ATTGGACCGATATGATAGGCGTCATGGCCGAAAAACTCGAAGGTGAAGTCTGTTCCGGCTTAGACCTTCGTAATTTTGGTACTTGGATGGCATCCGAACAGCGGCGCGTCTTTCTCCTGTGCCGCCGCCTTTTACAGGATGCCGACGAGGCCGATTCAGCCACCCAGGACGTCTTTCTGAAAGCCTACCGGGCGCTCACCAAGCGCTCGGAATCAGAGTCGGAAGATCTGGACAATCCGGGTAAATGGTTAACCCGGATTGCCGTGAATACCTGTTTGGATAAACTTCGTTCTAAGAGTTGGAAGCTGTGGCAACGCCGCCCCGCTCCGCAAGACGAAGAGATAATCTTACAAATGGCACCCGGAACCGATCCGGATGCCGAACGTCTATTATTTGCAAAGCAGATCCAGCAAAGACTGGAGTCAGCACAGGCCAAGCTTTCCGAACGCCAGCGGGCGGTTTTCGCTCTCAGGCACTACGAATCCATGCCCCTGGACGAAATAGCCGGAGTTCTAAAATTGGACGTCGGCACGGTAAAGGCCCATTTGTTTAGGGCCATCACTAAAATGAGGGAAGAGCTCAAAGACCTGTACCTTTCTTTAGACGGGTAGGTCCGGAGGATATTATGAACATCGTGTCCGCTCAGTCAGCGCATTGGACAGATGAACAACTGATCGATCATATTTACGGCATCGGGCCCACAGATGGCCATCTGAATCAATGCGCACAGTGCACGTCTCGCCTTTCGGTAATGGAGACGCGCCGTCAGCAGGTTTCGCTCGAGGAACCGGTAACCGATCATTTTCTGGCAGCGCAACGCCGTACCATTTATGCTCGCCTGTCCGAACCCCATCATTGGTGGCACTCACTGCAGTTCCGCCATTGGGCCAGCGCTGCCGCTATGTTTGCCGTTCTGGTTGGATCGGCAGCGATGTATCAAAACCATCGCCATGAAGTAGCCGAATCTCGTGCGGACGCCCAACTGGCGCAAGATGTTTCACAGATGTCGCTTGACTCCGAACCGCAAGCCGTGGCTCCGCTTAAGGGACTCTTCATCGAATGAAAACGCTATTTCGCATTTTGATCTGCTTCTTGTTTTGTTCGTTCTTTGCTTCCGCCCAAAATCGCGCGGGTTTCCCCTGGTGGAACAGTCCGGTCGCCTCAGAAGTTGGTTTGAGTCCAGCGCAAACACAGCGCATCCGCCAGATTGTCCGCTCTTACCGAGAGCGCCTCTTTGATGTGCGGAACGAAGTGCAAAAAGCGGAGGCGGCTCTCGAAGAACTGATGAACGATAGCGAGATGACCGAGGAGGCCGCGAAACCCATCATCAATCGAGTCGCGCAGGCACGCGCTAACTCCAACCGCGTGTTTCTGGAAATGAGCACCCGCATCCGCGCCGTCTTGACGTACGACCAGTGGAAGCAACTGGTGCAGCGTTGGGAAGAAGTCAAAGTCAAAAGACTTCCCGACCCCCTAATCACACCCCAATAGAATCCATACCGCGTGCTAGCTTAAGACAATTCACCCATGAAACTGTCTCTCGCTACCCGCGGTATTTTTGTGCTCTTCGCCGCTGCCTTTTGCTTGTGCGCGGCCACCCCTCACGACACGCTCAACGCTCTCATTGAAGCAGATTGGCAGCATCGTCTTCGCACTTATCCGGAAATGGCGACCGCAATCGGTGACAACCGATATAACGATTTGCTCGCCGATATTTCCCCTGCCGCCGTTGCCCGCGAAGCCGATTACCGACAGACGCTCTTGGCTTCTTTGGAAAAGATCGACCCCGCGCAACTTTCTCCCGACGACCGTCTCAATCAGAGCCTCCTTATTCGCTCGCTCAAAACCTCTATCGCTGGCACGCGCTTCAAGAATTGGGAGATGCCCGTGAATCAACGAAATGGTCCGCAGCATTATGCCGGCTTGTCGCTGTACATGCCGTTTAAGACAACGCGCGATTACGAGAATTACTTGAGCCGGCTGCGAAAACTTCCTGTCGTCCTTACGCAAACCATCGCCAATATGCGTCAGGGCATGACCGATGGCCTGATGCCGCCCAACTTCATTCTGAGCAAGGTTGTGGACGAAGCCTCTTCCATTGGTTCCAAGTCTTTGGAGCAGAGCACGTTCACCGATCCGCTCCGCAAATTCCCAGACACGATTCCTGCTGCGGATCGCGTTCGTCTCACACGCGACATCAACGACACCGTCCGCACGCAAGTTCTGCCAGCCTTTGCCGCATTCGCCAAATTTGTGAAGGAAGACTACGAACCGAAACNNGGACATCAAATCGTACAATGCGAGCCTCTTTGCCGATCCGCATCTGCACGGCACATCCGGCGAACAGATGCTCAGTCTTTATCAGCACTACGTCAACCAGATGTATGCCAGGCTGCCCGAGTATTTCGGACGCTTGCCGAAGAACAAGCTAGAAGTAATTCCCATGGAGGCGTACCGCGCGCCGCATGATGTTCCGGCCGATTACTCGAGCGGCGCCGCCGATGGTTCACGGCCCGGCCACGTCAACGTAAACGAATACGAACCGGCGAAGCGCCTTTTGCTGAATGTAGAAGCGATTGCCTATCACGAAGGAATTCCGGGCCATCACTTGCAAATCTCTATCGGGCAAGAACTGACCGGGATTCCCCCGTTCCGCAAGAATTCCGGTTATAACTCGTTTGTCGAAGGCTGGGCGCTCTACTCCGAAACGCTGGCTCACGAAATGGGTTTCTACCAGGAGCCTTATAGCGAATACGGCCGTTTGCAGAATTTGATGTGGCGCTCCATCCGCCTGGTTGTCGATACCGGCGTTCATTCCAAACACTGGTCGCGCCAGCAGATGATCGATTTCTTCCACCAACACAGCGCCATGGATGATCAGAACATTGAGACCGAAGTGGATCGCTACATCG
>PMQB01000668.1 GCA_003169195.1 Bryobacterales bacterium
GTCTCAACAAATTCGATCGCTACAAAACACAAGCTGAGCGTTCCCTCCAGCGCGCTCTCCACAACTTGCTCGCCTTCCACAAGGAGAACGTCCGCTCCCGCCAATGGCAACAACTCCACGAACTCCGCAAACAAAAATTCGAGATCCAACGCGACCGTTTCGAACTCGCCAAAGCCCGCGAATCCAGGCTTGCGGCCAAATCACAAATCCGCGAAACCAACACTGCAAACAAAGCAGATAGCGAAATCCGCTCCGCAAAAAACGCCGTTTCTTCGCCCCAGAAAAGCGCGTCAACCACACCCCAACCCACCTCCCAATCGGCATCCGCGCCCCAAACCGATTCGAAAGTTCAAGCTCCAGAGGAAATCATCCAGTAAAACTACTCCAAAAAGTGCTCCAATAGAAAAGTTAATCAGAGCCAACAGGAAATCATGCGTCGAATAAAATCACTGAACAAATCCTTTCTCATCGTTGCGGCCTCTTTCTACCTTCTCAATACTCTGAGCGTGAGCCTCGCCGCCGCCGAACCCCGCCACTGTTTGACTCGTCATCTTCGCGCAGTCGTTCGCAACCATAGAGCAAAACGCATCGGCAAAATGCCCGGCAATCAAGTCATGACCCTCAACATAGTCCTGCCGTTAAGAGACCAATCGGGGCTAGATAGATTCCTCAAAGCACTCTACGATCCCACCAGCCCGTCTTACCGCCAGTTCGTCACCGTGCCGCAGTTTACCGACCGCTTCGGCCCCAGTCAAAAAGACTATGAGGACGTCCTCAAATTTGCCAAGAAATACAAGTTCTCCATCCTCGGCGGTAGCCGCGACGGCATGAACCTGGTCGTCAGCGGCTCCGTCTCCACCGTCGAGAAAGCCTTCCACATCAAAATCGAAAGTTATCAAAACACCACACAGAACCGCACCTTCTACGCGCCAGACCGTGAGCCCACTGCCGACTTGCCCTTCTCCCTCTGGCACATTTCCGGTTTGGATAACTACTCCATCCCCCAGCCTCGATTGATCACCAAGACCGCCTTCGCAAAAGCCCATGGGATGAATCCGGACGCAGTCTTGACGCATGCCACCACCGGCTCCGGTCCCTCCGCTTCATTCTTAGGAAGCGACATGCGGGCCGCCTACTACGGCGGTACGGCTCTCACCGGCGCCGGCCAGAACCTCGGATTACTCGAATACGCCGGCACCGATCTCGACGACTTAGCCACCTATTACAAGAACATCGGTCAAACCAACAACGTCCCGGTCACGCTCCTCTCCACCGACGGCACCAGCACATCCTGCCTCCAAAGCGCCGGCTGTGACGATTCCGAACAAACCATCGACATGACCCAAGCCCTTGGCATGGCGCCTGGATTAGCCAGTCTTGTTCTCTACATCGGGACCACCGATACCGCCATCATCAGCGCCATGACCACCCACAACCCACTCCCCACCACCATTGGTTGCTCGTGGGGCTGGACGCCCGCCGATCCCAACACCCTCGACCCCTATTTCAAAAAAATGGCGGCCCAAGGTCAAACCTTCTTCGCCGCTTCAGGCGACAGTTCCACGTGGTCGTCGACCAATGAAGCATGGCCGGCCGACGACACCAACGTTGTCTCAGTTGGCGGGACCGACCTGATCACCGCCGGTGCCGCTGGTCCTTGGCAATCGGAAACGGCTTGGGTGAATAGCGGCGGCGGCATCTCGCCGGATTCCATCCCCATTCCTTCCTGGCAACAACTTCCGGGCGTGATCAACTCAAGCAATCGGGGATCCACGACCTTACGGAACGGCCCCGATGTGGCGGCCAACGCCAACTTCACCTTTTTTGTGTGCGCCAATCAAACCACCTGCGCGGCTAACCAATTGGGCGGCACCAGCTTCGCCGCTCCTATGTGGGCTGGCTACTTGGCGCTCGTCAATCAGCAGGCGGCGGCCAACGGCGCACCCCCCGTGGGCTTCATCAACCCGACCATCTATGCGCAGAATGGCACTGCCGGCTATGCCGCCGATTTCCACGATGTCGCCAGCGGCACTTCGGGCAGCTTCTCGGCCGCGCCCGGTTATGATCTGGTGACCGGCTGGGGTTCTCCGAACGGAAGCGGATTGATCAACGCTTTGACAAAAACCACCAGTGCTCCAGGCTTTAGCCTTTCCGCCGCGTCGCCATCGGAATTTCTAACTCTTGGCAAAACCAGCTCCGTTGTCGTGAGCATCGGTGTTTCAGCCGGCTTTTCTTCTTCCGTCGCTTTGTCCGCGGTCGGCGCGCCCGCTGGCGTACGCGTCAGCTTCAGCCCTAATCTCATCAATGCACCGGGCAGCGGGTCGTCCCAAATGACCTTGTCTGTATCCCGCCGCGTCATCGCTGATACCTATCCGATCACCATCACGGCCATGGGCGGAGGAATTGCTCACACCCTCACTCTCAATTTCACCGTGCGGCGCTGAGAGCGGAGTCTTCGTTTAAGAAAGTTTTGTTCTCCTTGATCCGCTTTTCGCGTAAGTTCCGCTTACTAAGGCGTTGACCGCCCATCTCGGATTTGAGGAACGATCATGATTGCTACCAAGTGGGAGAAAGACGACCATACCTCTCATCTCGCCATTAATATCGCCGGCGCCGTGTCGGCCGGGCTTACAAAGCCGGAGCTTTCGATTTCCTGATTGAGGCGCTTGAGCAATGGGATGAGGCGAAGCAATCGGGCGCTACGATTCCGGCGCATCATGTGCGGATCGATGCGTTTTCCGGCGCCTCAGCCGGCGGGATGTGTGCGACCATCGCGTCGGTGATGGTCTGCAACCAGCAGCATTTTTCGCATCTTGCCTACCGCTCGCGCCGCCAAATGCATACTGCACGCCGTGGGCTCGACTCCTGCTCGATCGTGGTCGTTTCGCTGTAACGTAGTCCGAGCTTAGCCATCACGCGAAAGGAAGCGGTGTTCTCCTGAAATGCTTGCGCCTCAATAAAGCGTAAGCGGAGTTTCTTGAAGCCGAATTGCATGACAGCGGCGGCGGCTTCCGTGGCATATCCCTGCCCCCAGTAGCGTCTAGCGAGGACGTAATTGAGGTCGCCGCAGCTGTGAGCTATATCAACTCCACCAAACCCGCAGGTGCCGATGAAGGCTTCGTCGGTGCGCCGCATAATACCCCAGGTGTAGTGGCCTCCTTTCGCATATCCCACCATTGAGCGAGCTATGAAACGTCGCGAGTCCGCGAGACTCCCGTGTTGCCTCCATGCGACTAGACCGCTAATTTCAGGATCGCTCGCATAGGCGAAAACAAACGGCGCATCTTCGAGCTTTAAAGCGACCAAGTCAAGGCGCGAGGTGTTGAGGGGCGTAAAAGGAGCGAGATGCACGTCGGTTTGCGCCAGCGCTTACATGATGGCGGCCAATTGCAGGGCGTAATCCGTCATAGCAAGATTGATCGCCGCTGCGCCAGGCTTGTCGTCGACCGAGCGCCGTGCTGTGGCCCAACTATCGGCGACGGCTTTCACGCGCGCAGTAACGGCAGGGTCGAGTTTGCCCCAAGCCTTATTGGTGGTTGGAAGCGTTTTCAAAGCCGCGGTGTTCGCCTTGAGAGAACGCAAAAAACGTTCCGACCGGACTGCGAAGAGCGCTTTGAGTACGCGTTGGTCGGCATTAGGGTTGTTGCCAAGATAACTGGTGACGGTGTCGTCTAAAGTGTCAAGGTCCGCATCCGTGGTATTCGGGTTTCGGGCTTGGTTCTTCCAAGTCTCGGCGCTCTGCTGTTCGTTTGTCGTGCCTACAACCTTTGCCTTGACTTTACGAATTATTTTCGTTCCGAGCCAAGGGTTTTGCGCAGTTGGTATAGTCGTAAACTCGTCGAAATTCAGCAGCTTGACGAAATTGGTGCGGGCGTCGACGAAATCGAGCCGGGCTTTTAGCCGGTCTCGCGTCGCTTTGGGCAGCGCGGTGGCACTGGTATCGTTGACAAGAGCTCGAAAGGTTTGCATGTTGTTCGTGACTGCGTCGTCCATACCAGCTCTGGTATTGTCCTCTTCGTTGACCAACAACTTCACATTTTGTGAGAACTCTCGTTTGTCGTTGGTCTCACGCGTGTATACAGCCCAGTGTATGTGCTTGCCGATGCCTTCTCCCTTATCGCCTCCTCCATCTGGAAAGCCCTCGTGCGTCAAGTTTTGAAGGAACCAAGTCTTCCAATCTTGATCGTCTGGGGACGACAACCCGAGCTTCAGATCCTTGGCGTTATCAATGCCCCACAGGTCATTGCTGGGCTCATCGAACAGGAAATTGCCACCGTTGAATTTGTCTCCTATAATGCGGTCGTCCATTCCATCGAGGATGTCGGTCAAGCCTAGGGCACCCAGCGCGGAAGCGCCTTCTTTGGTTTTCATGCGCGCGACAAGAGAGGCTTGGACATTTTCGTCATTGGCAATCTGGCTACGCAACCCCGTCACAACGGCTCCAGGGGATTGCTTGCTTACGTCAGCCATCAACTGCAAGAGTTGCTGACTTTTGGGTAATTTCAGAACATCCATCAGGTGATTGATCGCCGCTGTCCGCTTTTTGGGATCCGCCAGCTCGGCCGCGTAATCAAATCCTTTTTTCTTTTCGAGGGCTAAAGTCCCTTTCGCCGAATCATTCAAGGTTTTATCGAGTTCTAACTTTAAGCTCGCCATGGCCGCATCGGCGCTTTTGGCTCCCTCGATGCTTTTGATTGCCGATTTCAGCAATGTGCGTTTTTCGTTGTCGAAAATAGCCTGGATTGTAAGCCCTGGAGCCTTCTCTGAAATCTGATCGTACCTGCCAAGGGCTTCTAGGAGTTGCTTGGCGGCCGGATTGTTTTCGCCCAACTTGGTTTCGAGGGCCGCCCTAAAATCATCGTTCAGTTCAACGGTTACCGGAGCGCGAAACCCCGATATGCCCAAGTGCCTGATAATGTCGGTGTTGGTTATATGATCTTTAATCGTTGTGTAACCGGCTCCGGATTTAATCACATAAGTTTTCGTTCCGATTTCAACGAGAGAGGTCAGCTTGTCCTCGTTGCCTTTCAACACGGCCTGCAGGGTCATCGGTTGTTCGCTTAGTGAAGTGAGATCAAGAGGGGACGACGCCTTTGCGGCCGTCTGCGCGACTTTGGATGCATTTGCCTTAGCTTTCAGGTTGACGAGTTTATTTTGAACTGCCGCGAGGGTTGGCGGAGGTGGCTGCTGCTTGACTGTATTCTTAGTCAACTTCTGTATCGAAGAAGTCGTGGTTTCCTCACGCGAGGACTGGGACTCAGAGGAGCCAGGTTTTTCGCTGCTTATCGAGACGGGTTGCTTTTCAGCTGCCGTTTCTCGTGACTCTGTTAACTCCTCTCTGTTCGTCGTCTCAACGGGCGCTTTGATTTTATGCTGCCGTGTCAGGACTGCTCTCTTTACTTCGTTTATGTCCATTTCACACCTCCTTCGACTTGCTTCGTCGAAATAGTCTTAGTTGTTTTAGAAGTTAACGGTCACTTTGGGTTGCGCTTCACGCCTTCCATCTCGGGTTTGGCAATGTCGTTTTAGGATCATTTTGAGCGCAATCATTTCGGATGCAGCAAGTCCCAAAGCTTTTGGGCTTCCGCCAGAGTAATTTTGCGTTTCCCTGTTCTTAAACGGCCACCGTTCAGTGAATCGGCCAGTGCTTGCGCCGTTGGCTTGATTTTCATGGCGTTCACGAATGGTATCTCAAGGTCAGTACCGTCCTGGTTAAGCGCTGCCACATAAGCTTCGAGTGGCGGTGCGCTGGCAATCGCGTCTTGCAGTCGTTTGGCTTCTCTTGCCGCTGCTTCTTGGGCTTGCTGATCTTGGCGGCGCTGATCGGCAGCTGCCTTTAGTCTGGTCTTGATTTTGGCCGTCTGGTACTCAGCGGACGGCATGTCTTGGCTGTGGCCTAGTTGGTCGGTTAGTTTACCCTGCGCCCAGTCCAGGATATTCTGCTTGGTTTGACCGGGCAGATCGTTTCCCAGTTTATCCTCAGCCGTTGCTGGATCCTCAAACAGGACGTGCCGCTTACGCCCCCGATAACCTTCAAGCGTAACGAAAAATGTATCAACCGCATCGGGAACTTCTTTATCTCGATTGAAGTGAAAATGCCAGTTGCCATAAGTGGAGTTGGAGGAGAAATCAAAAGCAGCAGCATTTCTGGGCGCTCCCGTGGTACTGAATTGAACAATCCTGGCGCGCGCCGGGGGGAGCCCATTGCATATAGCAATCAGTTGCCCGCTATTCAGCGTGTCGGGGTTGCTCAAGAGAGTCACCAAAACCGCTCCGCTCTCGACATTCGCATTGCTCAGAAGTGTGTTGAGATCGGCGCAGCTGGTTAACGTTTGCGCGCTGCATAAGTTGATTAACTGCTCCGAATCTGCAAGCTTGGCTTGACGCAACAGGGCTAGCAGCTCGGCACCGTCGGCGAGCTTGTTTTGGTCCAATAAGGTACTTAGATCGGTGCACGTTGTTAGTTTTACTTCATTGCATAAGGAGATCAATTGCGTCGAGTTCTGCAATTTGGCTTTCTGCAGTAATGTCAGCAGTTGAGCGCCATCGGTCAGCTTGCCAGCGCCCAAGAGCGTGATGAGATCGGCGCAATTCGTTAACTTGCCTTGAGTGCATAAGTTGATCAGTTGTGGTGAATCCAGTAGCTTCCCTTGCTCCAACAAGGTGATGAGTTGGGCTCCATCAGTCAATTTATCCAGACCCAAAAGCGTGCTGAGATCGGCGCAACTCTTTAGTCTTGGCTCATTGCACAGCGTTATCAATTGTGCCGAATTCCGTAATTTGCCTTGCTTCAGCAAACTTAGAAGCTGAGCGCCATCGGTGAGCTTGGCTTGCGCCAGTAACGTGTTTAGATCGGCGCAATTGGCTAACGTGTCTTGACTGCATAAATCGATCAATTGCACTGAATCTTGCAGCTTGCCTTGCTTCAGCAGGCTCAGCAGCTGTGCGCCGTCGCTGAGTTTCTCCTGACCTAAGAGCGTATTGAGATCGGCGCAAGTTTTCAGCTTGGGCTCGTTGCACAGCTCAATCAATTGCGCCGAGTTCCGCAATTTGCCTTGCTGCAACAGCGTGAGCAGTTGTGCGCCATCATTGACTTTGTCGTAGCCCAACAACGTGTTGAGATCGGCGCAATTGGTCAACTTGTCCCGACCGCAGAGAGCGATCAACTGCGTTGAGTCTTGCAGCTTGCCTTGTTCCAGCAGGGCCGCCAACTGATCGCCATCGGTGAGTTTGTCCAGACCTAAGAGCGTGTTGAGGTCGGCGCAACTGTTTAACTTCTTTTCACCACAGAGCGCGATCAGCTGCGCCGAGTTCCGCAACTTGCCCTGTTGCAGCAGCGTCAACAGCTGAGTGCCATTAGTGAGCTTGGAATGGCCCAGAAGCGTGAGCAGTTCAGCGCCGTTGGTAAGCTTGCGGGCGCCGAAGAGCGAGATCAACTGGCCGGAATCCGCGAGATGCCCTTGATGAAACAATGTCAGCAGCTGCGCGCCATCTTTAAGCTTGTCCTGGCCTAAGAGCGTGTTCAGGTCCGCGCCGCTAGCGAGCTTGTCTTCGCCCAAGAGTTTAAGTATTTGCGCGCTATCTTGCGCTTTGGGCTGCTGCAAGATGGAGAGCAATTGGGCGCCATCGGTGATCTTATCGCTCCCCAACAGCATGTTTAGGTCGGAGAAGTTGTTAAGTCTACCGTTCTGCAAAAGGCCCGTGAGTTGAGCCACATCTTGCACTTTGTCGTTGTTCAATAAACCGATCAACTGAGTGCTGGAGGCGATTTTGGTTTGGCTCAAAAGCGAGCTGAGTTCGGCAACGCTCTTTAGCTTTCCGCTGTTAAGCAAGCTGAGCAATTCGGGTGTGTTCTGAATCTTTGAGTTCTGTAACAGATCGAGCAACTGCTTGCCGTTCCCCACTTTGGGCACGGCCAACAGCTTGGCAAGATCATCTGCGCTTGGGACCTTATTGTGTTCCAGCAGCGAGGTGAGTTGGTTGCCGCCCGATATTTTGCTGTTCTTTAGCAAACTTTCGACTTGCTGGACGTCGGTTACTTTTGTATTGTTTTCCAGCCGCGATCGAGCTGTCGGGCCAATGGAAGCATCCAGCCGGGCGCGGACAGTCTCGTCGTTGTTGTAATTCCGGTCGGTGGCGGCGCTTACCACCGCTTTGGTCGTCACGGGTTGCTCAAAGTCCGACGAGTGAAAGCCGAGGCTTTTCGCGAGCGCGAGATTCTTTTGATTTGCGCGGCCGCCCGTTGCTTTTCCCTGGGGGGAGGTTGGCGACCGAGTAGCCGATTCTTTGATCGGCTGAATCATCTGCTTCCGCTTCTGTTTGGCAACTAGCTGTTTTCGCCGCGGGTTCATCTCACGCCTGCCTTGTAGCCCAGCAGCAAATACACATTGCTCAGGGTGGTCCGGTCGCCCTTCAGCGTCAAGTTGAGCGTTGTGCCCGCCGCGCGAACCATGAGTCCGCTGGTGTCTACGCTCCTGCCATTCGGCAGCGGCGTTTGTTGACCCCCCATCGTGAGGGAGAACGTGGCCCCTCCGGCGTTCTGGTCAACGTATTCATAGATAGTGAAGATCGCGGGAATCGCACCGCCCACCATGTTGGGGAAGAGCGATTGGGTAAGTGGCAGTTGCAACGTAGTGTCCGTTCCCTGTATGAATGCCTGCCAAACATCGGCGAAATCAACGTTAAGGTTAAATCCGCGCAGCGTATCGGTAGGTTTGAGCATGCCGCGTACGCTGGCGGCGAAAGCATCGCCACCCTGAAGCGCAGTGTATTTGATGGTAATGGTCACGTCCGTCAGCGTGCGCAGATCATAGGCATTGGGAGGTCCGCCAAGTTCCAGGCGCCAGTGCGACACAGCGCCCGTTCCTTCGAACGGCAAGTAATGGTCGGCGTCGAAGTTGAGCTCGAAGACGCCGCTATTCGTTTCATACTGCGTGTGATAGGAAAGCGCGATTTGTTGCTGCGCCTTCCAGTTAGTGCGAATGCTCTGCGGCGGGTTTTCTTTGGGCGAGAGCAGATAGCTCACGGCCTTCGGATCTGGCTGCATCACGGTGCGGCTGGTGACCTGGGTAAGCGTGGCGTTGGCGAGCACACCGTTGGCTAGAACCAGATCGACCGCAATTGTTTTCACCAGACGGCAATAATGGCCGGGGAAATCGTAATCGAAGAGCGCTTCGGTCAAATCGAACTCGCAGGCGTTTTGCGTTTTCAGCTTGATGAAGGCCATGGGGTCCATTTGGATGAGGGAAATGGACTTGGTGATTTGCAGACGCCCCGCATCGGTAGCGATAAACGCCGATTCCATGCGGCTGAGCGCGAGGCCCAGCGTGTAACCGCAGAGCAGCCCCTTGCGCTGGCTATCCCACGCATCACTCTGAATATAGGTTGTGGTGGCTTCGCTTTGCCCGCGCTCAAACTGGAACGCACGTTCCGCCGCGCGCGCCATATCGAGCGTCAGCTGGTACGTCTGATAGTGAAGATCGGACAGACGGCTGGCCATCCATTCGTAGAGTTCCTGGTTCGTGAACTTACTGTGGTAGAAATCTGCGATCGCTTTATTCTGTTCGACCTGCTTTGCGGTGATGGCGATTTGTTGCTGCGCCGACTGAATTTGGTATTGCGCGCCGGCGATTTGCGCGTCGATTTGCGCCATGTCGATAACGGCCAGATCGTGCTGGAGCTGCCAGTCTTGAACGGTTCGCTTGTGCTGGGCGGTCATGCCGAGGATTTCGCCAACGCCCTGCACCGCGCCCGCAGTGGACTGAAGTGCCATTGCCGCGGCTTGCGTCGTCTTTTCAAATTCCTCTTCCGTGGCGCCGAAGCTAAACAGGCCAAACGTGATAGCGGGCAGCAAGGAGAGAGGCGCCGAAATCCAATTAAATACCGCCGAGAGAGTATTTAAGACAACACCAGCGATGGCCAGATCAATTTGAGCCTGTTCTTCGGGCAAGTATCCAACATCTATATAGCCTTGATAAGCGTCGCGGCGTGTCTGCGCACTGAGCTTGGCCTGTTGCAGAGACGTCAGGTTGGTTTGCGCCTCTAAAAGCTGCGATTTTTGCATATCCTCGGTAAGGCCGAGGATGATGCCTTCTTGCGTCGTCTGCAGCCGGGTGAGTGCCTCGGAATCGCGCTTCTCCAGCGCGGCCAGTAGTTCCGAGCCGAGCTGTTGCAGACCCTGAGCGAGCCCTTCCGCTTTGGCCACGAGGAAAGTGAAGCGGTAATGCGGTACGTCGACTGCACCGCCTGATAAGTCGGCTATGCCTGCCAGGCCTCCACCCGCCACTGCGCCGACCAACGCCATTGGGTCGATGGGCGGAGAGAAGAGCGGGAGCGCTTCTTTGACGCCGAGGAGGTTCAGGCCGTGACGGATTTTGTAGAGACGATCGGCGACAGTGGTCCAGTATTGATCGAGCTGGTCGTTAACTGGCATGAAGAAATACGGCGGCACCTGTTTTTCGACGGGCGTCGTCTGCAGAACTGACGCAGCAAAACTAAGCTGAACCACTTGCGTTTGGCGGGTGTTTTCGAGCTGCATCAACATGTCATACGAATGCGGGCGCGGCGCCTTGCCGTCTTGATACTGCCCAATGTCTTTGTAAACGGCATCGGGTGGAAGCACGCGCATACCAAGGCTCTGCGGCCGGCGGCCCAACACATCCCAAGCCATCACGTAAAGCATGCGCGCTTGGTTGATGGTTTCGCGCGTGTACTGACCGAAAAGCATGTCACCCCAAGCGATGAGATTGTTGAGGTAAGCCATGACGGTTGCCTTGCGATAGGCGATCGGGCGTTGTGCCGCGATGGCGTGCGGGTCGAACGGATCTTGCAGATATATGTCGATCTGGGCGCGTTGGGTCTTCAGATCGGCCCAGCGATTCCCGAGATCCCCCGCGAGATTCATAAGCTCAAGCAAGTCTGCCGCTACAGGACTCACCGAGTTGTCGTTAGGCGCGATCAGCGCTTGTAGACGCCCGGTGACCGGGGTCACCAGGGTATCATCGAGCGTGCTAAGTTTGCTGATCTCCCCCTGGTTAAGCTCGCGTTCACCTTGGAACGCGGAGTTCATGATGATCAAATCATTCAGGTGCGGCGTACTGAGGGCACGCACGGCCCCCACATTCGGGTCGTTTGGTTTGAGTTGATCAAGCCGCGCCAGACGATCGAGGATTTCCAGAACTAAGCGTTCGGCATCGTCGGTCAAGAAGGGCAAAAACTTCCAGGCATCCGCGGGTTCGGTTGGATCAAAAACGTATTCGTACCAAGTCTTGGCATCCTGGAAGCGCTGCGCTGTGTTGAGCAGGCCGGCGATTAACAACGGCGCGTGGTAAAAAATTTCCCAAAGATAGACGCCGTTGGCGCTGGCAAAATCAAGATGATCTGCTAGCGGAAGATTGGTTGTGTTGACGGCGTAACCATTGACGAGGATCATCCTGGGCGATGGTTTTACATTCGTTGGTGTGGCTGTAAAGCCAGGTGTGTCGCCCACCTCTTGCGTTGGCAAACTAAGTAACGCCGAAAGGCCGCCGATGAACAGTTCGCGGTCGAGCCGCGCGGCGGTTGAGGTGGTGAGCCGAACGATGTCGTATATGATTGACGGCACCACCGCAGGCTGATTCTCACCTGTCAAGTGCGCGTACTGATTGCCCTTGAAGACGTAGAAACCGTCGCCCACCGGGAGAATTGCATCCAGACCGGTCAACACGGCGGCCGGCAGATTCGTTAATACCGCGCTGATCGGTTTAAGCGAAGATCCTAAAGCATTACTGAGATTGGTGGCCACCACGCCGAGACCGCTGTCGCTCGCCGCCGCCTGAGTCAGATGGGCACACTGATTCTGCACAAAGAGATACAACAGGTCACTACCCTGCTCATTCGTCAGCGGTAGTGCGGCATCAAACGGCCTGCCGCCCCAGACAGAACCAATCGAGCGGGCTTGACTATTGTTGTTCCAAACTGCAGCAACACCATTCACAGTTTTCATGACGTTCAGCCCCAAGAAGCTGTAACGCACTGTAGGCAGATCCACAAAGATGCTGCCATCCTTGCGCAAGGTAACCCAGTCGATTCGCGTCACCGGTATATCGCGAGTAAGGCGTCCGCTCGTCAAGTCAAGGCGCAGGACTACTTCGCCGGCGCCCGCGTCATCAATGTCTAAGAACAGAATGTTGCCTTGCAGGCTCAGCGCGTAGACTTCATACTGCGTGGGATTGATGTCGATCGGATTCGTCGGCAGGTTGAATCGCTGGCGGAGGTCGGCCACCAACGCCCCGGCTTGACCAGTTCGGGGATATTCCGGCAAGAGCGTCTCCGGCCGGTCGACCGTGCAGCAGAGGAAGCTATCACGCGACAAAAGGTAGAAAAATCCTTTGTACGTGAAAGCGCCGCGCAGGATCCCAAACGAACCAAACGGCCCCGCGACCGGCGCTTGGTCCATATAGGCGGGCACATTCCCATCGCCGCCCGCGGTGTAGCATGCAATTTCGTCGCCGCTGAACAGGTAGTGCTTGTTATCAATGCGGTAAGCCGTGTCGACACCGCGCCGCAGAATATTGCTGCCGATGCGCCCCCAACGGTTTTGATTGGGCGTGGGCGTTTCCAGGTTCTTGTCCGTAACATACTGGGTTCCCATGAAGAAGCAGAAGCTCCCATCCGGCAACTGCAGGCCGGCGGTGAAGGCGCCTTGGGGTAGACCGTCTGAATTGTTGGTG